>JAQGIE010000119.1 GCA_028291365.1 Rhodospirillales bacterium
GGATCGGCGGCGAGTGCGCGGGCGACGCCGACGCGCTGGCGCTCGCCGCCCGACAGCGTCCGCGGCGCGCGATGGCGAACGCGCGCGGGATCGAGCCCGACCAGGACCAGCAGCTCGTCGACGCGCGCATCGATGCGCTTCTGGTCCCAGCGCAGCAATTCCGGCACCATCGCGATGTTGCGCGCGACGTCGAGATGCGGGAACAGCCCGACCTCCTGCACCACCCAACCCAGGCGCCGGCGCAGCTGCACCGGATCCAAGGTCGCGATGTCGACGCCGTCGACCAGCACTGTGCCTTGATCCGGAACGAGCAGCCGGTTGACCAGCCGCAGCAGGCTGGTCTTGCCGGCGCCGGACGGCCCGACCAGCGCGCAGACCGTGCCGGTGGGCACGATCAGCGACACCGCGTCGAGCGCGCGCTGCGCACCGCGCTGCAACGTGATGCCGCGAAACTCGATCATGCCCCACTCCCCGCGAGCCGACGTTCAACTTGTCCCAGTGCTGCTTCGATCAGCAGGGCCAAGGCCACGACGGGCAGCGCGCCGAGCAGGATCTGGCCGGTGTCGCGCACCGCGAGTCCGCGCGCGATGAGATCGCCCAGCCCGCCGCCGCCGATGAATGTCGCGAGCGTCGCGCCGGCGACGATCTCGACCGCCGCGACGCGCAGCCCGGCGACCACGATCGGCGCCGCCAGCGGAAACTCGACCCGCGCGAGACGCTGCCGCGCCGTGAGACCGAGTCCGGTCGCGATCTCGCGCAGCGTTGGATCGACCAGCTGCAACCCCGCCACCACGGCCAGCAGCACCGGCGCGGTCGCGTACAGCGTCAGCGCCAGCAGCGACGGCAAGAAGCCGGTGCCGAGCAGCGGCAGCGCGAGCGCCAGCACCGCCAGGCTCGGCAGGGTCCGCGCCAAGGTCGCGAACTGCGTCAGCGCCGCGCCGAGGCGCGAGCCGCGCACCGCGATCAGGCCCAGCGCGAAACCCAGCGCGACCGACAAAATGAACGCGGCACCCGACAGGCGCAGATGTTCGAGCAGCGGCGCAATCAGCGCGTTCATGCGATGCGACTCCGCGCCCGATGTTCCAGCCGCAGAAGCACGCGATCGGCGACGATCGCCAGCAGCACGGCGGCGCCAGCGCTGAGCGCGATCTTGGCCGGCCAGCGCTGCGCGAGTCCGGTCAACAGCAACTCGCCGAGACCGCCCGCATCGATCGCGGCGGCAACGGTCGCAAGCCCGATCGACGCCACCAGCGCCGCGCGCAACGAGGCGACGAAGGCGGGCGTCAAGAGCGGCAAGGTCACGCGCGTGAACCGCTGCAGCGACGACAGGCCGAGCCCGGTCGCGATCTCGTCGAGCTGCACCGGCAGCGCGGCCAGTCCGCCGAGCAGGCCGCGCAGCAGCACCATCGACGCGTACAGCGCGAGACCGATGATGGCGCTGGTGGCGCCGAGCCCGGTCAGCGGCAACAACAGCGCGAACAGCGCCAGGCTCGGCACGGCATAGAGCAGCGCGCTGCCGCCGAGCAACGCAGCGCGCAGGCGCGGGCGGCGCATCGCGAGCAGCGCCAGCGGCAACGCCACCGCCAATCCGGCCGCCATCGACGCGAGCACCAGTCCTGCATGCTCCAACGTCGCGCGCGCCAGCCGCGCCAGCGGCAAGCCCGCGCGCGACCGCCCCTCTTTCGTCAAATCGACGCCGTCGAGAAAAGCGCCCGCGATTTCGGCGGGCTCGTAGCGGTCGCGTTCGACCAGCCCGTTCAAGCGCTGCATCGTCGCCGTGTCGAGCCGCGCCGACACCGCGTCGAGCACCGACGCAATCCGCTCGTTCAGCACCGCGTTGCGCACCACGGGCGCCAGTTGATAGGGCGGAAACAGCGCGCGATCGTCGGCGAGCGCGACCAGCGAACCGGCCGCGATCTGCCAGTCGGTGGCGAAGCCGTTGATGACGTCCACCTGTCCCGAAATCAGCGCATCGTAGCGCAGCGACAGCGCCGAGAAGGTCGCGACGCGGCCGAATTTCATGCCGTAGACGCGCTGCAGCCCCGGCAGCCCGTCGTCGCGATCGACGAACTCGGTACCGAGACCGATCGTCAGGCTTGGCGCGATGCGCGCCAGGTCGCTGAGCGAAGCCACGCCGCGCGCGGCGGTGTCGGGCCGCACCAGCAGCACGTTGCCGTTGTCGATCCCCGACGGTGTCAGCCAGCTCGCGTCGAATTCGCGGGCGTAGAACGCACGAACCCGCGCCAGCACCGTCTCGGGCGCTTCGCCGCGCGCTTTCTCCTTCAGCACCACCGCGAGCGCGGTGCCGGTATATTCGGGATAGAGATCGATCTCGCCCGCCACCAGGGCGGCATGGGCGATGGCCGAGCCGGCCAGGTTGAAGCGCCGCTCGACCGTGAAGCCATTCCGTTCGAGCGCCTGGGCATAGAGCTCGCCGACGATCCATTGCTCGGTGAAGTTCTTCGCCCCGATGCGAACCGGCTCGGCCTGGGCGACGGAACTCAGGACCAGCACGAGGAGGACGATGAGGTGGCGCATTGGAGTCGGACCGTCGCAGCGCGTCGCCATCGCGTCCAGCCCAACCCACGAAGCTCGTCGCCCCGGCGGCCCGGACCCTCTGGGGGAGCGATCCGGAACGGCCCCGTCTTGCCGGGCCGCTCGTCCTGAGCAAAGTTCGCCCTGCATGTCCCCTCTCCCTGAGGCACAGGGGACATGAGGGTATCCTTACTTCGACTTCGCAACGGTCCTCTTCGGGCTGCTACCCGCCTCAATCCAACCGCGGCGCGACTTTCAGATAGGCGGTCTTGGACGGCAGCAGATGGCGGCGGCAGATTTCGATCAAGCCGTTGCGGTCGCCGGTCGCCAGCGCCTCGATCATCGCCCAGTGATCGTCGCGCGCGCTTTTCACGTAGCGCTTCTGGGTCAGCGAGTGGAAACGGATCACATGCGCCTTGTGGGCGAACTCATTGATCGCTTCCGACAAATACCGATTGCCGCAATTCGCGAACAACGCCCGGTGAAAGGCGATGTTGGCGCGAAATACGCGTTTCAGGTCGCCCGATTTCACCGCCGCGTCGTGCTCGCGCTGGATCGTGCGCAACTTTTCGAGCGCCGCCTCGTTCAGCGGCAGCGGAATCAGCGACGCCGCGTTCATCTCGAGCATTTCGCGTACGTCGTACAGCTGCTGCACCTGGACGGCGGTGTAGGACCGCACCTGGGCGCCGCGATTGGGCACGCGCTCGACCGTCCCCAATCGCTCCAGCTCGAGCAGCGCCTGGCGCACCACGTTCCGCTTGGCCTCGAAACGAACCATCAGGTCGTCTTCGACCAGCCGCTCGCGCGGCAGCAACCGCCCCAGAACGATGTCTTCTTCGATCGCGGCCACCACCGTCGACAGCGCGACGGCGCGCGGTTCGGTGATGTCCGGCTTTCGTGCAGCACGCGCCATACGGCCACGCTACAGAGGCGGTCAGAACGTCACAACCCGAATTATTGATAATCCCGTTGACGAGTCTGATGGGCCGCTGATACGGCTTGGACAGGCTCGATCCAACAAGCGCCGCGCAAAGCAGCCGAGAGCCGCCATTCCAGGGAGGAATAGATGTTGAAGCGCGCACTTCTCGCGGCCGCGATCTGCGCCATTGCTGCACCTGCACACGCGCAGAGCGGCGGGGCGCTCGAGAAAATCGTCCAGAGCAAGACCTTCTCGATCGCCTATCGCGAAGAGTCGGTCCCCTTCTCCTTCATCGATTCGAGCGGCAAGCCCCAGGGCTATGCGATCGACATCTGCCTCAAGATCGCCGACGCGATCAAAGAGGAATACAAGCTCGACAAGCTCGACATCAAATACGTGCCGGTGACGCCGCAGACGCGTATTCCGCTGATCGCGAACGGCACGGCGCAGGTCGAATGTTCGTCGACCACGATCACGACCGGCCGCATGAAGCAGGTCGAGTTCCTGGCGCCGACCTTCATCACCGGCACCAAATTACTGGTCCGCAAAGGGTCGGGCATCACGAAGATCGAAGATCTGCAAGGCAAGACCTTGCTGGCGCTGGGCGGCACGACCAACGAGAAAGCCGCCGAAGCCGAGATCGCCAAGCGCAAGTTGGACGTCAAGTTGGTCAAGGTGAAGGACCATCCGCAAGCGCTGCTCAATCTCGAACAGGGCCGTGCCGACGCCTACACGTCGAACGACGTGGTGCTCTACGGCATCCGTTCGATGGCCAAGGATCCGAGCCAGTATGAAGTCGTGGGACCATTCTATTCCTACGATCCGTTCAGCATCATGATCCCCAAGAACGACACGGATTTCCGTGCCCTCGGCCTGCGCACCATGTCGCGCCTGATCGAGTCGGGCGAGATGCGGAAGCTCTACGCCAAGTGGTTCGAACCGGGTCCGACGAACATCAACCTGCCGATCAGCCCGGACCTCGAGAATGCGTTCAAGCTGTTCGCTTTTCCGGATTGATTCTCCGCGAAAGCGGGGATCCACGATCCATGCACAACGCGACGGTTTCTAAGTATTGCGAATGGATCCCCGCTTTCGCGGGGAATAAGACATGAACTATTCCTGGGATTGGGGGCTGCTATTTCGCAGCCCCCATATCGACTGGCTCATCGAGGGCTTCAGGAACACCGTCGTGATGGCGGTGCTGGCCTGGTTCATCGCGATGTCGCTGGGTTCGCTGATCGGGGTGATGCGCACGCTCGACAACCCGGTCGCGAAGCGCGTCGGCACGATCTACGTCGAAATCTTCCGCAACATCCCGCTGCTGGCCCAGCTGTTCCTCTGGTACTACGTGATTCCCGAACTTCTGCCCGCCGCGGCGCAGAAATTCGTCAAGCGCGACATGGCCGATCCGCAATTCTGGACTTCGGTCGTGGGCTTGGGCTGCTACACCGCCGCGCGCGTCGCCGAACAGGTCCGGTCGGGCATTCAGTCGATCCCGCGCGGCCAGCGCGCCGCCGCACTGGCCATGGGATTCTCGACGGCGCAGGTCTATCGCTACGTGCTGCTGCCGATCGGCTTCCGCACCGTCATCCCGTCGCTCACCAACGATTTTCTCGGCGTGTTCAAGAACTCGTCGCTGGCGCTGACGCTTGGGGTGATGGAACTCACCGCCGCGGCGCGCCAGATCGAAGAATACACATTCCATTCGTTCGAGCCGTTCGCCGCCGCGACCGTGCTCTATTCCTGCGTCACCCTGCTGGTCATTACGCTGATGCGCGTCATCGAACGCCGCACGCGCATCGCCGGCAGCGTCGGATCGGGGCGCTGAAAATGGGCTTCGACTGGAACGTCATCGTCAACAATCGCGGCCTTCTGTTCCAAGGGCTGATGGTCAGTTTCCAGCTGACGCTGGTCGCCATCGTCGGCGGCATGGCGTTGGGCACGGTGCTGGCGATGTGCCGCCTGTCGCGCTTCCGCGTTCTGGCGGTTGCAGCGGGTTTCTATGTCAACTTCCTGCGTTCGCTGCCGCTGATCCTGGTGATCTTCTGGTTCTACATCCTGACGCCACAGATCGTCGGCCATCCAATCGACGCCTATTCGTCGGTGCTGATCGCGTTCACGCTGTTTGAAGCGGCGTATTACTGCGAGATCATTCGGGCCGGCATCGCCAGCGTGAAGGCGGGCCAGGTCAATGCCGGCCTGGCGCTCGGCTTCGGCCGGTGGCACGTGATGCGCTACGTCGTGCTGCCGCAGGCCTTTCGAAACATGCTGCCGGTGCTGCTGACGCAGGCGATCATCATGTTCCAGGACACGTCGATCGTGTACGTGGTCGGCGTGCGCGATTTCCTGACCACCGCCGACGTGGTCGCGAACAGCAACAATCGTCCGGTCGAGCTCTATAGCGTGGTCGCGGTGACGTTCCTCGTCATCTGCTTCACCGCTTCGCGGCTCGTCGGCCGTCTGCAGCGGAAATACGCCCTATGATCGAAGTGACCAATGTCAGCAAATGGTACCAGCAGTTCCAGGTGCTGGATGATTGCTCGCTGACCATCCGCAAGGGCGAGGTCATCGTCATTTGCGGCCCGTCGGGTTCGGGCAAGTCGACCTTGATCAAATGCATGAACGGGCTCGAACCGTTCCAGAAAGGCGAGATCAAGGTCGACGGCGTGTCGGTCGGGGCCAAGGGTACCAACCTGCCCAGATTGCGCTCGCGCATCGGCATGGTGTTCCAGAATTTCGAACTGTTCCCGCACATGACGGTGCGCAGGAACATCGCGCTGCCGCAGGTGAAGATTCTCGGCCGTACCCGCGACGAGGCCGACGCGCGCGCGGTCAAGCTGCTCGAACGGATGGGGCTGCCGGCGCAGGCGGACAAGTTTCCGGCGCAGCTTTCGGGCGGGCAGCAACAGCGTGTCGCCATCGCGCGCGCGCTGGCGATGGATCCCGTCGCCATGCTGTTCGACGAGCCGACCTCGGCGCTCGATCCCGAAATGATCAATGAAGTGCTCGACGTCATGGTGGCGCTGGCCCAGGACGGCATGACGATGGCCGTGGTGACGCACGAGATGGGCTTCGCCCGCCGCGTCGCCGACCGCGTCGTCTTCATGGATCAGGGCATGATCGTCGAAGACGCAACCAAGGAAGCGTTCTTCGGCACGCCGCGCAGCGAGCGGGCGCAACTTTTCCTGTCCAAGATCCTTCAGCACTGAGAAGCCGCATGTCGAACGAGATTCATGTGCTGAGCATGGGGCAGATGATGCCCGACGTTGACGCCGCGCTCGCCCAGTCCTTCGTCGTGCATCGCACGGTGGACCGGCCGATCGACGAGATCCTGGCCGAGCATGGTCCGCGCATCCGCGCCATCGCAACGCGTGGTCGCGAAAAGACCGACGCGGCGATGATGGCGCGCCTGCCCAAGCTGGAGATCGTCGCCAATTTCGGCGTCGGCTATGACTCGATCGATGTGCCCGCCACGGTGGCGCGCGACATCATCGTCACCAACACGCCGGACGTGCTGAACGACGAAGTCGCCGACTTCACGGTCGGGCTGCTTCTGTCGACGATCCGCGAGTTGCCGCAGGCCGACGCCCATTTGCGCGCGGGCAACTGGCTGAAGAGCCCCTACCGCCTCACCGCGTCGCTGCGCGACCGCACCGTCGGCATGATCGGCATGGGACGGATCGGCCGCGCCATCGCCAGCCGCATCACCGCCTTCGACGTGCCCGTGGTCTATTACGCGCGCCGTGCACAGCCCGACGTGCCGTGGCGTCACGTGCCGAACCTGCTCGACCTGGCGCGCGAGGTCGACACGCTGGTCGTGATCGTGCCCGGCGGGCCCGAGACCAGACATCTGATCAATGCGGACGTGCTGAAGGCGCTCGGGCCGCGCGGCATCGTCATCAATGTCGCGCGCGGGTCGGTGGTCGATGAGACGGCGCTGATCGCGGCGCTCAAGGACGGCACGATCCACGGGGCCGGGCTCGACGTTTTTGCAGACGAGCCGCGCGTGCCGCAGGAATTGATCACGCTCGACAATGCGGTGCTGGTTCCACATGTCGGCTCGGGCACGCATCACACGCGCGCACGGATGGGGCAGCTCGTGGTCGATAATTTGCGTTCGTGGTTCGACGGCAATGGGCCGGTGACGCCGATTCCGGAATCGAAATGGCCGCGCTGAAGGAGTGAACGATGGATCTGGGTCTCAAAGGCAAGACCGCTCTCGTACTGGGCGGCAGCAGCGGGCTCGGCGCCGCGATCGCGACGTCGCTGTCGCGTGAAGGCGCCAACGTTGCCATCGCCAGCCGCGACAAGGACAAGCTCGCCAAGACGATCGCGGGCTTTGCAGGCCAAGGCCTGGCGCTGCAATGGGATCTCGCCGACCTGTCGGTGATCGACGCGAACGTGTCCGAGGTCGAATCCAAGTTCGGCCAGGTCGACATTCTGGTGAACAATAGCGGCGGCCCGCCGCCGACCACCGCCGCCGGCGCCGATCCGGAGCTGTGGCGCAAGCAGTTCGACGCGATGGTCCTGTCGGTGATCGGCACCACCGACCGCGTACTGCCCGGGATGCGTGCGCGCAAATGGGGCCGCATCATCACCAGCACCTCGTCGGGCATCGTTTCGCCGATTCCCAATCTCGCGATTTCGAATTCGCTACGCATGTCGCTGGTCGGCTGGTCGAAGACGCTGGCACGCGAAGTCGCGGCCGACGGCATTACCGCCAACATCGTGCTGCCGGGGCGAATTTCGACCGAGCGTCTCGGCGTCCTCGACAGCGCCAAGGCCAAGCGCGAAGGCAAGCCGGTCGAAGAAATCACCAAACAGGCGCTGGCGACGATCCCGGCCGGCCGCTTCGGCGACCCGGACGAATATGGCGACGTCGTCGCCTTCCTGGCGTCGACGCGCGCCGCCTACATCACGGGCTCGACCATCCGCGTGGATGGCGGCCTCATCGCAAGCATCTAGTTCGCCAGCCTCTGAGGATCCGACCATGTCGCTCGACCCCAAGATCATCGACACGCTGAGCAAAGTCTCGACCGCGACGATCACCACCATCCTGCTCAAGCACGGTCTGCGCAACGTGTGGATGCGCGGCACCAAGCCGTTGCGGCCGGGCCAGCCGCGCATCGTCGGCCGCGCCTTCACCTTGCGCTTCGTGCCCGCACGCGAAGACCTCGCAACGCCGGCGAGCTGGTCGTCGCCGATCTCGACGCGTGCGGCGATCGAGGACATGCCGGCGGGCTGCATCGCCGTGGTCGACGCGCTGGGCGTCAGCGATGCCGGCATCTTCGGTGACATTCTGTGTGCGCGCATGGCCAAGCGCGGCGTCGCGGCGCTGATCACCGACGGTGTCATTCGCGACGTGGCCGGCGTGCTCGAAACCGGCCTGCCGGTCTGGTGCAACGGCGTCGCAGCACCGCCTTCGGTCGCGGGCCTCACCTTCGTCGCGTGGCAGCAGCCGATCGGTTGCGGCGGCGTCGCGGTGTTTCCCGACGACGTGGTGGTGGTCGATCAGGACGGTGCCGTGCTGATCCCGCAGGCGATGGTCGACGAGCTCGTCGGCGCCGCACTCGAACAGGAGAATCTCGAAAACTGGATCATGGGCGAAGTCGAAAAGGGCGCCGCCCTGCCCGGCCTCTACCCGCCCAACGCCGAGAACAAGGCGCGCTACGAAGCCTCGAAGAAAAAAGGCTGAGCAGATGGCGTTCGATCAAAATGCCAGCGGCGTCTATCCGATCGCGGTGACGCCATTCACGCCGGACGGCGCCATCGACACCGCGTCGGTCGATCGCATGACCGACTTCTATCTCGGCGCCGGCGCCACCGGTCTCACGATTCTCGGCATCATGGGCGAAGCGCCCAAGCTCGACATGGCGGAGTCGCTCGCCATCACCAGGCAGGTGGTGAAACGCGCGGCCAAAGTGCCGGTCGTGGTCGGCGTGTCGTCGCCGGGTTTCGCGGCCATGCGCCAGCTCGCGCACGGCGCGATGGAGGAAGGCGCTGCCGGCGTGATGATCGCGCCGCCGCCCGCGCTTCGCACCGACGACCAGATCATCACCTACTTCGCGCAGGCGGTCGAAGCGATCGGCGACCAGATCCCGTGGGTGCTGCAGGATTATCCGCTGACCCTGACCGTGGTGATGACGCCCAAAGTCATCCGCACCATCATGCAGAACCACCCGAGCTGCATGATGCTGAAGCACGAAGACTGGCCGGGGCTGGAAAAGATTTCGGCGCTGCGCGGATTCCAGAAGGACGGCTCGATGCGGCCGATCTCGATCCTGTGCGGCAATGGCGGGCTGTTCCTCGACTTCGAAACCGAGCGCGGCGCCGACGGCGCCATGACCGGCTACGCCTTCCCCGACATGCTGGTCGAGCTGGTCGATCTTGCCCAGCAGGGCAAGCGCGACGACGCGCACGATCTGTTCGACGCGCATCTGCCGCTGCTGCGCTACGAGCAGCAGCAGGGCATCGGCCTCGCGGTGCGCAAATACGTTCTGCAGAAGCGCGGCGCCATCGCCCATGACGCGCAGCGCAAACCCGGCGGTTCGTTGAGCGCGGCGGCCAAGGCCGAGATCGATTATCTGCTGGCACGCCTGTCGAAGCGCGATTCACGGGCGAAGGTTTCGTGATGCAGGGCTGGCGCATCATCTTTGCTGTCAAGGAGAGAGCACGATGAGCAACGGCGACGCCCCGCGCGGCATGCGCAAAGGCCTTACCAGCTACGGCGACGAGGAATTCTCGCTGTTCCTGCGCAAGGTCTTCATCAAGGCGATGGGCTATACCGACGACGCGCTCGAGCGGCCGATCGTCGGCATTACCAACACCTATAGCGACTTCAACCCGTGTCACGGCAACGTCCCCGAGCTGATCGAGGCGGCGAAGCGCGGCGTGATGCTGGCGGGTGGCCTCCCGATGGTGTTTCCCACCATCACCATCCACGAGAGCTTCGCCTATCCGACGTCGATGTTCCTTCGCAACCTGATGGCGATGGACACCGAAGAGATGATCCGTGCCCAGCCGATGGATTCGGTGATCCTGATCGGCGGCTGCGACAAGACGCTGCCGGCGCAGATGATGGCGGCGATCTCGGCCGACCTGCCCGCGATCGTGCTGCCGGTCGGACCGATGGTGGTCGGGCATCACAAGGGCGAAGTGCTGGGCGCCTGCACCGATTGCCGCCGCATGTGGGGCGGTCATCGCGCCGGCGACATCGACGGCGACGAGATCGAGATCGTCAATGAACGGCTGGCGCCGTCGGTCGGCACCTGCATGGTGATGGGCACCGCCAGCACGATGGCCTGCATCACCGAAGCGCTGGGCTTCTCGCTGCCGAACTCGTCAGCCGCGCCCGCGACGCATGCGGCGCGGCGCCGTCTCGCCGAAGCGACCGGCAAGCGCGCGGTCGAAATGGCGACCAGCGGCGCGCCGCGCCCGAGCGCGCTGGTCACCGAAGCCTCGATCCGCAACGCGATGTGCGTGCTGCAGGCGATCGGCGGCTCGACCAACGGAATCGTGCATCTCGCCGCCATCGCCGGCCGCGCCGGCTTGAAGGTCGATCTCGACGCGCTCGACGCGCTGGGCCGCGACGTGCCGGTGCTCGCGAATTTGAAGCCATCGGGCCAGCATTACATGGAGCATTTCCATCACGCCGGCGGCCTGCCCCGGCTGATGAAGGAAATCGCCGACCTGCTGGTGCTCGACGCGCCGACCGTGGCGGGCACGACGATCGGCGACTCGATCGACGCGGCCGAAGACGTGCCGGGTCAGGACGCGATCAGATCGCGCGCTGCGCCGCTCAAGGCGCAGGGGGCGCATGCGGTGCTGCGCGGCAACCTCGCCCCGCTGGGCGCGGTGATCAAGCAGAGCGCCGCGTCGAAAGACTTGATGCAGCATACCGGCCGCGCCGTCGTCTTCGAGTCGATCGAGGACATGGCCAGGCGCGTCGACGATCCCGATCTCGACGTCGCCGCCGACGACGTGCTGGTGCTGCGCAATGCGGGCCCCAAAGGCGCGCCGGGCATGCCCGAGGCGGGCTATCTGCCGATTCCGAAGAAATTGGCGCGGCAGGGCGTCAAGGACATGGTGCGCATTTCCGACGCGCGCATGAGCGGCACCGCCTTCGGCACCATCATTCTGCATGTCGCGCCCGAAAGCGCGGTCGGCGGCCCGCTGGCGCTGGTGCGCACCGGCGACCGCATCGCGCTCGACGTGCCCGCGCGCACGCTCGACCTGCTGGTCGATGCAGCCGAACTGGCGCGACGCGCGAGCGAGCTGCCGCCGCCGCAGCCCGCGCCCGCACGCGGTTACGCCAAGCTGTTCCACGACACGGTGTTGCAGGCCGACCAGGGCTGCGACTTCGACTTCCTCGTTCCGCCTGCCACTTGATGACCGGGCCGATTCACTGCTCGATTGCAAACACTGGAGAAGATCATGGCCCGTATCGTTTCGGTCGAAGCGCGCACCGTCCGCGTTCCGCTTGAGCGTCCCACCGCTTTCGCGCGCCGCCAGGTGCTGGGTCGCGATTACGGGCTGGTGAAGATCAAGACCGACGACGGTCTCGAAGGGATCGGCCACTGCTATGCCGGCCACGCCGGCGGCAAGCTGGTGGCGCAGGCGGTGCGCGAGCTGCTGGCGCCGGTGCTGGTCGGCCGTGACTCGCACGATGTCGAGCTGCTGTGGAAAGAGATGTACCAGGAGGCGCTGCTGCACGGCCGCGCCGGCTCGGCGATGCGCGCCATCAGCATCATCGACATCGCTTTGTGGGACCGCAACGCGCAGGCGGCAAAGCTGCCGCTCTACAAATATCTCGGCGCCGCGACGCGCGATCCCGTCCCGGCCTATGCCAGCGGCGGCTACTATCTCGACGGCAAGACGCCCAAGCATCTCGGCGAAGAGATGGCGGGCTATGTCGCGCTCGGCTTCAACGCCGTGAAGATGAAAGTCGGCCGCGAAGATCCCAAGGGCGAAGAAGCGCGCATCGCGGCGGTGCGCGAAGCGGTCGGGCCCGACGTGCTGGTGATGCTCGACGCCAACAATGCCTGGTCGGACGTGCCGACCGCGCTGCGCTACATGGAACGGTTCGCGCCCTACGATCCGTACTGGATCGAAGAACCGTTCAGCCCCGACCAGATCGACAACCACGCCAAGCTCGCGGCCGCCATCGGCGTTCCGGTGGCGACCGGCGAGATCGAAGTCGGCCGCTGGCGCTTCAAGGAATTGCTCGACAAACAGGCGGCGTCGATCCTGCAGACCGATGCGGCCGTGTGCGGCGGCATCACCGAGTACAAGCGCATCTCGGCGCTGGCCGACAGCTACGGCGTCAATCTCTGCCCGCACTGGTTCCACGACCTGCACGTGCATCTGGTCGCGTCGCAGCCCAACGGGCAGTTCGTCGAGTTCTTCGCCGACGACCAGGTGCTGAATTTCCGCCGCATCATCGATCGCCAGCTAACCATGATCCCGAACCAGGGATTGAAGCTGCCGACCGATCCCGGCCTCGGTTACGCGTTCGACGAAAAAGCGATCGCCAAATGCGATGCGGATGCGTGGGCGTAACGCCGATCAATCGTCATGCCCGGGCTTGTCCCGGGCATGACGGAAAAGGAAATGCAGATGAGCAAGAGCTTCGTCATCATCGGCTGCGGGCTGATGGGCTGCGATATCGCAGCGCTCTTTCTGCGCGCCGGCTGGCAGGTGCAAGGTGTCGCGCCCGAGACGAGCGGCTGGGAAGCGGCGCGCGAGCGCGTGCGCATGTCGGTTGCGCAGCTCGACAAGACGGCCAGCGCCGACGAATTCACGCTGCGCGCCACGCCTGCCGACATCGACTGGACCGGCGTCGAGCTGGTGATCGAGGCGATCCCGGAACAGTTCGAGCTGAAACGGGCGCTGTTCGAAGAACTCGACAGGCTCGCGCCGCCCTCGGTGCCGCTGGCCACCAATACGTCGGGCATGCGGATCAGCGAAATCGCGCGCACCTGCCGGACCTCGAACCGGATGGGCGGCCTGCATTTCTTCCTGCCCGCGCATCTCGTTCCGGCGGTCGAGGTCGTGCGCGGTGAACGCACCGACGATGCGACGATGAATGCGATGTATTCGATCATGGCGTCGGTCGGCTCGATCCCGATCCGGGTCGAGAAAGACGTTCCCGGCTTTCTCGCCAACCGGCTGCAGCATGCGTTGATGCGCGAAGCCTATGCGATCCTCGATGAAGGCCTTGCCACGCCCGAAGACGTCGACGCGGCGGTGCGGTACGGGTTCGGCTTTCGCTACATCGCGGCGGGGCCGATCCTGCAGAAGGATCTCGCCGGGCTCGAAACCAACTACCGCGCCGGCGTTTCGATCTATCCGCATCTCAACAACGGCACCAAGCCGGGCCGCTCGATCGAGAGCCTGGTCGAGCAAGGCCATTACGGCACCAAGACCGGCCGCGGTTTCTGGACCTGGACCAAGGAAGAAGCGGCGACGCAGCGCGCCGCCTATGAGCGCACCTTGATCGAAGCGGCGGGCCTGTTGTCGAAAGGCGCGAAGCCGCCGGGGCGCTCGTAGCGAACGCAACAACCAACTCCGTCGTCCCTGCGAAAGCAGGGACCCAGGAACATCCGCATTGGAATTATCGGGGTTCCAGCGCGTCGACTCCTGGGTCCCCGCTTCCGCGGGGACGACGATCAAGCTTTCTTCTTCACCGGATACACCGTTTCGCCGTTCGCGCACATCGCGACGAACTTCTCGATGCGCGCGACGCGCGTCTCCGGCTTCTTGGCATCGTGTACGCGATAGAGGACGGCGTAGCGATTCACGCCGGTCAGCGTGTCGAAGAAGGCCTTCGCCTTTTTGTTCTTCGCCAGCGCAGCGGCAAGGTCGTCAGGCACCTCGGCCTTGCTCGCGGATGAATAGGCCGCGTCCCAGCGCCCATCTTTTTTGGCCGCCTCGATTTCGGCCAAGCCGGTCGCGTGCACACGCTTGGCCTCGATCAGCTTCAGCGCCGCCGCGCGATTGACTTCCGACCATTTGCTGCCGGCACGCCGCGGCGTGAAGCGGGTCAGAAAATAGTCGTCGTCGAACTTGTCGAGCTGGCCGTCGATCCAGCCATGGCATAGCGCCGCCTCGATCGCTTCGGCCTTGGACACGCCGGCGATGCCGGAGTCCTTTTTGGCGATCTTCAGCCACACGCCCGCGGCGCCCGGCTTCTGCCCGGCAAGGAACGTATCCCACGCTTTTTGCGTGTTGAATTCGACCACCGGAAGATCGCGCCCGCCCGTCTTTGCCACCACCGCCCCTTTCGATTTCACGTCCAGCATGAATGCAATTGCGCCGATCTCGCAACCGCGCCTTCACGAATCGCATGCGACCGTTCGGTCAGCAAAGCCTGGCAGCGCATCGGGAGCACGGCATGGGGTTCGAGCAATGGTTGATCGGCGCGGTCGAGGCGCTGGTCGTAATCGAAACGCTGTTCGTGCTGATCGTGGTGATCCGCCGCCAGGCCGAACGCATCGCCTTTGCCGCCGAAATCGCGGGCGGTCGCGTCGATCCGCCGGATCCCCGCATCCGCCGCGTCGAGCAGGGCGCCATCGCGATCGGGTTCCTGATCGGCGGCGCCATCGCCTATCTGCTGCTGGAACACCGCACGCCCGCGACCAAGCTCGAGCTGGCCGCGATCATCGCCGTGTCGGTGCTGCCGTTGCTGCTCGCCCAACTCGCCGCGCTGTGGTGGACGCACGATGTCGGCGATGAGGTCTATGGCGACGACTGAGTCATGTCAGACATCGAGCTTGGTGCTCGGCGCGGGTGACTTGGCGAGCAGATCCACCAAGGTCCGGAATAGCTGCGTCAGCGTCTCGTTGCTGGCTGCGCCGGGGTCATTCGCGGTTTCCTGCGTCTGCAACAGGGCGTTTTTTATCTCGCCGGAAATCTGATCGAGCGGCTTGCCCGGTAGAGGTGCTGCGGCCTCCCCGGGCGCGGCGCTGATCGGCTGCTTGGTCTCGGTCGGTTCGCTGGTGGTTCGCTGTCGAACGTCGACAGGCGGCGAACCGGGCGAACCAACCCCGCTGATGCTCATGTGTCCCCTCCACACGCCGTCGAGCCGACCGTGGCGGCGCCGTTCTGGCACCGCCCACAGGATCGAACTAGAGCCAGGACGCGCTTTGCGTCTGTGACGACGGCGACATCATCGCCGCCAACGCCTGCAACAACGGATCGTTCACGTTGCTGCTGCCGGTTGCCGAAGGATTGGTCGAGCCGGCGGCGGTCGTGCCGTCGGCCGCCGTCTGGTTCGACGCCTCTTCCTGGGCCTGCAACAACGCCGCTTTCGCTTCGTCGGTGAACGAGGAGAACACGGATGCCGTGTCGCTCGAACTGCCGAGGTAAGACGCCAGCGAGCCGTCGCCGGTCGCCGAACTGTCGGAACCGCCGAACAGCAGA
>JAQGIE010000124.1 GCA_028291365.1 Rhodospirillales bacterium
GTGCTCGCCGCCGCCTGATTGTCGGCGACGACGGCAGCGATCGTCGGCACGCCGCAAACCGCAAGTTCGCCCAGCGTGCCACCGGCCGCCGAGATGGCGAGCCCCGACTGGGCCATCAGATCGGGCAGGTTCGCCGGGTCGCGCAACGGCGCGAGCCCCGCCAAGTTCATTGGTGCCGCTGCGGCGCCGAGCACGATTGTCAGAACGCCGGGAGGCAACCGCCCCTGTAGCGAGTTCGCCACCGGTCCGGTCAGGCCGAGCGGATCAGAGCCCCCGAACAGAACCAGCAGGCGCGAGCGCTGCCCCGCATCCGCTTGTGCCGCGCGCGCAGCATCCCGGATGGTCCGTCGGACCAGCGCGTAGCGCGGCCCCAGCAGAAGCTGCGCGCCTTGTGCCGCCAGCGCGTACCGATTGCCATCGGCCTGCGGGGCAGGATTGAGCACCAGGTCCGCATGCAAGGCCGACAGAGTCGGACCATCGTCGAGCGTCAGGACCGGTCGTCCCGAGGCGTGAACGCGTTCCCGGTACGCGACGCCGAAGCGATAGGAATCGAGCACGACGGCATCCGCCTCGGTCGCGATCACCGCGGCAGCGTCGGCCTCGTCGCCGACGGCGGCGGCAACGGCCTGAAGCGACACGCCGACCGCACCGACACGCTGCACCAGCGCGTCCGGCAGCTCCGCCGCGAGCAGGGTCACCGACCAGCCGCGCGCGATCATCTCTTCGGCCAAGGTCAGACACCGCATCACATGCCCGGTGCCGATCGCGATCGACGCGTCGGCGCGCAGCACGACGCGCCTGGTCACGGCGAATAAGGATCGAAGATCCGCTGTTCCGCGATACCGCAGCGCGCCGCATAGGCGCGCATCTTGCCCCGCACGTCGGCGGGACCGGGCAACAGCACGACCGCATGTGGCAGCGACGCCAGCTCGTCGGGCGAGCGCACTTCGATCCCGTCGACCGTGCCGCCGGCGAGCCCGAGATCGAACAGCAGCACGCCTGACGATCGCACCAGCGCATCGAATGCGGCGCTCTCGCGGCGCAGCCTATGAAAGTCGATGCCGAGGCCCCACAGGCACAGCGTGCCTTGCTGGGCGTGGGCGAGGATGCTTGCCGTCACTTCGGCGCGCAGGTCGCACATGCGTTCGAAGGCGAAGGATACGATGCCGGCCGGCGCATCGGTCGAACGCGCGCGCGCCAGAATCTTCAGTCGCGGAATATAGCCGGAGCGCACCGTCTCCATGCGCTCGACGGCAAAGCCGGTGGTTGCGAGCAGGGCGGTCAGGTTGCGCGCGGTCCAGTACTGGACGTGCTGCGCATTGAACAGACCGTTCATGCGGCCGATCTCGTGCGCCACGATCACGTCATTGTCCGGCACTTCGATATAGAGATGACCGTCGGCTTCCATGGCGCGCCGTACTGCACGCAGAAAGCCGCGCGGATCGAGCAGATGTTCGAGCAGATGCGTGGCAAAGGCGAAGCGGATGGTGCCGAGCGGCGCCAGCACGCCGTCGTCGAGCCGGTTGAGATCGCCGGCGACGAACCGCACCCCGTCGCCGACCAGCCGCTGGAAATCGACGCCGATCCCGTCCGCGACGCCATACTCGTCGCGCATCAGGGCCAGCAGGTCGCCGTGGCCGCAGCCGAAATCGACCACGCTGCCGCCGGTGCGTCGCAGCAAGGCCGGTCCGCAGAAAGTCAGCATGTCGCGATAGACCGAAGTCGCGTCGGTGCCGCGATCGTCCCAGAAGACGGGTTCGGCGTCCTTGTAGAGGTCGGCGATGATCTCTGCGTCGTAGGGCGTGACGATGCGCACGTGACCGCAGGTGCGGCAGGCGCCGTAGTCGAACACGCGCTCGCGGCGCGACCAGCGTTTCGCGTCGTCAGCGACCCAGCCGCCGGTATCGAACTGGGCGATGGCGTCGAAATGATCGCCACCGCAGACAGGACAATCAATCTGCTCGGCGATCATGCCATCCACCGGCGCCAGGTTTCGTGAAAGTCGACGATGCGCGTTTCACCGGCGCCGAGCCGCGCCGGTCCATGCGCGTGCGGGTGATTGCGCTGCACGCTTTCCGACACGGTGCGATCCTCTTCGAGCACGCGGACATTGAACTCGGACAGCGACTGCTGCGCGGCGCGGCGCACCGCCTGCGAGCCGCCTTCGCGCGTCGGCCTGGCGAGGGCGAGTCGGAAATGCAGATCGCAGCTTTGCGGTCCCGTCGGCTCGTAGGTCTGCACGCTGACCAGCGATCCATCGGTCATGCCGATCGCCACGTTGGGCCACAGGAACCAATGATCGTAATCGGGAAATTCTGCCGAACGGCCGAGCGAAAGGCGGCGGCGCACATTTTCCCACCACGCCGCGCTGTCTGCGGACAGATACGCCTTGCCGCGCGAATGATCCCCGTCCTTCGCCACCTCCCAGCGTCGCTGGGTGAAGGGCCGGAACGTCTCGGGATGCACCGCATCGACGTGATAGACTTCGAGCACGCTTTCGATGCCGATCTTCCAGTCCGACGCCCAGGGCAGGCGCCGCTCATCGAACGGCGTGTCGAACAGCGTGCCGAGATGGTCGAGCAGCGCTGCATTGTCCGATCCGAGCTGCGCTTCGAGCGAAGGTCCGTCGGCCGCGACACGCGCAAAGACGAAACCACCGCGGCGCGCGACGGAAACACGGCGCAAGGCGAGGCCGGCGCGATCCGCGTCGGTGTAGCCGAACGACTCGCGATTGTCGGGGATCACCGTCGGGATGCCGCCGCTTCCGTAGCTCCAGCCGTGATAGGGGCAGGTCAGCGGACGGTTGCCGCGCGGCGCGCACTGGATGCGCGCGAGACGATGCGAACAGATGTTGCGGAAGGCCTGGATCTCGCCGCCGAGATTCTGCACCACGACCGGGACGCCGCCGAGATCCGCGGTGACGAAATCATTGGCGGTCGCGAGCTCCGAGTCCAACGCCACCAGGATCCAGGCACGGCGGAAGATCCGCGCCTGCTCCTTCGCCGTCACGGCGGGATCGAGATAGGCGTCGGGCGGCAGCCCCAACGTACCGAGCGGCGGCGCGTTCATGCCGACGCGCGCCGCGGCGCCGAAAAAGCCGGCGTCGTTTCGATCGTCCGTTCGAGCATCGCGATCACGGCGCTCGGCCGTTCGATATGCGGCAGATGCCCGACCCCGGCGAGACGTTCGATCGCCGCGTGGGCCGGCAGGTCGTTCGCAGCGGGACAGGGAATGACGCGGTCCGCCTCGCCCCAGATGAAACGAACCGGGGCTGCAATGCGCGACCAGTCGACCGGTGCGAAGACCCGGGCGGCGTGCAGCAGCACCTGATCGCGGATGGCGGTCAGCGCCGTGCGCGTGGTCGCGTCCGACATTTTCGCGGCATG
>JAQGIE010000140.1 GCA_028291365.1 Rhodospirillales bacterium
CAGGTCTATGGCTTCGCGCGTGCCAGCGGCGGCGACGTGCGCATCGAAAGCGTGCCGGGCCGCGGCACCACCGTGTCGCTGTTGTTGCCGCGCGCCCAGGGCGGCAGCGCAGCGGCGGCGCCGCAACCGGCGGCGCAAGCCGCCGCGCCCGGCATCGCGCGCAACGCCCGCGGCGCCGTGCTGCTGGTCGAGGATGACGACGCGGTGGCCGAGTTCGTCGGCGACATGCTGCGCGAGATCGGCTTTGACGTGATCCGCGCCGAGAATGCGCGGGTCGGACTGGCGCGGCTCGAACTCAGCCAGGCGTTCGAACTGGTCTTCTCCGACGCGGTGATGCCGGGCGGCATGGACGGGATCGACCTGGCGCGGGAGATCCGTCGGCGCTGGCCTTCGCTGCCGGTGCTGCTGACGACCGGATACAGCGAAGCGGCGCAGGCCGCGACCGAGGAAGGCCTGCGGCTTTTGCTCAAGCCCTACCGGATGGAAGCGCTGGCGGCCGCCATTGATGCGGCGCTAGCGCGCGCATAAGGCACAGGCGCTGGACGCAACCGGGCTGGACGCGTACCCAACCCCGGCCATGAAGCTGACGCCCCTTCAGATCGGAAACGTCGAAATCCCGGGGGGCGTGCTGCTCGCGCCGATGACCGGGATCAGCGACCTGCCCTTCCGCCGTGTCGCGACGCGGCTGGGCGCGCCCTATGTCGCGACCGAGATGGTGGCGTGCGCCGAACTGGCGTCGGGTCGCCGCGACGTGATGCAGCGCGCGGCGCTGGACGAGACTCTCGAGATCAAGATCGTGCAGCTGATCGGCTGCGAGCCGCGCTGGCTGCGCGAAGGTGCGCGTCTTGCAGCCGCTTCGGGCGCCGACGTGATCGACCTCAATATGGGCTGCCCGGCCAAGGAAGTGACCGGCAGATTGTCGGGCTCGGCGCTGATGCGCGATCTCGATCATGCCGAAACGCTGCTCGCCGCCGCGGTCGAAGCGACCGACCTGCCCGTGACGCTCAAGATGCGGCTGGGCTGGGACGATGCGTCGAAGAACGCGCCCGACCTCGCCGCGCGCGCCGAACGGATCGGCATTCGCGCCATCACCGTGCATGGCCGTACGCGCCAGCAATTCTACGACGACGCCGCCGACTGGCGCGCAGTGCGCGACGTGGTCGAGGCGACCAGCCTGCCCGTCATCGTCAATGGCGACATCGTCGACGCCGACAGCGCCCGCACCGCGCTGGAACGATCCGGCGCGCGCGCCGTGATGGTCGGGCGCGGCGGTTGCGGCCGTCCGTGGCTGGCGCGCGAGTTGGGCCGGGCGCTCGCCACCGGCGAGCCGATGCGCGAGCCCGACGCCGCGACGCGCTACGCCATCCTGCTCGAGCATCTGCATGAATCGCTCGCCTTCTACGGCGAGGCGCATGGCGTGCGCGTGTTCAAGAAACATCTCGGCTGGTACGTGCTGCAGGCGCCGTGGCCCGAAGACGAAGCCGGCCGGCGCGCTGCCAAGGCGCAGCTTTGCCGTCTCAACGATCCGCGCGCGATCGAGCGCGACCTGGCGCAGCTTTGGGGAGTGTGATGATGCGTTGCCTGCTGCTCGCGCTGCTGCTGCTGTTTTCGGCCGCGCCGGCCTTTGCCGCGGACGAACCGTACGGCATCGCGCTCGAAGGGTATGTCTATCCGTATCCGGTCGATTATCTGACCGTCACCGAGCGCGGCGAAGAGCTGCGCATGGCCTATATGGACGTCGCGCCGACCGGTGCGGCGAACGGCCAGGCGGTGCTGCTGCTGCATGGGCGCAATTTCCCGGCTTCGTACTGGGCGCCGACGATCAAGCGTCTCACCGCCGCCGGCTACCGTGTCGTCGCGCCCGACCAGATCGGTTTCGGCAAGTCGGCCAAGCCCGATCTGAACTACTCGTTCGACATGATGGCGAAGCATACCGCGCTGCTGCTCGACAAGCTCAACCTGCCGCGGGTGCACGTGGTCGCGCATTCGATGGGCGGCATGCTGGGCGTGCGCTTCACCCGCACCTTCCCCGAGCGCGTCGACCGGCTGGCGCTCTACGCGCCGCTCGGGCTGGAAGATTATCGCCTGTCCGTGCCGCCGGTGTCCTACGAACGCGTGCTGGAGCAGGAATCGAAGCTCACCGCCGAGGCCTATCGCCAGCAGCTGATCAACAATTACGCGCTGACCATGCCGGTCGAGAAGGTCGAGCCCTTCGTGCAGGTGCGCGAGCGCGTCAAAGGCAGCGGCGAATATCCGCGCTGGCTGCGCGCCTTCGTCGCCGGCTATTTCGTCATCTGGGGGCAGCCGGTGGTGCACGAGATCCCGCTGATCGAGCGGCCGACCTTGTTCCTGATGGGCGAGAAGGACCACAACGCGCCCGGCCGTCCCTTCGCCCCCGAGGCGCTGCGCGCCGGGATGGGCAAGAATCTCGACCATGCGCGTGAACTCGCCAAGCAGATGAAGGACGCCAAGGTCTGGAGCGCGCCGGTCGGCCATCTCGTGCATCTCGAAGCCGAAGAGCCGTTCCACGCAGCCCTGCTCGCGTTTCTGGCTGGCAAGTCGCCGTAAGACGCATCAGCGGTGCTCATCGCATCGATAAGCTGGATTTGCTTGTCGAGCCTCTAGCGGCGTGCTCGCATCGCGCGATGCGGATTCTCATTGCCCTGCTCGTTGTCGCTGCCCTGCCCGCCGCGGCGCAGCGCCTCGACCCGGCGCGCTTCCCGGAAAAGATGCGCGAGGAGGTCGCCGAAATCGCCGCCGCGGTGCCGACGCATCCCAACGATGCCTCGGTCCTGTATCAAATCGCCGCGCTCGAAGCGCGCGCCGGCTTGCAGGACGACGCGCTGGCAACGCTGGAACGGATGACGGCGTTGCGGAGCGGGCTCGAACCACGCCCACGCGACTTCGGCGCGCTGCCGGAAGATCCGCGCTTCGCGGCGCTGATCGCGCGCATCCGTGCCGATCAACCGCCCGTCGTGCGCGCGACGCTGGCCGTGACGTTCGACGATGCCAAACACGATTCCGAGGGCGTCGCCTGGTCGGCCCGCACGCGCAGCTTCTACGCGGGCGGCGCCGGCGGTTCGATCCAGGTGATCGACGCGCGCGGCCGCAACCGGCGGTTCGCCGCGCCGCCGGGCCTCGGCATGGTCCTGGGCCTGCGCGTCGACGACCGGCGCGGCGAGCTGTGGGCGGTGTCGTACAACCGCAAGGACATGAACGACACCGGCGGCCTGTTCCGCTTTCGCCTTGCCGACGGCGCGTTGCTGCGAACCTATCCGGTCGCGCGCGGCGACGGCGACTATCTCAATGACGTCGCCGTCGCGCCGGACGGTCTCGTCTATGCGACCGCGAGCACCAGCGGTTCGGTCGTGCGACTGAACCCCGCCACCGGCGCCATCGACGAGTTGGTGCCAGCAGGCGGCGCGCCGTCGGCCAACGGCATCGCCGCGACCGGCGACGGCAAAGCCCTCTACGTCGCCACCTGGTACGCGGTGATGCATGTCGATCGCGCCACCGGTGCAGTCACCGAACTGACGCATGCGCCGTCGGTCGCTGCGGGCTGTTTCGACGGGCTCTATCTCGAAGCTCCGCACACGCTGATCGGCGTGCAGAACTGCAATCACGCAACCGGCCGCATCCTGCGGCTGCGGCTCGACCCGAGCGGCAAGCGCATTCTTGGCAGCGAAGTGCTGGAGTCGCAGGACCCGTTGACAGGCCGGCTCACCACGGCGGCGCTCGCCGGCAAAGACCTGTTCTTCCTGTCGCGGCCCGAGCGGTTCGCCAACCTCCCGCCCGGCACGACGCTGCAGCGTCTTCAGCTCTTGCGGCTGCCGCTCGGCGGCGCGTGACCGGCCGCGCTCACGCCAGAAAGCGCAGCAGCTCGTCCAGCACTTCGTCGGGCCGTTCCTCCTGCAGCGTGTGGCCGCAATCGAGCGCGCGGCCGCGCACGTCGGTGGCTTTGTCGCGCCAGGTGTCCAGCACCTCGTACAGCGCGCCGACCGTGCCTTTGGCGCCCCACAGCGCCAGCAACGGCGCGGTGACGCGCCGGTCGGAATCGGCTTGGTCATGTTCGAGGTCGATCGTCGCGGCGGCGCGGTAATCCTCGCAGATCGCGGCGATGGTCGCGGGGTCGCGGTAGCAGCGCAGATATTCGGCAAAGGCCGCCGGCTCGGTCGCGCCCGGAGTCTTCACCTGGCCGTCGATATGGTGGCGCAGGAAGAATTCGGGATCGGCGCCGATCATCTTTTCGGGCAGCGGCGCCGGCTGGATCAGGAAGAACCACCAGAAATAGCGCGTCGCGAACGCCTTGTCGGTGCGCGCATACATCGTCGCGGTCGGCGCCACGTCGAACACCGCCATCCGTTGCACCGCATCCGGGTGATCGAGCGCCATGCGATGCGCCACGCGCGCGCCGCGATCGTGCCCCGCGACGGCAAAAGACCGATGGCCGAGCGCCGCCATCGCGGCGACCTGGTCCGCCGCCATCGCACGCTTGCCATAGTGGACGTGGCGCTCGCCGCCGGCGGGTTTGCTGCTGTCGCCATAGCCGCGCAGGTCGGCCGCGACGACGCTGAAACGCTGCGCCAGTTGCGGCGCGATCTTGCGCCAGGTGACGTGCGTCTGCGGATGGCCGTGCAGCAGCAACAGCGGCGGTCCGTCGCCTGCCCGTGCGGTGCGGATGGTGACGCCGTTGTCGAGCCTCACGTCGGCGAGCTGGAACCCGGGCAGCAGGGGCGCGGCGCCGCGCGCAACGAGGTCGACAAGGCCGGGAACGCGCATCGTGGGCTCGCTGGTCATCGAGAGGTCGATCAGAAGTGTGGAACGCGCCGCAGCGGCTTTGTACCTCGCGCGTTCTTTGCTTTGGCGTCGAACAATTTTACGGGTGCGGATTCGCGCCCCTCGCAGATGGCCGAACAGCGCCAGGGCCATATTGCAACGACCGACACCTCCGCCACCTGGGCCCTGCGCCGCCACGTGGGCTGACCTGGCACATCGGCGCCGGCGGAACGCCGTCGGCGTCGAACAATTTTACGCGTGCGGAGTCGCGCCGCTCGCAAATGGCCGAACACCGCCAAGGGCATATCGCTTGCGTGCCCCATCGATCGGCTCTTTCGCCGACGGAGGCTGCGATGCGCACGCTTCACCTGCTTCTACTCGCCGCCATCCTGTGCTTGGCCGCGGCCCCACCGGCGAACGCCGTTCTGCTCACGCCGGGCAACAAGATCGTGTTCGACGCTGCCGGCAATCCGATCCCCGAAGCGATACCGCCCGGCGCCGACCTGTTCACGGCCGGCATGAACTTCATCACCACGATGACCGACACCTCGGGCATCTGGCGCTTCTACAATGGCGGCTCGCTGATCGCCGAAGTCACCGTGCCCGGCAGCCATGTCATCGCCTTCACCAAGGCGGGCAGCCTGTCGACCGGCATCGTTCTGCCGGATGGCGTGTGGAATGCGGTGTTCAACGATGCGAGCTTCTCGCCGCGGCTTGAATACCAGCCGCTCAACGGGTTCCTCGACATCAGCGACACGCTGCTCGACCTCGCGATCCTGGACACCGACCAGTCCGGCTGCACCGTGGATGCCTGCTCGGTGTTCGGCTCGATCCGGGACGAGATCGTGCCGGTTCCGGCACCCGAGCCCGCTTCGCTGCTGCTGCTCGGCAGCGCCATGCTGCTGCTGGGATGGGTCCTGCGCCACCGGCGCGGGAGCTGACCCAAGGCAGCCGTCGAGGGGCGCCGTGCCGTCGGCGCCGACCTTGATCGAGCCAGTGCCTACCGCGCCCGCCCGCGCCCGACGACCACATCGTCCGCCTTCAACTCGCGCCCGTCCTTCGCGTGCACGCGCACCTTGTCGATCGGCTTCTTCGTCTTGGCGTCGAGGATGACGGAGCACGTCTCGCCCGGTTCGAACAGATGCTCCCTGCCCCATTGCGACAGCGCCGCCAGGACCGGCATCAGCGCACGGCCTTTGTCGGTGATCGCATATTCCAGATGCGCACCGCCGTCCTGCGCCGGCTCGATATCCAGGATGCCGTGCGCGACCAGCGTCTTGAGGCGGCTCGCCAGCATGTTCTTGGCGGCGCCCAGGCTGCGCTGAAATTGGCTGAACCGGCGGACGCCGCCCAGCGCGTCGCGAATGATCAACAGCGACCACCAGTCGCCGATCACGTCCAGCGACCGCGCCACCGCGCACACGTCGCCCTCAAAACTCGTCCGCTTCACCATCACGCACCTCCGTGCCTCCGTCGCTGTTTCGCTTGGTAACATGGGTGGTTGCAATTCGAAACCAAACGGCTACATCCCTGCCGGTCCTAAGTTGAAACCAAACGGATTTTGGAGCGCACAATGCGATTGCAGGGAAAAACGGCCTTCATCACCGGCGGCAATAGCGGGCTCGGCCTCGCCACGGCGCGCCGCTTCATCCAGGAAGGTGCGCGGGTCGCGATCACCGGCCGCAAGCGCGCGACCCTCGACGAGGCCGCGGCGGCGCTGGGCCCGAACCTGCTGGCGATCGAAGCCGACGTGACCGACGTCGCCGCGATCGAGCGCGCGGTGAACGAGACGGTCGCCAAGTTCGGCAAGCTGGACGTGGTGTTCGCCAATGCCGGCGTCGGCGGCGCGACGCCGGTCGGTTCGACCGCCCTGGCCGATTTCGAGCGCATCGTGCGCACCAACCTGACCGCCGTGTTCTTCACGGTGCAGGCGGCAGCGCCGCACCTGAATGACAAGGCGTCGGTCATCCTCAACGGCTCGGTGCACGCGAAATTGGGGTATCCGGGCTGGGCCGGTTATGCCGCGACCAAGGCCGGCGTGCGCGGCATGACGCGCGTGCTGGCTTCGGAATTCGCACCGCGCGGCATCCGCGTGAACCAGGTCACGCCGGGCGCCCACCGCACGCCGATCTGGTCGCCCTATGCGGCGGCGCCGGGCGGGGTGGAAGCGCTGGAGGAGGGTCTCGTCAGCAGCATCCCGCTCGGCCGCATGGGCGAAGCCGACGAGCTGGCCAACGCCGTGCTGTTCCTCGCCTCGGACGACGCGTCGAACATCACCGCTGAAGAGCTCGTCGTCGATGGCGGCACCACCGGCGCTCCGTCGGGCGCGCCCGTGTACCGGCGTACCTAGCTAGGCTTGCGGGCATTCGAGGCGACCGTAAAGAAATTTACCGCAGAGGGCGCAGAGAAACGCAGAGAACACAGAGGTACCCGTCGTGCGGCGCGATACGCGTCACCCTCGATTGATCGCCTGACGCGCGCTTTGCGCGTTCGCTCAAAAACCGAGCTGGTCGGAAGGATCGGTCGTCTCAGTCGCTCTGTGTTCTCCGCGTTCTCTGCGTTCTCTGTGATAAAAAATCTTAGGTCTCTGACGAAGGAGAGTCCTTGTAGAGCCGTGCTGCATTTTTCAACCGCCTGCTATTTCGCCGCGCCCGCGTGCAGATGATCGAACAGCCGTCGCGCATGCGCGGACAGCGCGGCGCGGTCGCGCACCGCCAGCACCAGCCGGCGCGTCGCCCAGGAGTCGCCGAGCGGCACCGCGGCGATCCTCATCCCAGGTCGCCGCCGCTTCACCGCCGTCGCGGGCAGGATCGCCACGCCGACCTTGCGCGCCACCATGCGACATACCGCATCAAAGCCGCGCAGCCGCACGCGATAGCGCAGCGACGCGCCGAGCCGTTGCGCCTGCGCATCGACATGCTGGGCCAGCGCCCCGTCGGCGGCGAGGCCGACGAACTCCTGGTCGAGCAGGTCGGCGAACAAGACGCGCCGCTTGCGCGCGAGCGGATGCGCCGCCGGCGTCACCAGCACCAGACGGTCGGTGCGGAACGGATGCAGCTCCAGCCCGTCACCGCCGGCCCAGTCCGACAGAATGCCGAGATCGCCGCGTCCCTGCAGCAGCGACAGCGCGACCTCCTGGCTCGGCTTCTCCTGCAGCTCGACGTCGATGCCGGGGTTTGCGCTCAGCCACGCCGACAGATTGTCGGGCAGATCTTCTTCGAGCGCGGCGGTGTTCGACAGCAGCCGCACGCATCCGCGCAGCCCGCCGCGCGCATGCTCGCGCAACTCGCCGCGCATGCGCTCCATCTGTTGCGACACGAGCTGCGCGTGCCTGGCCAGCGCCTCGCCCGCCGCGGTCGGCCGCACGCCGCGCCGTTCGCGTTCGAGCAGGCTGGTGCCGAGCATCGCCTCCATCGCGCGCACGCGGGCGCTCGCCGCCGCGAGCGCCAGGCCGCAACGCTCGCTGCCGCCGGTGATGCTGCCCGCTTCGACGATGGCGAGAAACAGCTTCAGGTCGACCAGATCAAACTGCATGCGCTGCATCCTGTGGCTTCGCCGGGCGCGAAGCCAGCCTTGCGAAATCACGCATTCTCAGCGCGTCGGCAGGCCGGCAAGCTGTGAACCACATGTTCGCTCTCGATCCGCATATCGCCGCCATTCTCGCCACCTTCCTGCTCGCGGGGTTCGTCAAGGGCGTCACCGGGCTCGGCCTGCCCACCGTCGCGATCGGTCTGCTCAGCCTGGTGATGAGTCCGGCGCAGGCGGCGACCCTGGTGGTGATCCCCTCGCTGGTCACCAATCTGTGGCAGATGACCTCGGGGCCGGCCTTGCGCCCGATCGCGCGGCGGCTGTGGCCGATGATGCTCGGTATCTTCATCGGCACCTGGCTGTTCGGCGGCGTGCTGACCGGCAGCCATGCCGGTGCCGCCATCACCGGACTCGGCGTCGTGCTGCTGCTCTACGCCGCCTACGGCCTGTCGCCGCTGAAACTTCCCTACATCTCCAAACGAGCCGAGATGGTGTTGAGCCCGCTCATCGGCGCGACCACCGGCGCCGTCACCGGCGCCACCGGCGTGTTCGTGATTCCGGCGGTGCCGTATCTGCAGGCGCTGGGTTTCGAGCGCGACGAGCTGGTGCAGGGGTTGGGCATCTCCTTCACCGTCTCGACCATCGCGCTGACGATCATGCTGGCCGGCGCCGGCATGCTCGGCGCGCTGGCCCTGTCGTCGCTCGCCGCGTTGGTGCCCGCGGTGATCGGCATGGAGATCGGCGGCCGCGTTCGCCGCATGGTGCGACCCGAAATCTTCCGCCGCTGTTTCTTTGTCGGTCTGGCGTTGCTCGGCGCGGATCTGCTGTTGCGATAAGGCGTCGACTCGCGCGCGAAGCGTCGTGCGATGTGGCCAAGCTCCATACGGCGACTCTTGGTGCGGCCTACGCCTTTCGGCCGGTGAACGGATTCCAGCCCAGCCGCGCCAGCAACACCCAGCAGGTCGCGCCGAGATGACCGCGCTTGGTGTACACGACCTGCACGCCGGCGCCGTCGTCGGACGAGAAGCCGGTGGTGATGCGATCCGACGCGGGATCGTTGGGCAGCGCCGAGAGATAGAAACCGTTGGGCGTGCGCGCCTCGTCGAGCGCGGCCAGCAGCGCGCGCGAACGCGCGGCGTCTCCGGTGGCGCGAAACGCGAGCGCCGCCTGCGCGGTTCCTTCGGGCCAGACGCCGTCGCGATCGTCGTTGAAATCATAGCCGCGACGGTCGATCGCGTGATGCTGGTCGATCCAGCGCAACGCGGCGCGCCAGGCCTCGGGCGGTTTCGCGACCGCCAGCAACGGCCAGACCTGCACGTCGAGCGCCGAGCTCTTGCGCTCGAACGTGACGCCGTCGGCGCCGGTGCCGGTCGCGAACCGCCCCTCGCCCGCGATCCACGCCGCATCGACGAAGCTTCGCGCCGATGCCTCGCCGGCGCGCCATTGCGCAACGGCCGGTTCGCGCCGCGCCAGCCACGCAAAGGCGGCGACCGCGTCGAGATTATGTTCGGTCGAGCGCCAGCGATATTCGGTGGGGTCGGGCTCGAAACCGACGAAGCCGCCGGCGAAGCCGCCCGGCCCGTCCTGCATCTGCAGCCGCGTCGCGACGAAGCGCATCGCGCTCGCCGCCGCCGCGCCGTAGCGGTGATCGCCGCTCGCCTCGTCCAACGTCAGCAGCGCCAGCGCGGCCCAGATCTGGTTTCCGGTCGCGGTGCCCGCCTGATACGCATCTTCGAACCAGCGCTGCCTGTCACTGTCCCACCAGCCATTCACCGCCGGCACGAGCTCGTCCACCGGGCCGGCGCGATAGGCATTGCGCACACGCCCGTCGCGGTAATGCCGGTCATGCTCGACCGCGCGCAGCAGCGCGTCGCCGGTGCGGCGTGCATGGGCGACGTCACCGCACGCGACCAGCGCGATGGTCGCCAGCGCCTGGTCGTAGACGAACGACACGGTCAGCAACGCCGGCCCCAACGTCGCGTCGCGCAGACCGATCGCGTCGAAGCTGCGCAGAAAGACCGGCGTGCCCGCCGGACCGGCGCGATCGACCCGCGCCGCCAGCAGGCTGCAGAGTTCGTCCGGCGCCGCCGCCGCCGGCGGCGCCGACAGCAGCAGCAACAGCAAGAACAGTTTCTTCATGCGGCCGAGCGCGCGAAACGCTGCCGATAGGTCGCGGGGCTGACGCCCAGCCGTCGCTGGAAATGATGGCGCAGCGTCGCGACGGCGCCAAAGCCGCTTTGCGCCGCCACCTCGTCGACCGGCAGCGAGGTCGCTTCGAGCAGTTCGCGCGCCCGGTCGATGCGCGCCGCGATGAGAAAATCGGCCGGCGTGCTGCCGGTCGCTTCGCGGAATCGGCGCAGGAAGGTGCGCTCGCTCATCGCCGCCAGCCGCGCCAGGTCGGCATTCGACCAGGGCTCGGCTAGGCGCGCGCGCATCGTGTCGAACAGCGACGACAGGCGGCTCTCGGGGCGCGCCTGCACCGGCCGTTCGATGAATTGCGCCTGCCCGCCATTGCGATGCGGCGCGATCACGAGACGGCGCGCCACCTGATTGGCGATTTCAGGCCCGTGATCGCGCCGCACCAGATGCAGGCACAGATCGAGACCGGCGGCGCTGCCCGCCGAAGTCAGCAGCTGTCCTTCATCGACATAGAGCACGTTGGGATCGACCTCGATCTCGGGATGGCGCGTTTGCAACGCCTCGGCGTAGCGCCAATGCGTCGTGGCGCGACGCCCGTCGAGCAGACCGGTCGCGGCGAGCGGAAACACGCCCGAGCAGATGGTCACGATGCGTGCACCGCGCGCATGCGCCCGCAGCAAGGCTTCGACGAGTGCGCCGGGCGGCGCCAGGTCGAGCCCTTTCCAGCCCGGCACGATGATGGTGCCGGCGTCATCGAGCAGTTCGAGGCCGCCGTCGGCCTGGACCATCAGGCGCCCCGATGCGCGCAACGGTCCGGGTTCGACCGCCGCGGTGGTGAACTCGTACCAGTTGGCGCCGAATTCGGGCCGCGCCAGGCCGAAGATCTCGGCGGCACAGCCGAACTCGAAACTGCACAGCCCGTCATAAACCAGCGCGACGACGCGCTTTCCGGCGGCGGGCGCGATCAGATCGGCATCTGGCATGATCGCCTCTGTCATCAAGATTTGGCCATTCTGTAGCACGGCTGATCACCAGAATGGCAGGATTTCTGCGGTTCTCGTTTGGCGGGATCTTGGCGTTGTTTGGCAATCCGGTCGATTGCGGGAGGACGCCCCGCCTGCCAAATCGGTCTCGTCATTTCCATCGAACGGAGCCGATCCATGGCCAACAACGTCACCGCAATTCCCGCCGCAGCGCCCGACCTGGCGCTGCGCCACTTCGAAGACGAGTTCGCCTTCGAAACCGACTGTTCCGACGTGCACGCGGCGTTGCAGGCGGGCGATCCCGGTTTCGTGCTCGTCGATGTGCGCAGCCCCGATCTCTATGCAAAGGGTCACGTGCCCGGCGCCGTCAACATTCTGCACGGCAAGATGATCGGCTCGCGGCTCGCGATGTATCCCGACGACACGCTGTTCGTCGTCTATTGCGCCGGTCCGCATTGCAACGGCGCTGCGCGCGGGGCGATCCGGCTGGCGCGGCTCGGCCGGCCGGTCAAGCTGATGGCCGGCGGCATCACCGGCTGGATCGACGAAGGCTACACGCTCGAATCCACGCTCGTTCATGCTTGAGTCGGCCTCCAGCGACACGCGGGCACGTGCCACGCTGCTCGGCACCGCATCGCTGGCAGCCGACTATCTGCAGGCGCGACGCGACGCGCCGGTCGTCCAGGAACTGGGCGACGGCGCGTTGCGCAGCGCGCTGGCGCACTACGATTTCGTAGCACCGCGCCCCGCCGAGCAAGTCGCGGCGGACCTGATCGACCTGTTGTCCCGCAGCGCCGTGCATAGCGATCACCCGCGCTATTTCGGC
>JAQGIE010000148.1 GCA_028291365.1 Rhodospirillales bacterium
CGGCCCGGTGCGCGCCGCGGCGCTGGCGTGGTTCGAGGGCAGCCGCATCACGCTCGACTGGGCCGCAACGGTCGACGCCCCGGTTCTCGACCGGCGCGGCGGCGCCAAGCTGCTGTTGAATGCGGTGTTGCTGGCGGGTGAGGCCCTGCCCGGGCAGGGCGCGCTCAGCGTGGCGCGCGACGGCGACGCGATCGTGGTGACCGCGCTCGGGCGCAATCCCGCCTTGAAAGGCGCCGGCGAGGCGTGGCTCGGCGGCGCGACCCCGGCCGATACTGACGCGCACGACGTCAATGCCGCGTACGCGGCTGCACTGGCGCGCAGTTACGGCATGCTGCTCACCGTCACGCGGGCTGGCGACACGCTGTCATTGCGACTCGCAGCGGCATGACCGCGGGCGAGGCGGCGATCGACCACCTTCCTCGGCAACACCCGGCCTGACCGAAGGCCGCGCATTGCGCGGTCATTCATGTTTTGTAAGGAGCCTCGTGCGCGCTTGTAGGCACGAGACTTTCTTGCCCCTCGAGACGGTGAATGCTGGGGATCGATCTCGCTTCGCTCGGCGGCACCGGGCTGGAGCCGACCATGCACGCGATCGGTGCGCTGGCGCGACAAGTGTCGCTGCTGGCGATCAGCGCCGTTGCGTATGCCTGGCTGTACCAGACCTGGCGTCGTTCGGGTGCCTGGGCGGCCTTGCTGTGCGCGACCACGCTGATGAGCGTGCTGGTCGCCTTGACCTTGCTCAATCCGGTCCAGCTGGTGACGGTCGGTCAGCTCGACCTTCGCGACGTCCTCATCAATTTCGCCGCGCTCGACCTGCCGTTTCTGCCCAGCCTCGTCGTGACGCTGGTCGCGATGGCGGTGCGCGGCAGTTTCGAGGACGCTGCCGCCGCGGCGGGCATCGCAAATATCATTCTGAGCTTCGTGGTGGCACGCGGCACGCGCATCGCCATCGATCGCGGCCTGCTTCGGCGTGGTCCGCGCGTCTATCTGTTTCTCGCCCTCCTGCAATGGCCGCTGACCGTCGGGCCGTCGGTGCTGCTGATCCAGGATCGCACGCTGGCGCAGATGCTCGGCGACGGTTCGCTGGTGGTGATCCTCGTGCTCGGCGTGGTCAATGTCGCGTTCGGCTGGATCTGCGACCTCATCGCACGCCAGGCCGCGAAAGACGCGATGCTCGAAGAGAACGCCGTCTCGCTGCGTCACATTCTCGACGGTTCGACCCAGGGCGTGCTGATCCATGACGGGCTGAAGCCGATCTTCGCCAACGAGACGTTCGCGCGCATCTACGGCTATCGGTCGGCCGACGCGGTGATCGCAGCGGGCTCGATCGCGCCGCTGGTGGTGACGCAAAGCGGCAGCGCACCGACCGACGAGATGCTGTGGCTGCGGGCCGATCCGCGCGGGGTGCCGACCTTCACCAGCGATCGCCGCGCGCGCCGCGTCGACGGCTCGACCATCTGGATCGACGTCGAAATCCGCCTGACCATGTGGCGCGGCAGGCGCGCCATCCAGACCACCGTGGTCGACGTCACCGATGCGCATCGCGCCGCCGACCTGCTGCAGCAACGCCGCGAGATGCTGGCCCGCCACCAGGACGCGCTGCTCGAACTGCTGCGGCTGCGCTTCGACGGCTCGCAATCCTTTGTCGACATCGCCGCTTCGGCCCTGCCGCTGCTCCATGCCGGCATGGGCGGATCGCGTGCCTCGGTCGCCTTGTCGGACCTTGCGGCCGGCGTGGTCGACTGTCTCGGCTATTACGAGCCGGAGTCGGGCGTGCAGCCGGGTGATGTGGTGATGCGCTCGTCCGAACTGATCGGCATCGAAGGCGAGATGCAGGCGGCGTCGACCATCCTGGTTCCCGACCTCGACGATCGGAACGTCGAACCCAGCGTCGCCAATCTGCTGCGCGCCGCCGATGCGCGCTCGGGCCTGATCGTGCGGATCCCGATCGACGCGCGCTATGCCTGCATGATCCTGTTCTACGACCGGCAGCCGCGCAGCTGGGGTCTGGAAGAACAGATCTTCGCGCGCGCCACCTGCAACGTGGTCGGCATGGCGATGCTGTCGCATCTGCGCCAGCGCAATTTCGAATCGCTCGACGCGGTGCTCGACGCGATCGTCATTCTCGATCGCGACGGGCTGGTCACCTACGCCAATCGCGCTGCCTGCGACCAGATCGGCCTGTCGCCGGGCGACCTGTTCGACGAGCACGCGATGCAGCTGCTGCCGGCGATGCCGGTGACCGGCGCCGGCGAGACCGCGCATACCGTGCCCTGGACTCGGCTCGACGGATCGGTCACCGAAGTGCGCGTGCTGCATACGCGGCTGGCCGACGGCGGCTCGGTCGCGAGCTGGCACGACATCTCGGTCGAGCTGGCGAGCGAGAAGGAAAAAGAGACGCTGCGCATGCAGCTGACCCAGGCCGCCAAGATGGAGGCGATCGGGCGCCTCGCCGGCGGCATGGCGCACGATTTCAACAATCTGCTCGGCGCCATCATGGGATTCGCGGGTTTCCTGGTCGACGATCTCGACCAAGGCAGCGAGCAACATGGCTACGCCATGCGTGTGCTGTCGGTCAGCGACCGCGCGCGCCAGCTGGTGATGCAGATCCTCGCCTTCTCGCGCGCGGAGGGTGCTGCGCGTATGCCGGTGGCCGTGACCGAATGGCTGCGCGAAGGCCGCGACCTGCTGCACGGCCTGTTGCCTGCCAGCACGCAGCTCGTCCTGCATCCCGGCGCGGCTTCGCTCAACGTCCATGGCAATGCGACGCAGCTCCAGCAGGTGCTGGTCAATCTGTGCATCAACGCCAACGACGCGCTGCCCGAAGAAGGCGGCACGATCGAAATCGAACTGGCCGAGATCACGGCGCTGGTGCCGTCGCCGCTGGCGGCCAGCGAAACCGACGGCAGCTTCCACGTTGCGCGGCTGGAGTCGGGGCAGCTTTCGGCCGGCCGTCGCTATGCGCGCGTTCGCGTGCGCGACGGCGGCTGCGGCATCCGGCAACAGGTGCTGGACCAGATCTTCGAGCCGTTCTTCACCACCAAGGACCGCGCGCGCGGGACCGGCCTGGGTCTCGCCGTCGTGCACGGGCTGATGCAGGCGCATGACGGCGCCTACACGGTGCGTTCGACGCCCGGCAACGGCACGGTGTTCGACATCTATCTGCCCGCGATCGACGTCGCGGCCGCGACGGCGAGCCCGACGGTTCGTGCCGCCGCTCGGCCCGGACCCGAAATCGCGGCATTGCTGCTGGACGACGAAGACGATCTGCTCGACGCGATGCGCATCGGGTTGAAACGGCTGGGCTTCGCCGTGGCGGCGACCAATTCACCGAATCAGGCGCTGGCCTGGCTGCGCGAGAAGCCCGGCACCTTCCAGGTGCTGATCACCGACCAGGTGATGCCCGGCATGCGCGGCACGGCGCTGATCCCGCTCGCCAAGGCGGCCGACCCGTCGCTGCGCATCATCCTGACCACCGGCTATAGCGACGGCGCCACCGAACGCATCGCGCGCGAAGCGGGCGCCGACGCGTTCGTGCTCAAACCGGTGCCGCCCGAAACCATGGCGCGTGCCGCGCGTGCGTTGTTTTCCATTCCCCGCGAAAGCGGGGATCCAGCCTTTGCGCATCGAGGCGCGATGGAATCAGTCTTTGCCAGCCAGCAAGGCGAGGGACTGGATCCCCGCTTTCGCGGGGAATGATATGAGCAAGCGCCTGCTCATTGCCGACGATCATCCGCTCTACCGCGAAGCGGTGCGCGGCCAGGTCGAACGATTGGTGCCGGGCGCCGTCATCGACGAGGCCGCGTCGCTCGACGAAGCGCTGGCCTTCGAGGGTCGCTACGACCTGGTCCTGGTCGATTTCCAGATGCCGGGCATGTCGATCGATGCCGGCGTGCCGTTGCTGGTTTCGACCTTTCCCGACGCTTCGGTCGCGATGATGTCGGGCGTGGCGCGGCCGCGCGAAGTCCGCGCCGCGTTGAAGGCCGGCGCGCGCGGCTTCCTGCCCAAGACGCTGCCGGCGGCGGCGCTCGCGGCGGCGCTCGAAATCCTGATCGCGGGCGGCACCTACGTTCCGCTCGAAACCGTGCTCGACGAAGAAGGGCCGGAGCCTTCGATCCCGCAGGTGCCGTTGCGCGCGGTGCCGTCCTGGATGGAGGCGCTGTCGCCGCGCGACCGCCGCATTCTGATCGCGCTCGGCGGCGGCCTCACCAACAAGGAAATCGCGCGCCAGCTCGAGCTCGCCGAAGTCACCATCAAGGTCAATCTGCAGCAGATCTTCCGCAAAGTCGGCGCGCGGACCCGGTCCGAGGCGGCCGTGATCGCGGTCCGTGCAGGTCTGTTGGGCGACTGAATCGGAGTCCAGTTCGAAACCCCAGGAAGCGTCGCGCGCGAGCTCTTTGGGCGGATCGCGAAAATTTGCGGGATATCCGCACGGATATCGACTCTATACCGACGCCTTGGTGCGCCGACCCGGTTCCCGCCTCTAGGTTCCGGCCATGCAAGTACTTCTGGTCGATGATGATGCGGATCATCTCGCATTCATGGCGGCGTTGCTGCGCCGGGCGGGCCATCACCCGCATAGTTTCTCCGATGCGAAGACCGCGCTCGACCGGATTGCCGAAGGTGCGACGGTCGACGCGGTGGTGACCGACGTGTTCATGCCGCTGATGGATGGGGTCGAGTTCACCCGGGCGATCCGCCGTTACCACCCCGATCTGCCGATTATTGCGGTGACCGGCGGGTTCGCGGGGATTTCCCACCCTTATGAGCGCGCCATGGCCGTTTTTGGCGCCCGCCAGGTCTTTCGCAAGCCGGTCGACGCGACCGAATTGTTGCGGGCGATCGAGCACCCGCCGATCGAGGAGCCGGGTCCGCGGGCGAAAGCCGCCGGTAAGACAAATTGATTTAACGAGTTCGTTACACCGAAAGGCCAGCTTCGGCGCCGGCCCCAGCTAGCGTTACGGGGATGAGGACCGGCTATGGATGATCTGCTCCGCGAATTTTTGACCGAGACCAGCGAGAGCGTCGCGCTCCT
>JAQGIE010000173.1 GCA_028291365.1 Rhodospirillales bacterium
AAACCGGCCGCGTGCTCGCCATGGTTGGCGGCTTCTCCTACGCGACCAGCGAATTCAATCGCGCCACCCAGGCGATGCGCCAGCCCGGTTCGAGCTTCAAGCCGTTCGTCTATCTCGCCGCGCTCGACAGCGGCTTCACGCCGAGTTCGATCGTGCTCGACGAGCCGGTCGAATACGACCAGGGCCCTGGCCTGCCGCGCTGGGCGCCGGAAAATTACGGCGGCGGCTTCTATGGCCCGCTGCCGTTGCGCGTCGCGCTGGAAAAGTCGCGCAACGTCTGCACCGTGCGTATCGCCGCGTCGATCGGCATGCCGAAGATCGTGGAGACGGCAAAGAAGTTCGGCATCGTCGACAACATGCCGGCGGTGCTGTCGATGTCGCTCGGCGCGGGCGAGACGACGCTGATGCGCATGGTCACCGCCTATTCGATGCTCGCCAATGGCGGCAAGCGCATCCAGCCGACCCTGATCGACCGGGTGCAGGATCGCTACGGCAAGACGCTGTACCGACACGACCAGCGCGCCTGCGAGTACTGCAACAATGTCGGCTGGGGCAAGCAGGCGACGCCGCTGCCGCCCGACGACCGTGAGCAGGTGAACGATCCGCGCACCGTGTTTCAGCTGACGCAGATGCTCGAAGGCGTGGTGCAGCGCGGCACCGCGTCCATTGTCGGTCAGTTGCACCGGCCGTTGGCGGGCAAGACCGGCACGACGAACGAATCCAAAGACGTGTGGTTCGTCGGTTTCTCGCCCAATCTCGCGGCCGGCGTGTTCATCGGCTACGACGATCCCAAGCCGATGGGCGACCGCGAAACCGGCGGCGGCGTGTCGGCGCCGGTGTTCAAGGAATTCATCGCCAAGGCGCTGGCCGACGAGCCGCCGACGCCGTTCCGCATTCCGCCCGGGCTGAAGCTCGTGCGCATCGATCCGTCGACCGGCCATCAGGCCGGCCTCGGCGATCCGCGCGCGATCTGGCAGGCCTTTCTGCCGGGCACCGAGCCGGGACGCGGCGAAGATCAGGTCGTCGGCAACGAAGACCTGTCGAAAGTCACGCCGGCCGCGACCACCGGCACCGGCGGTCTGTATTAACTTCGCGGGAAAACGCGCTAGGCAGGCGCCACCAGCGCCGCCACTTTGCGCATCGTGTTCCAGTTGCGCGCGGTGCCGCGGGTTCCGAGCTTGCGCTCGACGAGCGCGCTGGTGACGCGCGATTCACCGATCCCGTCCGGATAGTAGAGATAGGCGCAGCGGCCGACGATCGTGGCGCGTTCGCTGCCGGTCAGCGCCGCTTGCAGCTCGGCGTCGGACGACGGCGCGTCGCGCAGCACCATCGCCACCAGGTGACTCGGATCGGCGTCGGCCTGTTCGGAAAACGGATTGGCGGCGAGGAGTTCGCCCCATTCCGGCACGGTGCGCACGAAGATGTCGGTCTTGAGACCGAAGCGCGCCTCGGTTTCCTTTTCCAGCAGCTTTTCCAGCACGGCTTCTTTTCTGGTGCCGCCGTCGAAGACGAGATTGCCGCTGGCGATCACGGTGCGTGGATTGCGCAGGCCGAGCTCGCTGGCCATGTCGCGCAGCCCGGCCATCTGCAATTTGGTCTGGGGGCCGAGATTGACGGCGCGGAACAGGGCGATCCGGACGGTCACGCCGCGCGCCTTAGGTGGCCGAGTTCGAACAGCAGCATGGTCAGCGATCCCAACAGCAGGATCGCGTTCGCCTGGTGCAGCGCGCCGAGCCACACCGGCACGTGACTCAGCACCGTCGCGATGCCGAGCCCGACCTGCAGCACGACCAGATGGGCTGCGATCAGCCCCCAGCGCTTGATCGGTGGTGCCAGGCGAAGGGCGCGAACCGCAAGCAGGATCACCACCAGGCTGGTGCAATAGGCCAGCAGCCGGTGGGTGAACTGCACCGTCGCGTGGTTCTCGACGAAGTTGATCCAGCCGGGCGCAAAAGCGAGCCATTCCGACGGCACCAACGAGCCGCCCATCAACGGCCAGGTGTCATAAACCAGTCCCGCGCGCAGGCCCGCGGTGAAAGCGCCCCACACGATCGTGACCGCGAGCAGCGCGAAGGCGCCGATCGCGTGCGCGCGCAGCCGCATGCTCGGCGGCGTCGCGGCTGGACGGGGCGAGGACAGGCCGCGCGCGATCCAGATCGTCGCGACGAAAATGGCGAGCGCCAGCACGAGATGCATCGCCAGCCGGTAGTGGCTGACCGACGGACGATCGACCAGACCGCTCGCGACCATGAAGGCGCCGACCAGACCCTGCAGCAGGCCGAGCCCGAAGAGGCCGAGAATGGGACGCGTCCAGCCTTGCGGAATGGCCCGGCGCACGACGAACCACACGAACGGCACCGCATAGGCGATGCCGATCAGATGGCCCCACAGACGATGCAGCCACTCCCAGAAGAAGATGTGCTGGAAGTCGGCGAGCGTCATGCCCGCATTGACCAGCCGGTATTGCGGCGACTCGCGATAGAGCTCGAACACGCGCTGCCATTCGGCGGCGGACAACGGCGGCAGCATCTGCGCCACCGGCTTCCATTCGACGATCGACAGGCCGCTTTCGGTGAGGCGCGTGATGGCGCCGATCACCGCCATGGCGAACACCATCGCCGCGGCCGACAGCAGCCAGATGACGACCGCGCGCGGGCGGGCGCTGGCAGGCGATGCGGTCCGGTCGAGTGCGAGGGTCATGCCGGCGCTGTGATGCGCCGGCCCGGGCGCCGCGCCAAGCGCGGTGCTGTCGCACGACGAGCGGGCTCAGTGCAGCATCAGCTCGGTCCCGATCATGCGGAGTTCGCCGGGCGTGATCAGCTTCTGGCTGGCGACCTGCACCGAGTGCAGCCTGCCCTCGATCTTGGTGACCCAGAAATCGAGGAACCCGTGCAGCACCGGAAAACGCGGCGCCAGGTCGTAATCCTGCCAGATGAAGCTTTGCAGCAGGGTCGGGTGGTCGGGCAGGTGGTACAGGATCTCGGCGGTGGTGAGACGGTAGTCGCTGAGCTGACGGGTAAGATTTGCCATGCTTCGTGACACTCCTGTGCTCGTCACCGGCCTCTTCGGAGCCGGTGGGCGGGAGGCGCCCCGAGTGGAACCTGTCCGTCCCGCCTTCAACCCAACCAGCGTCGCCGCCGAATCGTTCAGCCGTCCAGAATTTTTCTGTGTCGGACCAAGCATTTAGCAGCCTCGAAGAAAGAGTGCTGCTGAGAGCTTGAAGCGGGATGAGCCCTTCGCTATCTACCGCTGGCACTCGCCGGGTGGGACTGCTAACAGCGCCCGCGCCGGTGAAAGCCCCTTAACCCCCATTCGATCGTTGGGAGATCGCCAATGAATTTCCGTCCCCTGCACGACCGGGTGTTGGTCCGTCGCGTCGTCGCTGAAGAGAAGACTCGTGGTGGCATCATCATTCCGGACACCGCCAAGGAGAAGCCGCAAGAAGGCGAAGTCGTCGCTGTCGGCCCGGGCGCCCGCGACGAGAGCGGCAAGCTGGTCCCGCTCGATGTGAAGGCCGGCGACCGCATCCTGTTCGGCAAATGGTCCGGCACCGAGATCGTCCTCGAGGGCGAAGACCTGCTGGTCATGAAGGAAAGCGACGTGATGGGCATCCTCGATGGTGCCGCCGGTTCGGCCAAGAAAGCCGCCTGAGCAACCCGCTCCGCCGCTGAAATCAACTAAACACAAGGAAAAGAGAACATGGCTGCCAAGGACGTGAAGTTCGGCGCCGACGCCCGCCAGCGCATTCTGCGCGGCGTCGACATCCTCGCTGACGCGGTGAAGGTCACGCTCGGCCCGAAGGGTCGCAACGTGGTGATCGACAAGTCGTTCGGTGCTCCGCGCATCACCAAGGACGGCGTCACCGTCGCCAAGGAAATCGAGCTCTCGGACAAGTTCGAGAACATGGGCGCGCAGATGGTGCGCGAAGTCGCTTCGAAGACGAACGACCTGGCCGGTGACGGCACCACCACCGCGACCGTGCTGGCCCAGGCCATCGTGCGCGAAGGCGTGAAGTCGGTCGCCGCGGGCATGAACCCGATGGACCTGAAGCGCGGCATCGACCTCGCGGTCACGGCCGTCGTGGAAGACATCAAGGCGCGCGCCAAGAAGGTCTCGACCAACGAAGAGATCGCCCAGGTCGGCACCATCAGCGCCAATGGCGAGACCGATATCGGTGCCATGATCGCCAAGGCGATGGACCGGGTCGGCAATGAAGGCGTGATCACGGTCGAAGAGGCGAAAAGCCTCGAGACCGAGCTCGAGATCGTCGAAGGCATGCAGTTCGACCGCGGCTATCTCTCGCCGTACTTCATCACCAACGCCGAGAAGATGATCGCCGAGCTGGAGAACCCGTACATTCTTCTCCACGAGAAGAAGCTGTCGGGCCTGCAGGCCATGCTGCCGGTGCTGGAGTCGGTGGTGCAGTCGGGTCGCCCGCTGCTGATCATCGCCGAAGTCGTCGAAGGCGAAGCGCTGGCGACCCTGGTCGTCAACAAGCTGCGCGGCGGCCTCAAGGTTGCTGCCGTGAAGGCGCCGGGCTTCGGTGATCGCCGCAAGGCGATGCTCGAAGATCTCGCCATCCTGACCGGCGGTCAGGTCGTCAGCGAAGATCTGGGCATCAAGCTCGAGAACGTGACGTTGCAGATGCTGGGCACCGCCAAGCGCGTGCGCATCACCAAGGACGACACCACGGTGATCGACGGCGCCGGTGCCAAGAAGGACATCGAAGCCCGCACCGGGCAGATCCGTGCGCAGATCGAGGAGACCACCTCGGACTACGACCGTGAGAAGCTGCAGGAGCGTCTGGCGAAGCTGGCTGGCGGCGTTGCCGTCATCCGCGTCGGCGGCGCCACCGAGGTCGAGGTGAAGGAGCGCAAGGATCGCGTCGAAGACGCGATGCACGCGACCCGCGCCGCGGTTGAGGAAGGCATCATCGCCGGCGGCGGCACCGCGCTGCTGTACGCGACCAAGGCGCTGGCCAACGTGAAATGGGCCAACGACGATCAGCGTCGCGGCGTCGACATCATCAAGCACGCGCTGCAGGCGCCGATCCGTCAGATTGCCGAGAACGCCGGCAATGACGGCGCGGTGATCGTCGGCAAGCTGCTCGAGAAGGGCGACGTCAATAACGGCTTCGACGCCCAGACGGGCGAATACGCCAACCTCGTCGCCAAGGGCATCATCGACCCGGTGAAGGTGGTTCGCGTGGCACTGCAGGACGCGGCTTCGGTCGCCGGCCTGCTGATCACCACCGAAGCGCTGGTTGCCGAGAAGCCCGAGCGCAAGTCGGCCGGCGGCCCCGGCGGCATGGGCGGCATGGGTGGCATGGGCGATATGGACTTCTGATCGTCGCCTGCGCGACGTTCTTCGGAACGTCGCCTGCGCGACGGGGTCCTTCGACTTCGTCGAAATCGGAAGGGGCGGCTCGCAAGGGCCGCCCCTTTTTCGTCTGCATCGGTATATCCAGGCCTATCGGCCACTGGTCTTTACACCCGGGCTTTACGAGTTTCGCGCGAGAAGCCGTTCTCCTTACTCCGCGCGAAAGAACTTCGATGACCAGCAAGACCGGATCCGTCTCCACCGTGCTCGGCGGCGCGCTGCTGCTGCTTTCGCTGGTGCTCATCGCCGCGCTCGGCGTGCTGATGCGCGATGCCTGGCTCGAAACCACGCTGGCCAGCCGGGTGCGATCGCTCGCCGAAGCGGATCGCGAACTCTTCCAGGCGACCCAGATCGTGCGCTCGTCGCGCGGCACGACGCAGACGCTGCTGCTGTCGCAGGACGATCCCAAGCAGGGGCTGACCGACATCCGCAAGCGCCAGGGCGAACAGACCGAACACGCGCTGCGGGCAATCGGCGCGCTCGACCTGGCCAACGAGAAACAGCTGATCGGCACCGTGCGCGACCGGGTGAAGGCGGCCGACACGGCGCACGCCGCGGTCGACGCCGAAGCCGACAAGCCCAAAGCCTCGCGCGACATAAAGAACACCGACGGCTGGTACAATCAGGCGGGCGCCGTCTCGGAAGCGCTGAACGACGCCTCACGCTACATCGCCGCCGAAGCGCGCATCGCCGACCCGGAAGTCGGCGAACTCGTCACCATCCGGCAACTCGCCTGGAATGCGCGCGAGCAGATCGGCAGCGAATGTTCGCTGACGCGCGGCACGATCGCCACCGCATCGAAGCTGAAGGTCGAAATGCGCGCCCAGCTCGAGCGCATGCGCGGTGGGGCGCAGGGCGCGCTCGCCGGGGTCGATGACATTCTGGTTCGCTCCGCCATGTCGCCGTCGGTACGCAAGGCGGCCGAAGAAGCGCGCAACCTGGTCAAGGCCAACATCGCCGAGCGCGAAACCATCTACGGCAAGCTCGATGATTCCGGCACCGCGCGCACTTCGCCGGAAGAATGGACCAAAGTCTGCAACGCACCGTTCACGCCGCTGATCGGCCTGGCCGCCGCTGCCAACGCCGCCATGCGCGAGAGCGCGGACGCACGCCATAACGGGGCCCGGACCCGCCTGTTCATCGCATCCGGCGGGTTGTTGCTGGCGCTGGCGATCGCGGCCGGCGCCGGCTTGATCGTGCGCCGTCGCGTGCAACGTCCGCTGAAGCTGCTGATCGACGCCATCGCGCCGATGGCGCGCCGCGACTACGCACAAAAGGTGGCGCAGTTCGATCGCAACGACGAGTTCGGCACCATGGCGACGACGCTGGAGGCGCTGCGCCAGGGTGCGCTCGAAGCCGAGCGTCTGAGCGCGGCGCAGATCGAAGCGCAGCAGGCCGAACTGGCCCGCGGCGAGCGCATCGCGCATCTGTGCCAGGATTTCGACCATCGCGTCGCACAGGCGATCGAGATGCTGGCGTCAGCGGCGACCGAGATGCGCGCCTCGGCCGAGACCATGTCGATCACCGCCGACGAGACCAGTCGCCAGGCGACCATCGTCGCCGCGGCCTCGGAAGAAGCGTCGACCAACGTGCAGACGGTCGCCGCCGCCACCGAAGAGCTGAGCGCCTCGATCGCCGAGATCAGCCAGCGCGTCGGTCATTCGGCGACCATCGCAGGCAGCGCGGTGGCGCGCGCCGATGCCACCAACGGCAAAGTACAGGGGCTGACCGACGCGGTCGGCCGCATCGGCGAGGTGGTCGGGCTGATCCAGTCGATCGCGGCGCAGACCAACCTGCTGGCGCTCAACGCGACCATCGAAGCGGCGCGCGCCGGCGAACTGGGCAAAGGTTTCGCCGTGGTCGCGTCCGAAGTGAAGCTGCTGGCCAACCAGACCGCGAAAGCGACCGAGGAAATCTCGATGCATATCGCGACGGTGCAGGGCGCGACGCAGGACACGGCGTCGGCCATTGCCGGGATCGGCGGCACGATTTCCGAGATGAGCGAGATCGCAACCGCCATCGCCGCCGCGGTCGAAGAGCAGGGTGCCGCGACCAACGAGATCGCGCGCAACGTCGCCGAAGCGGCGCGCGGCACGGCCGACGTTTCGCAGACCATCATCATCGTCAATCGCGGCGCTGGTGAAACCGGCGCCGCGTCGGGCGAAGTACTGTCGGCCGCTGGTGATCTCGGCCGCCAGGCCGAACAGCTGCGCATGCAGGTGAATGAGTTCCTGGCGCAGATCCGCGCCGCGTAGTCCCGCGCAAGCGGCGACCCTTGTTATTTGTAATGAAACTCGCCGCGGCGAAGCGCCGAAGTCGCGGCTTCGGTCAAACGGGTCCCCGCTTTCGCGGGGATTTTTGCCGGCCGCCAGCAACGCGCCGTTACCTATCGCGGCGCAGGCTGGCGGCGATTGCAGCGTGATTGGCTTGAGCCCGAAAGGAAGCAAACGATCGAGGATATGATGCGTACGAAGCTGATCCGTGTCGCCTTTGGCGTCGCGATGTTTGCCGCCACGCTGCCCGCGGCGGCACAAACCAGTTCCGGGGCCGTTCCGACCCCGCCCACGCCTGAACAGATGCTGTCGATGACGCCGCAGCAGCGCCAGGACCTGCACAAGCAGCTGCGCGCGCTGCCCGAGGAGCAGCGCAAGGCCTACCGCGAACAGATGCACGCGCAGTTCGCCAACATGACGCCCGAACAGCGCCAGCAGTTTCACGAGCAGATGCGCGCGCAGCGCAAGGCCGCGTGGGACGCGCTGACGCCCGAGCAGAAGGCGGCGAAGCGGGCCGAGTGGGTGAAGCATCGCGCCGAGCACAAGGCGAAGGTCGATGCCTTCGTGAAGTCGCTGACGCCGGCGCAGA
>JAQGIE010000210.1 GCA_028291365.1 Rhodospirillales bacterium
CCTGAGGAGGCGGCTGGTTCGGTGCGGTCGCCGTCACGTCGCGGGCTGCTGGCCTCGCTCGCCGGTGCAGGTGCAGCGACATGGTTGTGCCCGCATGCGGCTGCCGCGCGCCCGGTTGCGGCGAAGCTGCCCCGAGCCGTCGACGTGCATCATCACTTCTATCCGCCGTCGACGTTGGATGCGTGGGCCGGCACCAAGGCTGCGTTGGCCGAAGCCATGCTGCCGGCAATTCGCGACTGGACGCCACAGCGATCGATCGAACAACTGGACCGGGCCGGCATCCGGACCGCGATCCTGTCGACACCGGCGCGCGGTTTCTTCAAGGATCTCGAACCCGAGCAGGTTGGCAGCTTCGTTCGACGCGGCAACGAATACGCGACCGGTTTGGGCCGCGACCACCCGGGCCGCTTCGGCCTGTTCGCCTCGCTGCCTTTGCCCGATATCGAGGGCAGTCTGCATGAAGCCGCCTATGCGCTGGACGTGCTGCGCGCGACCGGCGTTTCGATGATGACCAGCTATGGCGACCGGTTGCTGGGCGATCCCTCGTTCGCACCGCTGCTGCAAGAGCTGAACCGGCGCCGTGCCGCGGTCTTCGTGCATCCGCTGTCGCCCGCCTGTTGCGGTAACCTGCTGCCGCTCGCCGGCACCGTGACGCTGGAATTTCCGTTCGATACGGCGCGAACGATTTACAGCCTGCTGCTGAGCGGCGCGCTGGCGCGCTGGCCGGACATACGCTGGATCTTCAGCCATGCCGGCGGCCCGATCGCGATCCTGGCCGGACGCCTGCGCAGGACCGGCGCACCGCTGATCAAGAATCTCGACGAGATCGCGCCGAAGGGAATCGATCACGAGCTGCGCCGCCTGTTCTACGACACGGCGAACTCGGCCTTCGCGCCGACGATGCAGGCGTTGCTGGCCTACGTCCCCAGCTCGCAGGTCCTGTTCGGCAGCGACTATCCGTTCGTCGACGTGAGCCGCAATGTCGAGGATCTGGCGGCGCTGCGGCTGCCGGACGCGGATCGGCGTGCGGTGCTGCAGGGGAACGCGGGGCGGATTCTTTCGTTGGGATGAAACCCGACAAGATCACCCGTCAGCGCCCCGCCGGTTTGATCGCGTCGTAGCCGGCGTGGTTGGCCAGCAGCAAGGTGCTGCCGTTGATGTAGCTCGACAGCGCCATGATCCAGACGCCGCTGCGATCATCGAGCAGGTAGCGGCCATAGGCGATGCCGGTCGGGTTCTGATACGCGACGATCACTTCGCGCAGCGAATCCAGGCGTGTGTTGCTGAGGATCGACGCTTCGATGCCGGCGCCGAGCTTGGACATCAGCACTTCGACGCCGGCGTCGGCACTGGCCGAATTGTCGATCGCGACGGTCGGCACGGTGGGCGAGGGCGGCGGCGGAGTCGGCCCGGTGTGCAGCATCTCGACCGCGTCGGTATGACGTCCGGTGCGATGCGCCTCGATGATGCGGTTGACGATGTCGGGCGGCGGATCGCGCGTCGCGACACCGCCGTTGCGCGCCAGCGACAGCTGTGCGAGCAGCCGCCGGTCATAGGCCCACGAATCCAGGCGCCAGTCGCCACCGCCGTCGGTACGCGACAGGACGAAATTGGCGACCACGAAATTGGCCCCGAATTCGTAGACGATGCGGCGCAGGCGCAGATGCTCGCCGAGCTGCTGGTCGGGCAGCCGCGCGAGCACGCGGCCCGGCGGCTCGCGGTCGGCGGCGAGGCGGATCGCCGCCAGCGCGTCGAGCGGCAGCTTGAACGCGGCTGCCGCCTGCAACGAATCGAACGCTTCCCGCGTCTGGCTCTTGGCGTGCAGTTCGATCGTGCGCCCAGTCAGCTGCTCGAATCCGCGCGCCGGTTCGTTGAGCAACTTTACCGCGCGTGAAAAGGCGACCAGCGGGCTCAGCATGAATTGATGCCGATAGGAAAAGCCCGCGGGCACCCAGCTCGCTTCGCGCGGACGGGTCGTGTAGGTCGCCACCATCTGGCCGTTGTCGCCGAGATAGAGAACGTTGGTTTGGCGCAGATCGCCGAGACATTCGTCGGCGAGGATTTCGGTCAGACGGATGGCGCCCAGACCGGCCATGACGACGGTCGCGCCCGCTTCGGCCTGCGCCCAGGTCGGCGGCAGATCTTCGAGACGCGACGTGGGGAGCCCGTTCTTGTCGACGCGCCAGCCTGCCAGCGCCGCTTCATGCTTGCCTTCGCGATGCAGCGCCATGGCGCGTTCGACCGCAGGCGGCGTCGGCGCCGGCGCCGCGACGCTGCCGAAATCGCGCAGCCCGACGAAACTGCTCGTGTAGCGGAACGAGTCGAGCTGCCAGGCGCCGCCGCGCCGGTGAAATCCGTACTGGACCGGGCGCACCCAGCGCCCTTGATAGACGACATAGACGGTGCGCGCGCGATCGAACGCGATCTGATCGGCGGCGATCGAAAACCCCTGCGGCTGTGCGTCGGCAAAGGCGCGCCGCACGCCTTCTTCTTCCTCGCTCGAGAGGGCGCCCTTGGCATCGCGCAGCAGCTTGATCGCGGCCTCGCCGTCGCCACGCACATGCGCTTCGGCAACCGATTGAACCAGCGCGCGCGGATCGTTGACCGCGGCCGCAGCCTGCGCCGCGACCAGCACGGCCAGCAGGGCCAAGGCGGCGCGCATCAGCGGCGCTCGCTGATCTGCTTCAACGGCGGGGTGGTGGGATCGAAGCCGTACATCATGCTCATCGTGCGCCAGTCATTGCCGCGCCTGGCGAAACTGTACTGCGCCAGCAGCGACTGGGTTGCCGACGCGTAGAGCACGAGTACCCGCCGGACGACGTCGCCAAGCTGCACGTCGTCGAGAATGACCGCATCGGTAAGCGGCCCGATGCGATCGAACTGCGCCAGCGTGCGCGCATCCTGCATCGCGATCGGATCGGGCGCGCCGGGCGGCAGGTCCGGCCGCGCGCTCGCCGGGCGCAGACGGTCGAGTGCCTCCTGATGCTTGCCGGTCTTGTGCGCCGCGAGCGCTTCATCGAGTACAGGCAATGGATCCGCGACGGTGCGGCCGCCATAGGCGCGCAGATCGGGGCCGATCCCTTCAACGGCGCGGCCGTAACTGGCGTGCGTCACGCGCCAGCCGTCGCCGAGCTTCACGAATCCGTAGGTCACCACCCAGGCGGCGCGGTCGAAACGGAACAGCAGCAGCACGTCACGCACGCGATCGTGCAAGGTCTGCTCGTCCAGCACCTGCCAGTGCTGCACGGCGCCCACCCCGCGCAGCATCACCAGCAGGTTCGCTTCGTTGGCCAGCTCCTTGTTGGGCAGCTCGTTGCGAAGCTGTTCAAGGGCGCCGAGATGGTCGCCCTCCTGGTGCTTCCTGGCGAGCGCTTCGGCGAATTCGCGCGGTTCGAGCGCGTCGGCCCCGGTCGCCGCGACGCTGAACAACAGGGCGAGGGCGAGCGGACGGATCAAGGCGGGCTCCCGGGTTCTCGTCTATGTGCAAACGACGATTTTTCGACGTGATTTGCAACGCCGGCAATTTGGCAAAGATCCTTGCGGGACGGCGCGGGCCCTCCGCCCAGGGAGGGGCCGCAAGACGCGCCCGAAGCGGAAAACCGGTTCGAACGACGCGCTAGGCCTAGCGGTACAGTGATCGGCCGACAGCTACGGCCCTGGCTAAGCGTCGGGCCGGGCACAGGAAGAACGAATCGGAATCGGGCGAATGGGCCCGTTCCGGCCCGACCGCACCCGGAAATACGGCTTCGACCCGCCAGGGCTAGCGGTACAGCGACCGGCCGACAGCTACGAGCAGGGCTAAGTGCCGGGCCGGCCTCGTGAAGAACGAATCAGAATCAAACCGATGTTCTGTCAGCGTTCCATCAGTTCGAGCAGCGGCGGCTGGGCCAGGTTGTGCTCGATCTCGGCCGCGCCGGGCGTGCCGGCTCGAAGCGCCTTCTGCAGCGCCTGGCGGAACTCGTCCGAGATTTTGGGCGGCAGCATCGGCTCGTTGGGGTCAGTGACGGCATGGATGATGACCGGCCCGGCCTCGGCCAGCGCCCGGTCGAGCACGTCGCCCGCCTGGTCCGGCGTCTCGATGCGATAACCGGCGCCGCCCATCGCCTCGGCCGCCTTGGCGAAGTCGATGGGCTGCAGGTCGCAGGCCCATTCGGGATTGCCGAGGAACATCATCTGCTCCCACTTGATCTGGCCCAGCACCTGGTTCGCCAGCACGACGATCTTGATCGGCAAGCGGTACTTCACCGCCGTCGCGAATTCACCCAGCACCATCGCAAGGCCGCCGTCGCCGACGATCGCGACGACTTGCCGGTCCGGCCACGCGATCTGCGCCGCGATCGCATAGGGCAGGCCGCAGCCCATCGAGGCGAGCAGGCCCGAGACGGCGAAATCCATGTCGCCGCGCATCGCGACGTGGCGCGCGCAGATCTCGGTGTTCTGTCCTGAATCGGTGACCACGATGGCGTCGTCGCGCAAGCGATCCGACAAAGCGCGAGCCACCACCGCACCCTGCATCGGCGTTTCGCCGCGCGATGCCCATTCGTCCATCTGCTCGCGCCAATGCTGCATGCGTTGCTGCATGTCGGTGAGGAAGGCGCGATCCTGTTTGCGTTCGAGCCGCGGCAGCAATCGTTCGAGCGTCGCGGCGGCGTCGCCCACCAGCCCGACTTCGACCGGAAAGCGCAGGCCGATACGCTGCGCGTCGAGGTCGATCTGGGCGCCGCGCGCCTGGCCCGGCCTGGGATAGAACTCGATATAGGGAAAAGTCGAGCCGACGATCAGCAACGCATCGCAGCGCTCGAACGCTTCCTGGCTCGGCCGCGTACCGAGCAGGCCGATGCCGCCGGTGGTCAGCGGATGGTTGTCGGGCACGACGGCCTTGCCCAGCAGCGCTTTGACGATCGGTGCACCGAGCGTGTCGGCGACCGCGAGCAGCTGCTCGCGTGCGTCGCGGGCGCCGCGGCCAGCCAGAATGGCGACGCGTTGGCTCTGGTTGAGCAGCGCGGCCGCGCGGTCGAGCGCAAACTCGCTGGGAAGCTGCGCGTTCTCGGGCAGCGCGCGCGACGCATGATGGGGGACGTTGCGGCGCGAGCGTTCATGCTCGCTCAACGGCTCGATCTGCACGTCGATCGGGATTGAAAGATGCGCCACGCCGCATCGTGCGAGTGCCGTCCGGCAGGCGAGCAGAGTCAGGTTTTCGACATGCGCCGGCCCCATGACGCGCGCGCTGAATTCCGACACGTCGGCGAACAGGCGGTCGAGATCGACATCCTGCTGCGTGAAGGTGTCGAGCAGGTCGTGGAATTGCAGGCCGGTGATCGCGAGCACCGGCACGCGATCGAGCTTGGCGTCGTAGAGGCCGTTGAGCAGGTGAATGCCGCCGGGTCCCGACGTCGCCAGGCAGGCCGCGAGCTGGCCCGTCAGCTTGCCCCAGGCGCACGCCATGAAGGCGGCGTTCTCTTCGTGGCGGACCGCGACGAAGCGGATCCGGTCGGTGCGCGTGCGCAGCGCCTCGATGATGCCGTTGATCCCGTCGCCGGCCAGGCCGAACACCGTGTCGATGCCGGCTGCGATCATCGTCTCGACCAGGATTTCCGCTGCGTTGCGTGCCATCGCCGACTCCTGAAGCTGCCGTCTGCCCAACCGGGTGCGCCGACGCTGGTTCCCGTTACATCGGCCGCACGAACACGCGGATGCGGGCCGGCTGGCCTTCGCCGATGCGCGCGCTGAGTTCGCGCATCGCCTGTTCGATGGCGGCGCCGTTGAGCGTCGGGCGGAATGCGAGCGCCACCGCAAGCAGCACGTCGCGCGGGCCGAGCTGCAGCGAGGCGAGTTCGCCGACGCGCTCGATCCGTGGATCGGCGCGCAGCACCGATTTCGCGGCGGCGAGAATCGCGGGCGAGGCGGATTCGCCGGTGAGCAGGCTCTTGGTCTCGCGCGCCAACAACAGCGAGGCACCGACCAGCAACAGCCCGATCGCGACCGACGCGGCGCCGTCGAGCGCGGGCCGGTCGAGCAGCCAGGCGAGCAGCAGCCCGATCGCCGCGATGGCGAGTCCGATCAGCGCGGCGGAATCCTCGACCAGCACCGCGAACAGGCTGGGGTCTTTGCTGGCGTGGATCGAGTCCAGGATCGGGCGGTCGCCGAAACGCCGTCGCGTTTCGCGCAGGCCGATGCGGAAGGAGAGAAATTCGAACAGCGCCGACGCGGCGAGCACGGCGAAGTTGATCCACACATTCTCGACCCGCGCCGGCTCGACGATCTTGCGTACGCCTTCCCAGATCGACATCGCGCCGCCCAGCGCGAAGATCAGCAGCGCGACGACGAAGCCCCAGAAGAACAGCTCCATGCCGTGCCCGAACGGATGGGCTTCGTCGGGCGGGCGGGCGCCGCGCTTCTGCCCGTACAGCAGCAGCGCCTGGTTGCCGGTATCGACGCTCGAGTGGATCGCCTCGGACAGCATCGCGCTCGAGCCGGTGAAGAACGCGGCGGCGTATTTGGTGCACGCGATGGCGAGATTGCCCGCGAGCGCGGCCAGAACGACCCGCGTGGAGTCGCTTTGGGTTTGCTGGTCGTCCATGCCGGCGCCAACGCCGGCATGGACGTTTCGTTCAGCCCAGCAGCAGGTCGCTCACATGCAGCAGCGACGGGGCGATGCCTTGCAACGTCACCAGCTTGGTGCCGGCCACCGTCACGTCGGCGCCGGTGCCGTTGGCGGTGAACTTCACCGTCCCGTCGGCGACCGGATTGGTGCCGTGCCAGCCGGTGCCCGCCAGCGCGAGGCGCAGATCGAGATGATCGTGCCCGCTCTGGAAGTCGGTGATGACGCTGCCCGCGGCGCGCAGATCGCGGAACGCGAACACGTCGTCGCCGGCGCCGCCGGTCAGCGTGATCCGCCCCGCGCCGGCGATCAGCACGTCGTTGCCGCCCTTGCCGTCGAGCCCGCCGCCGGCACGCGCCAGCAGCACGTTGTCGGCATCATTGCCGGTGCCCCAACTGGTCGAGGAGCGATAGGTCAGCGCCAAGGTCTCGATATTGGCCGACAGCGTATAGCTGACCGACGCGTAGATCGTGTCGTCGCCGCCGCCAGTGTCGTTCACGCCCGTGCGGCTGGTGCTGATGATGTAGGAATCGTCGCCGCCGAGTCCGTTCAACGTGTCGGTCAGATTGACCGGCGCCAGAACGTCGCCCGCAGCGGTGCCGACCGACACCGTCTTGGGCGTTGCCTGGACCGTCACCGTCACGTTGCTGGTGCCGGCGCTGGTATGGATCGCGAAACTGTCGCTGCCGCTGAACGCATCGTCGGGCAGGTAGACGGTGCGGCCGTCGGCATAGGCGAGCACATCGCCGTGCAGGGCCGCGGTGCTCACGGTCGCAGCGCCGACATGCAGCACCGCGATCCCGTCCGTCACCGTCCAGTCGACCACGTTGCCGGCGGGTGGCGTCGTGACCGGCGGCACGGAGACGGGCGGCGGAGGTGGGGGCGGCGGGGGCGGCGGCGGG
>JAQGIE010000219.1 GCA_028291365.1 Rhodospirillales bacterium
GCCAAGCGCCTGGCTCGCTTCCTTCTTGTGGCCTTCGATGATCGCGTGATGCGCCCAGGTCACCGTGGTGCCCGAGAGCAGCAGGATCAGCGTCATCAGCAGCGGGAAGTGCCACGGATCGATGGGATGAATATTCTTGGGCGGCCAGGTGTGTTCGATACCGGCGCCCGGGAACATCGCCGAGGCGAAGAAGGCCCAGAAGAAGGCGGCGAAGAACATCACTTCGGAAGCGATGAACAGGGACATGCCGTAGCGCAGCCCGACCTTCACGATCGGCGTATGCGCCTTTTCGACCACCGCTTCTTTGATGACGTCGCGCCACCAGCCGAACATCACGCCGAGAACGGCGGCAAGTCCGAGATAGAGGAAGACATACTCGTTGTTGTGCATGACGCGCAGCGCGCCGAAGGCGAGCAGCCCGCCCGCCAACGCGCCCAGCAACGGCCACGGGCTGGGACTGACCAGGTGATAGGGCTGCTTCGGCCCGGGCTCGACGATCATCTGCGTCTCGGCCATGTCGCTTTCCTTGGGACTTAACGGCTTGCGGACGATGCCACGGGCGCAGCAGGGGCGGCAATCTGGGCCGTCTGCGGCGCACGGGCGCGAAAGAACGTATAGGACAACGTGATCACCTTGACGTCCGCCATGTCCGGGTCGGACGCGAAGTCGGGATCGACGAAGAAATAGACCGGCATATCCACGCGCTGGCGCGCGTTCAGATGCTGCTCGTCAAAGCAGAAGCACTGCGTCTTGACGAAATAGCGCCCGACCTTTTCCGGCGTGACGTTGTAGCGGGCGATGCCGGTGACGTCCTCGCCGCTCATGTTTTCGGCAAAGAACGACACCAGCTTGGTCTCGCCCAGCTTCACCTTCACCGAGCGGACCTCAGGCCCGAACTTCCACGGCAGTTCCGGAGCGGTGTTGCTGTTGAAGCGGACTTCGACGATGCGGTTGACGGTATGCGTCGCCGCCTCGTTGGCGCGCTGCGTCGTGCCGTTGAAGCCGGTGGCCTCGCAGAACATGCGGTAGAGCGGCACGGCGGCGAAGGACAGGCCGATCATCGCGACGACCACGGTCGCCAGCACCGCGACGGTCTTGCTGTTGCGGTTCATCAGCCCCCGCCCATCTTGACGATGGCGACCGCGAAAATGATCACGCACCACGCCACCAGCGCCGCGAGCACGGCGTAGTTGCGCAGGCGCAGCTTGCGATCAGCGGGTCGCATCGAACATCAGCAGCGCGAACAGCGCCGCGAGATAGAGGATCGAGAAGGCGAACATGCGCGCGGCCGGCTTGGCTGCCTCGCTGCGCAGCACCAGCAGCGCGTGCACGACGAAGGCGACGCCCAGCGCGCCGGCGCCGATCGCGTAGACGATGCCCGCCGCCCCGAGGAACCACGGCGCCAGCGCCAGCGGCAGCAGCAGCAGCGTGTAGGCGAGCATCTGCTTCTTGGTCGAGGCGGCGCCCGCGACCACCGGCATCATCGGAATGCCAGCGCGGCGATAATCTTCGTTCTTGAGCAGCGCCAGCGCCCAGAAATGCGGCGGCGTCCAGAAGAAGATGATCAGGAACAGCGACAGCGAAGCGAGCGAGACGTCGCCGGTCGCGGCGGCCCAGCCGATCATCGGCGGAAAGGCGCCGGCGGCGCCGCCGATCACGATGTTCTGCGGCGTGCGGCGCTTGAGCCAGACCGTGTAGATGACGATGTAGGTGAAGGTGGTCAGCGCCAGCAGCGCGGCTGCGACCCAGTTGAGCGCCAGCCCCATCGTCGCGACCGCAAAGCCGGTCAGCGCGATGCCCAGCGTCAGCGCTTCCTGCGGCTCGACCTTGCCCATCGGCAGCGGCCGGCCGCGCGTGCGGTTCATCAACGCGTCGACGTCGCGCTCGTACCACATGTTGATGGCACCGGCGCCGCCGGCCGCGACCGCGATGCACAGCACCGCGACGAAACCCAGCACCGGATGGAGATGCCCCGGTGCCGCGACCAGCCCGGCCAGGCCGGTGAAGACCACCAGCGACATCACGCGCGGCTTCAGCAGCTGCACGTAGTCGCGCAGCTCGCCGGCCGGATGGAGTTCAGTCGCAGTAACGTCGGTCATCGGTTTCACTGAACGGAAACGGCCACTGCGCCCTGCCGTTTCCGGGCGCTTCGGGCCGTTCCCTTTTCTCTGTCGGCTGCCTCAGCGGATCCGCGGCAGCGTCTCGAACTGGTGGAAGGGCGGCGGCGAGGACAGCGTCCATTCCAGCGTCGTGGCGCCATCGCCCCAGTAATTCGCCGAGACTTTGCGACCGGCGAAGATCGTGTAGGCGAAGGTGACGATGAAGAAGACGGTCGCGCCGCCGGCGATGAAGGCGCCGATTGACGAGACGTGGTTCCAGCCCGCAAAGGCTTCCGGGTAATCCGGGTAGCGGCGCGGCATGCCGGCCAGACCGAGGAAGTGCTGCGGGAAGAAGGTCAGGTTGACGCCGATGAAGGTCAGCCAGAAATGCACCTGGCCGGCCCATTCCGGATACTGGCGGCCGCTCATCTTGCCGATCCAGTAATAGATGCCGGCGAAGATCGAGAACACCGCACCCAGCGACAGCACGTAATGGAAGTGCGCCACCACGTAGTAGGTGTTGTGCAGCACCGTATCGACCGAGGCGTTCGACAGCACGACGCCGGTGACGCCGCCGACCGTGAACAGGAAGATGAAGCCGACGGCCCACAGCATCGGCGTCTTGAACTCGATCGAGCCGCCCCACATCGTGGCGATCCACGAGAAGATCTTGATGCCGGTGGGCACCGCGATGATCATCGTCGCGGCGGTGAAATAGGCGCGCGTGTCGACGCCGATGCCGGCGACGAACATGTGGTGCGCCCACACGATGAAGCCGACCGCGCCGATCGCGACCATGGCGTAGGCCATGCCGAGATAGCCGAACACCGGCTTGCGCGAGAAGGTCGAGACCACCTGGCTGATGATGCCGAAGCCCGGCAAAATCATGATGTACACTTCGGGGTGCCCGAAGAACCAGAACAGGTGCTGGAACAGCAGCGGGTCGCCGCCGCCTTCGGGATTGAAGAACGACGTACCGAAATTGCGGTCCGTCAGCAGCATGGTGATGGCGCCGCCGAGCACCGGCAGCGACAGCAGCAGCAGGAACGCGGTCACCAGCACCGACCACACGAACAGCGGCATCTTGTGCAGGGTCATGCCCGGCGCGCGCATGTTGAAGATGGTGGTGATGAAGTTCAGCGCGCCCAGGATCGACGAAGCGCCGGCGAGATGGAGCGAGAAGATCGCCATGTCCACCGCCGGTCCGGTATGGCCGGGCACGCTCGACAGCGGCGGGTAGATGGTCCAGCCGGTGCCGACGCCGTCGCCGACGAAGGCCGAGCCGAGCAGCAGCGCGAACGAGGGAATCAGCAGCCAGAACGAAACGTTGTTCAGGCGCGGGAAGGCCATGTCGGGCGCGCCGATCATGATCGGCACGAACCAGTTGCCGAAACCGCCGATCATCGCCGGCATGACCACGAAGAACACCATGATCAGACCGTGCGCCGTCGCCAGCACGTTCCAGGTCTGACCGTTGGTGATCAGCTGCAGCCCGGGCTCCATGAGCTCGTAGCGCATGATCATCGAGAAGCCGGCCCCGAACAGCGCCGCGAACACGGCGAAGAGCAGGTAGAGCGTCCCGATATCCTTGTGGTTGGTCGAGAACAGCCAGCGCTTCACGAAGCCGGGCGTATGACCGTGATGGTCGTCATGCGCGTGATCGTGCGCGCCCGGCTGGCCGTGATGCGTCACGCCGTGGGTGCTGGTGTCGACAGTGTTGGTCGCCATGGGACTTCGCTCTCTAGATCAACGGGCGGAGGCGGCGTCAGCCGTCTTCGGCGCATCCATCCACTTGTAGTTCAGGCCGAGCACTTTTTCGTTCGCGTCGCGCAGCTTGTCCTTGGCGGTCGACGACGCGATCGCCTGAACCCAACGCTGGAACTGCTCTTTCGGAACCGCATGTACTTCGATCGGCATATAGGCGTGCAAAGTGCCGCAGATCTGGTTGCACTGGCCGTAATAGGTGCCGGGCGCGGTGATGCGCATCCAGGTTTCCTGCGTGCGTCCGGGCACGGCATGGCGCTGCACGCCGGCCTGCGGCAGCAGCCAGGAATGAATTACGTCGGCGCCAGTGATCAGCAAGGTTATGTCGGTATCAACCGGCACGATCAGCGGATAGTCGACCGACAGCTTGCGGATATGTTCGGGCTGCAGCTTGTCTTCGGGGACCATGTTCGACGCGAATTCGTCGACCTTCTGATCCGGCAGCTCGTACGACCAGTACCATTGATGGCCGGTGATCTTCACCGTCATCTCGGGCTGCTTCGCCTTGTCCATGTAGTACATGAGACGGAAGGACGGGATCGCGATCACCACCAGGATGACGACCGGCACCACCGTCCACAGGATCTCGACCAGCGTGTTGTGCGTGACCTTGGACGGGACCGGGTTCGCGCTCTTGCGGAAGCGGAACAGCGTGTAGAGCATCAACGCCAGCACGAAGATCGTGATGCCGGTGATGATCACCAGCAGCATGTCGTGGAAGGAGTCGAGCCGTTCGGCGACGGGGGTCACGCCTTTCGACATGCCCATCTGCCAATTTTCAGGCCAGCCCCTGACCGCCTGTTGCGTTTGCTGCGCAAAGGCGGGTGCTACCGTAAAGGGCAGTAGCAGAAGCGCGGCCAGCGCCGCCTTGCACCGGGTTCTGAGGTGCGAGATGCCGTTCGACATAGGCTCCAGCCGAAAGTCGGAAATTCGTCGCGGCAGCAATAGGATCGGCGCCGTCTCAAGTCCAGGGTGAGATGGCCGCAACCAGGAGCTGGATTTCGCGGCGTTCCGCCGCACGGCGGCAAACTACAAGCTGCCCCGCGCCTTGGCGGCCCGCATCGAGCACGCCATCTTCGCTTCTTCCTACCGGAGCATCCGATGTCCAGCCTCGCCGCCACCGACGATCTTTTCTACGCCCGTGCCGGCCTGGACCGCGCGCGGGTCGAGCAGCTGGTTCGCGAAGCGGCGCACGGCGCCGACGATGGCGAGCTCTATCTCGAATACGGCCAGTCCGAGGCCTTTTCCTGGGACGACGGCAAGCTGAAGAGCGCGAGCTTCGATACGGCGCAGGGCTTCGGTCTGCGCGCGGTCGCCGACGAGACCTTCGCCTATGCCCATTCGGGCGATCTCAGCGAAGCCGCGATCCGCCGCGCCGCCGAGACCGTCCGCGCGGTGACCGCGGGGCATGGCGGCACGCTGGCGCTGCCGCCGCGCGGCACCAACACGCAGCTCTACACGCCCGACAATCCGCTGCCGGGCGTTCCGTTCGAGACCAAGATCGACCTGCTGGCGCAGATCGATGCCTATGCCCGCAGCCGCGACCCGCGCGTGGCCCAGGTCATGTGCTCGCTGACCGGGTCGTGGCAGGCGGTCCAGATCGTCCGCCCCGACGGATCGCGCACCGCCGACCTCCGGCCGCTGGTGCGGCTGTCGGTCAATGTCGTCGCCAAACAGGGCGACCGGATGGAAAGCGGCAATGCCGGCGGCGGCGGCCGCTACACCTATGACCGGCTCTTCGATCCCGCCCATTGGCGCAAAGTCGTCGACCAGGCGGTTCGGGGGGCGCTGACCAATCTCGATTCGGTGCCGGCGCCGGCGGGCGAGATGACCGTGGTGCTGGGGCCGGGCTGGCCCGCCGTGATGCTGCATGAAGCGATCGGCCACGGGCTCGAAGGCGACTTCAACCGCAAGAAGACCTCGGCCTTCACCAACCTGCTGGGCCAGCGCATCGCGGCGCCCGGAATCACCGTGGTCGATGACGGTACGCTCGAAGGCCGCCGCGGCTCGCTGACGGTCGATGACGAGGGCACGCCCAGCCAGTGCAACGTGCTGATCGAGGACGGCATCCTCAAAGGCTTCATGCAGGACCGGCTGAACGCGCGGCTGATGGGCATGCCGGCGACCGGCAACGGCCGGCGCGAAAGCTTCCAGCACGCGCCGCTGCCGCGCATGACCAACACCTATATGCGCAACGGCACGCACACGCCGGAAGAAGTGATCGCCAGCGTCCGGCGCGGCGTCTACGCCACCAATTTCGGCGGCGGCCAGGTCGACATCGTATCGGGCAAATACGTGTTCGCGGCGACCGAAGCCTGGCTGATCGAAGACGGCAAGATCACCGCCCCGCTCAAAGGGGCGACCTTGATCGGCAACGGCCCGCAGGACCTGAAGAAGATCTCGATGATCGCCAACGACATGGCGCTCGACGATGGAATCGGCGTATGCGGAAAGGCCGGCCAGGGCGTTCCGGTGGGTACGGGCCAGCCGACCTTGCGCATGGATGCGATCACGGTCGGCGGGACCGCGGCCGCTTCCTAGGAGAGTTTATGAATGAGTTCGACGACTTCGTCGCCCGCAAGCGAGCCGAAATCGAGCGCCGCGCGCTCGAGCAACGCGAGCGCGAAGCTGCGGCCGCAAACGAGATGCAACGGATCGTCGCGCTGGTGCGCGACTTCCAACGCGTCGATCACGAGGTGATCGACGCAACGACCCGCGTGAATCGCAAGCTCACCGGTATCGGTAAACTGACCGTCGACGAAGCTTCAGGCGGCGCGACCGACAGCGCCGTCGCCCATGCCGTGCTGCGGTACAAGGCCGATGACGGCAAACAGGGCGAGGCTGCAGCCCTTCGCCTCGATCTGCGCAAGGACGGCACGGTCGCCGCTTTCATCGTGGCCAGCGGCCCCAAGAAAGGGGCGCTCGACACCACGCCGCTCGACGGCGCCAACGCGACCTGGATCGAACGGACCATCGAAAAGTTCGTGCAGGCGGTGGCCTAGCGCGTTTCCCCGCGAAGCATCAGCAGGCGTGCCGCAAGACGCGGCCCGCTTTGACGCCGGTGTAGCGGCCGTTGTCCAACGTCACGCTGCCGTTCACCAGCACGTAGTCGATCCCCGCCGGCGTGCCGGTCGGCTTTTCGTAGCTCGCGACGTCGTCGATGCGGCTCATGTCGAAAATGACGAGATCGGCGCGCAAGCCTTCGCGCAGCACGCCGCGATCGACGAGGCCCATGCGCGAGGCGGGCCACGAGGTCATCTTGCGCACCGCGTCTTCAAGCGTCAGCACCGGGCGGCGCTTGACGTATTCGGCCAGCACGCGCGGAAAGGTGCCGTAGACGCGCGGATGCGGCACGGTCGGCTCGTCGGGACTGCCGAGCTTGATCACCGCGGGCGCATCGGTGCCGATGCTGGTCCAGCTCTGGCGCAGCGCGGTTTCGACGTCGCGCTCGTCCATCATGAAATAGAGTCCGGTCGCGCGTTTCGGCAGCGCCGCCAGTACGATGTCCCACGCCGCGTCGGCGGGATCGACGCCCAGCGCCTTGCCGATCTCGACCATGTTCTTGGCGCGGAAGCGCTCGTAGTCGCTGCCGCCCGCATTGCCCAGCACGACGCGATCCCAGCCACCCGACGCTTCGACCAGGTTGGACCAGCCGGGCTGCGAGCCCGCTGCGACTTCGCGTTTCAACCGTTCACGCAGGCCAGGATCGCGCAACCGTTCGAGACCTTTTTCGCGCCCGTCGGCAAACACCCAGCTCGGCACCGTCACCGAAAGACCGGTGCCCGCCGCCGTGTAGGGATACATATCGGCGGCGACGTCGACGCCGCGGGCGCGCGCTGCGCTGATGCGCTGCACCGCCTGCGGCATCAGCGCGCCCCATTTCGGCGCATAGGCGGCTTTCAGATGAAAGATCTCGACCTTGACGCCGCCGCGCTCGCCGATCGCGATCGCTTCGTCGATCGCGCGCAACAGATCGGCGCTCTCGTCGCGCAGATGGGTGGCGTAGAAGCCGCCGCAGCGCGATGCGACCTTGGCCAACTCGACCAGCTCGTCGGTGGTCTGGAACACGGCGGGCGGATAGATCAGCGCGGTGGTGATGCCGAACACGCCGGCGCGCATGGCGGCGTCGACTTCGTCGCGCATGGCTTGCAGCTGCGCCGGGGTCGGTGCCGCCGCACCGTCGCCCATCACATGTTCGCGCGCGTCGGTCGCGTTGTAGTAGGTGCCGAAATTGACCGCGATGCCCTTGGTCTCGAGGTCGCGGAAATAATTGTCGAGCTGCGACGCCGGCACCGGCGTTCCGCTCTCGCCCGAGATGACCGTCGTAACGCCCATCTGCAGCTTGTTCACCGCGTCGCCATTGTCGGGCAGCACGTCGCCCGACTGGTCCATCATGTCGATGAAGCCGGGCGCGACATAGCGGCCGGCGGCGTCGATCTCGCGCGCGCCGCGCTCAACCACGCGCCCGATCGCGGCGATGCGTCCATCCTTGATCGCGACGTCGCCCGCGACCCACGGATTGCCCGCGCCATCGAGCAGCTTGCCGTTGCGAATGACGAGGTCGTAGGTCGGGTTCGTCGCTGCCACCGCAGCCGACGAAAGCGACAGCGCGAGCGCAGCGGCGAAGATTGCTTTCAATAGGCCATCTCGGCGAAGACCGGCTCGACGTGCTCGCCCCACCGCGTCGCGTAGCGTTCGAGCAGGCTGTCGGACGGCGTCTTGCCGGTGATCGCGATTTCGATCAGCGGTTCGAGGAAACCGCTTTCGTCGATACCGGCGCGGTTGCGGCATTCGCGACGCTGCAATCCGCCCTGGGCCAGCGCCAGCACCTGGCTCGCGATCGTCTGCACCGATTTGCCGCCGACTGTCGCCCGCAAGCCCATCTTGGCGACGTCGCGCTTGAGCGCGGCGCGGTCCTGATCGGTCCAGTCCTTGACCAGCTGCCACGCGCCTTCGAGCGCCTGGTCGTCATAGAGCAGCCCGACCCACAGCGCCGGCAGCGCGCACAGACGATCCCACGGGCCGCCGTCAGCGCCGCGCATTTCGAGATAGCGCTTCAGGCGCACTTCCGGGAACAGCGTCGTCAGGTGATCGGCCCAATCGGTCAGCGTCGGAAGCTGGCCTTCGAAACCTTTCAGCTTGCCGGCGAGATAGTCGCGGAACGAATGGCCTGCGACGTCATGATAGATGCCGTCGCGATAGATGAAATACATCGGCACATCGAGCGCGTAGTCGACATAGCGTTCGAAGCCGAACCCGTCCTCGAACACGAACGGCAGATCGCCGGTGCGTTCGGGATCGGTGTCGGTCCAGATATGGGCGCGATACGACTGGAAGCCGTTGGGCTTGCCTTCCTTGAATGGCGAGTTCGCGAACAGCGCCGTCGCGATCGGCTGCAGCGCGAGCGAGACACGGAACTTGCGCACCATGTCGGCTTCGCTCGAAAAATCGAGATTGGCCTGCACGGTGCAGGTGCGCAGCATCATGTCGAGCCCGAGCGAGCCGCGCTTGGGCATGTAGTTGCGCATGATCTTGTAGCGGCCCTTGGGCATCCACGGCACGTCCTCGCGCCGGACCAGCGGCTGGAAGCCGAGTCCGATCAGCCCGACGCCGAGTTCCTCGCACACGATCTTGGCCTGGCGCAGATGCTCGTTCACCTCGGAGCAGGTCTCGTGAACCGTCCGCAACGGTTCGCCCGACAATTCGACCTGCCCGCCCGGTTCGAGCGTGACGCTGGCCAGGCCGTTCCTGAGCGCGATCAGCTTGTCGCCTTCATGCACGCGTTCCCAACCGAAGCGCGCAAGGCCTTCGAGCAGCGCGCCGATCCCATCGCGACCGTCATAGGGAAGCGGCGCCAGATCGCTCCAGCGGAAGGCGAATTTCTCGTGCTCGGTGCCGACGCGCCATTCGTCGCGCGGCTTCGAACCTGATTCGAGAAACGCGACCAGTTCACGCGGATCGGTCACCTGCTCGGATCCTGCACTCGCGGGACCGGACATCGAATTCTCGCTTTCTGTCAGCTAATCGCGGAACGGCGGACGCAGGTCCGGCCCGGACCCGTCGCCGCGCAAGGCTTGCCAGACTGCGAGCGATGTCAGCGCTGCAGTCTCGGCGCGAAGCAAGCGCGGCCCGAGTCCGATTGCAACAACAAACGGCACCGATCGGAGCAGGTCAAGCTCACCCCGGTCGAACCCTCCTTCAGGTCCGATGAGGAACGCGCATGGCGCCGGCGCCAACACCTCGCCGATCGAACGCACCTCGCCCGATTCGGCCGCGACATGCAGCGTGCGCGACGTGTCCCACGATCCGAGCAGTGTCGGCAACGACACCGGCGCGTCGATCACCGGTACGTCGAGCCGCTCGCATTGTTCGGCCGCTTCCATGGCGATGGCGCGCAAGCGGTCCAGATTGACGCGATCGGTGACGGTGCGGCGCGTCTCGATCGGCAGCAGCCGCGCGACGCCGAGTTCGGTGGCTTTCTCGACCACGAGATCGATGCGCGCGCGTTTCAGCGGCGCGAAACACAACCAGAGATCGGGCGACGCGACTTGGCTGCGCCGCTGCGCCTTCGTCTCCAGCGTCGCGCCGCGCTTGGCGAAAGACTCGATCGTCGCGGTCCAGCCGCCGTCGCGCCCATTGAACAGTTCGATCGTGGCGCCCGGCGCCAGCCGCAGCACGTGCTGCAGATAATGCGCGCGATCGCGGTCGAGCTCGATTGCCGCGCCGGATGAAAGCGCCGTGTCGACGAAAAGCCGGGCGGCGGGCTTCACGCGGTCGAATTCGGGCTCGCCCGTCATATTCACCTCCCGATCCCGTTTTGCCGCGAAGCCTGTACCGGTTCGCTTCCGAGAAAACGCGCTAAACCAAAACGATAGAGCGTGATCCAACGGGATCACGCTCTAGGCGAGACCAACACTTGCGACTATAGCCGGGCACGCATGGCAACCCCCGTCCACACCGACCTGCATCGCGGAAACTGGGTGGATCGCTGGCTGCCTGCCGCCGCCCGCCCCTATGCCCGGCTGGCGCGATGGGACCGGCCGATCGGCATCTGGCTGCTGCTGCTGCCCTGTTGGTGGGGCCTGGCCCTGGCCGGACCCGCCTATGAAAAGGTTGCCGACCCCAAGACCTGGATCTCGTTCCTGGTCGGGGCCATCGCCATGCGCGGCGCCGGCTGCACCCTCAACGACCTGCTCGACCGCGACATCGACGCCAAGGTCGAGCGCACGCGCGGCCGGCCCCTGCCCGCCGGCGAAGTGACGCCGCGCCAGGCCGTCATCTGGCTCGCGGCGCAGACCGTCGTCGGTGTCGCCGTGCTGCTGCAGTTCCAGCCGCGCGCCATCGCGCTCGGCGCCGCGTCGCTGCTGGTGGTCGCGATCTATCCGCTGATGAAGCGCGTGATGGATTGGCCGCAGCTGGTGCTGGGTTTTGCGTTCAACTGGGGCGCGCTGCTGGGCTGGACCGTGGCCACCGACACGATCGGCGGACCGTCCTGGTGGCTCTATGCAGCGGGCATCTGCTGGACCCTGATCTACGACACGATCTACGCGCATCAGGATCGCCGCGACGACGCCATCATCGGCGTCCGTTCGACCGCGCGCACGTTCGGGCGCCACAGCAAGCTGGTGCTGACTGTGCTCGCCTTTGCGATGGTGGTGTGCCTGCATAAAGCGATCGAGGAGGCGCAGCTTGGCCCCTACGCCGCGGTCGCCAAGTTTTTCGTTCTAGGTCATCTGTCGATGCTGCTGGCACGCTGGCAACCGAACGACCCGGCCAATTGTCTCGCGACCTTCAAGGCGTCGCGGTGGACCGGCGTGATCACGCTCGGGGCACTTGCTGCAGGACAGATTCGCTGACCACGCCGATGGACTTCGTCCGCATGGAGACGCAACTCGGCGCCACGCAGCTGGTGCCCGAGATCAAGCTTCATCTCGCGCACGAGGCGTTGCCGCTGTGGCAGGCGACCGAGGACAAGCTCGAACGTAGCGGCCTGCCGCCGCCTTATTGGGCATTCGCCTGGCCCGGCGGGCAGGCGCTGGCGCGGTTGATTCTCGACCGGCCCAGCCTGGTGCGCGGCAAGGACGTACTCGACTTCGCGGCCGGCGGCGGCATCGCCGCGATCGCCGCCAGCAAGGCCGGCGCGCGCCGCGTGCGCGCCGCCGAGATCGACGAATTCGCGCGCGCCGCGCTGGCCCTCAATGCGACCGCGAACGAAGTTTCGATCGAGTCGATCGCCCAGGACCTGCTGCAGAGCGACGCGTTCGATCCGGCCAGGGTGATCCTGGCCGGCGACGTCTGCTACGAGCGCCCGATGGCCGATCGCGCGCTGGCCTGGCTGCGACGTCGCGTAGCCGACGGTGCGCGCGTCCTTCTCGCCGACCCCGGCCGGGCCTATTTCCCTCGCACCGGCGTGCGCGAATTCGCGCGCTTCGACGTGCCGACCAGCCTCGACCTCGAGGACCGGACGCTGCGTTCGACCGGTATTTTTGAACTTTCGGAATCTTGAGAGATCGGACTGGGCATGACCGACACGCTCGACCTGCTTGCCGACATCGTCGCCCGCGCACGCCGCGCCGGCGCCAGCGACGCCGACGCGATTTCCTTTGAAAGCGCCGCGGTTTCGGTGGGCCGCCGTCTCGACAAGCCCGAGACGCTGGAACGTGCCGAGAGCCGCGATCTCGGCCTGCGCGTCTTCATCGGCCAACGCCAGGCAAGCGTGTCGACCAGCGACCGGTCGAAAGAAGCGGTCGAGGCGCTGGTCCAACGCGCCGTCGCGATGGCGCGCGCGGTGCCCGAGGATCCCTATTGCGGGCTCGCCGACGCCTCCATGCTGGCGCGCGACATCCCCGATCTCGATCTCGCCGACAGCACCGAGCCGCCGGTCGAAAAACTGATCGAGCTCGCCACCGTGGCCGAACGCGCCGCGCTTGCAGTTCCGGGCGTCACCAATTCCGACGGGGCCAACGCGGGCTGGAGCCATTCCGACATTGCGCTCGTCACCTCGAACGGATTCGCCGGCGGCTACGGCGTGTCGGGCACGTCGGTGTCGGTGGCGGTGCTGGCCGAACGCGATGGGCAGATGGAGCGCGACTATGACTTCGCGCAGTCGGTGTTCTTCGCCGACCTGCCCGACGCCGCCACGATCGGGCGCAAGGCGGGGGAGCGCGTGGTGCGCCGGCTGGGGCCGCGCAAGATCGCTTCCTCGACGCTGCCGGTGGTGTTCGATCCGCGCATCGCGGCGGGGCTGCTGCGCCATTTGCTGGGCGCGATCGGCGGTCCCAGCATCGCCCGCGGCACGTCCTTCCTGAAGGACAGGCTCGGCCAGCGGATTTTCGCGCCGGGAATCCAGATCGTCGACGATCCGCAGATCAAGCGCGGCTTCCGCTCGCGCCCGTTCGACGGCGAAGGGGTCGCGACCGGACGGCGCGCGCTGGTCGAAGACGGGGTGCTGACGAGCTGGCTGCTCGACACGCGCTCGGCGCGGCAATTGGGCCTGACCACCACCGGCCACGCGTCGCGCGGCGTCGGCGGTCCGCCCAGCCCCGGCCCGACCAACGTGACCATCGCGCCCGGTTCGGTGACCCCGGCGGCACTGATGAGCGATATCAAGCAGGGGCTCTACGTCACCGACCTGATGGGCCAGGGCGTGTCGCTGGTAACCGGCGATTACAGCCGGGGGGCCGCGGGTTTCTGGATCGAGAACGGGCAGCTCGCCTATCCGGTGAGCGAGATCACCATCGCGGCCAACCTCATCCAGATGTTCGAGCGCCTGATTCCCGCCGACGATCTGGAGATAAAGACCGGCGTCGACACCCCGACGGTCCGGATCGACGGCATGACCATCGCCGGCCAGTAAGCGGCGAGTACGCTGCGGCAGTGGAAGGAATCAGCCGAGTCGGCTATACGACCGCCGGTATAGCGGCCTGGGGAGACCCCCGACATGTCGAGTGAGACCGCCCGGCACTATCGCGCGATCTGGATTTCAGACGTTCATCTCGGGACCAAAGGCTGCCAGGCCGAGCTGCTGCTCGACTTTTTGCGCCAGACCGAATCCGACACGCTCTATCTGGTCGGTGACATCGTCGATGGCTGGCGCCTGAAACGGCAATGGTATTGGCCGCAGGCGCATAACGACGTGGTGCAGAAAATCCTGCGCAAGGCCCGCAAAGGCACCGACATCATCTATATCCCGGGCAATCACGACGAAGGCTTTCGTCAGTTCCTGGGCCACCAATTCGGCCGCATCCGCATCGTCGACGATCACGAGCACGTCACCGCCGACGGTCGCCGCTTTCTCGTCATTCACGGCGACCAGTTCGACATCGTGTGCAACTACGCGCCGTGGCTGGCCTGGCTCGGCGATTACGCCTATCGCACGGCGATGTGGATCAATACGCGCTTCAACCTGGTGCGTCGCGCCACCGGACACGGCTATTGGTCGCTGTCGGCCTATCTCAAGCACAAGGTCAAGAACGCGGTCGAATTCATCGGCCGCTACGAGAAGGCGCTGTCGGACGAAGCACGGCGGCGCGGTTGCCACGGCGTCATTTGCGGCCACATTCATTATGCCGAGATGCGCGACATGGACGGCGTCACCTACATCAATGACGGCGACTGGGTCGAAAGCTGCACCGCTCTGGTCGAGCATCCCGACGGGCGGCTGGAAATCCTGCGCTGGGCAGCAAGCGCCAACAAAGTCGTCGCCATCGCCAAAGCGGCCTGAAGGCCACGATCGGTCGTCCGTTTGCGTATTCTTTTCGTCACCGATGCCTGGCACCCGCAGATCAACGGGGTCGTCCGCACGCTGTCCACCACGGGCACCGAGCTGGAGGCGCTCGGCCATGCCGTCGCCTTCGTCGGACCCGACCGGTTTCGCACCGTGCCGCTGCCCACCTATCCGGAGATTCGCGTCGCGCTGACGCCGGGCCGCCGCCTGAGCGAAGAAGTCGAGCGCTTCGCGCCGACCGCGATCCATATCGCGACCGAAGGGCCGCTGGGCTGGGCCGCGCGCAGCCTGTGCCGGTCGCGCAACTGGCGCTTCACCACCAGCTATCACACGCGCTTTCCCGAGTATGTCGCGGAACGCGCGCCGGTGCCGTTGTCGGTTTCCTACGCGGTGCTGCGGCATTTCCATGCCAATTCGTCGGCGCTGATGGTGGCGACCAACTCGCTCGAGCGCGAACTCGCCGAGCGCGGCTTTCGTCACCTGCGCCGCTGGACCCGCGGCGTCGACATCGAGCAGTTCCGGCCTTGCCAGGATGGCGATGACGACTTGTTCGCGGGTATCGCACGGCCGATCGCGCTCTATGTCGGGCGCGTCGCGGTCGAGAAGAACATCGAAGCGTTTCTCGAAGCGCGCTTCCTCGGCACCAAGATCGTGGTCGGCGACGGACCCAAGCGCGCCGAACTGGCGCGCAAATACCCGCACGTGCAGTTTCTCGGCGTGCAGCACGGCGACGCGCTGGTGCGCACCTTCGCCGCCGCCGACGTGTTCGTGTTTCCGTCCAGGACCGACACGTTCGGGCTGGTGATGCTCGAAGCGCTGGCATCGGGCGTGCCGGTCGCAGCCTATCCGGTGGCAGGACCGATCGACGTGCTGGGCGACAGCGACGTCGCCTGTCTCGATGAAGATCTCGGCTACGCCATCGAACAAGCCCTGGCGATTCCGCGCGACCGCTGCCGGCGCTTCGCGCTCGATCATTCGTGGCGAGCCTCGGCGCAGCAATTCCTCGCCAACGTCCAGCCCTGCATCTGATGCTGCGCGCGCTGTACCGAATGGCCGCGTCGATCGCGGCGCCGTTGCTGCTGGCGCAGCGTCGCAGAAGCGGCAAGGAACATCCGACGCGCTGGCCCGAACGGACCGGCATCGCCGGCGCCGAACGTCCGCAAGGCCGCGTGCTGTGGTTCCACGCCGCGAGCGTCGGCGAATCGCTGTCGACCCTGGCGCTGCTCGACGAAGTCGCGCGCCGCGCGCCCGAAGCGACCTTGCTGCTGACGACCGGAACGGTGACCGCGGCCGAGCTGCTCGAACGCCGCCTGCCGGCCGGCGTGCTGACGCAATTCTTTCCGATGGACCGGCGACGCTGGGTGCGCCGCTTTCTCGATCACTGGCGCCCGGATGCGGCGGTGCTGGTGGAAAGCGAGCTGTGGCCGAACCTGCTCGGCGAACTGGCGCAGCGGAATCTACCCGCCGCCATCGTCAACGGGCGTCTCAGCGAACGTTCGGCGCGGCGCTGGTCGCGGACGCCGATGATCGCGCGCGACCTCGTCACCGCCTTCCGGCTGGTGCTGGCGCAGAGCGAAGCCGACGCGGCGCGCTGGCGCGCGCTGGGCGCTGCCGACGTGCGTGCGCTGGGCAATCTCAAATACGCGGCCGACCCGCTGCCGGATTCAGCTTCGCTGCGCGCGCTGCTCGAAAGCCGCGAGACGCGTCCGGCCTGGGCCTTTGTTTCGAGTCACGAAGGCGAGGAAGAGGTCGCGCTCGAAGCCGACGCAAAGCTGCGCGCGAGTCATCCCGGTCTCGTCACCGTGCTGGCGCCGCGCCATCCCGCGCGCGCCGATGCGGTCACCGACCTGGCGCGCAGCCACAGCCGCATCGTCTCGCGGGACGAAGAAGGGCCGCTGGGCGACGTACATGTGATCGGCGCGCTGGGTCGGCTGGGCGCCGTGTTCCGCGCCGTGCCGGTAGCCTGTATCGGCGGCAGCTTTGCCGCGATCGGCGGCCACAATCCGATCGAGCCGGCACGGCTCGGCGCTGCCACCTTGTTCGGCCCCGACATGCGCAACTTCGCCGAAGTCGCGGAGTCGCTGATTGCGGCGGGAGCCGCCCGTCCGGTGCAGGACGCGGCGGCGCTGGCGCATGAGGTGGCGCGGCTGCTCGCCCATCCCGACCAGGCGCGGGTGATGGGCGACGCCGGCCGCGCCTTCGCGGCCAGCGAGCGCGCCGTGCTCGACGCGGTTGCGGACGCGCTCGCTCCGGTGCTGGGCTACAAAGCGTGAGAACCCCCGGCTTCTGGAACCAATCCGATTCGGCGCTGGCGACGCTCCTCACGCCGCTCGGATCGCTCTATGCGCTCGGCACGCGGCTGCGGCTGATGCAGAAGCCGCGCTGGCGCGCACCGGTGCCGGTGATCTGCGTCGGCAATGCCACCGCGGGCGGCTCGGGCAAGACGCCGGTGGTGATGGCGCTGGCGCGCATGTTCATCGAACAGAATTTCAAAGTGCACATCATCACGCGCGGCTATGGCGGGCGCATCACCGGTCCGGCGCGCGTCGTTCCCAAGATGCACGACGCGGGCTCGGTCGGCGACGAGGCGCTGCTGCTGGCCGAAGTCGCGCCGACCTGGGTGGCGCGCGATCGCGTCGCCGCTGCGCGGATCGCGATCGACCGCGGCGCGCGCATCCTGCTGCTCGATGACGGGTTCCAGGACCCGTCGTTGCACAAGTCGGTCTCGCTGCTGGTGGTCGACGGAACCGTCGGGTTCGGCAACGGCAAGGCGATCCCGGCGGGACCGCTGCGCGAGTCGCCGCGGCGCGCGCTGCGCCGCGCCGACGCGCTGGTGCTGTTGGGCCAGGACGCGACTGGACTCGCGCAGCGCGTGCGCGGCATTCCGATTTTGAAAGCGCGGCTGCTGCCGGCGTACCGGCCCGATCTCGCCAACAAGAAAGTGTTCGGCTTCGCCGGCATCGGCAGGCCGCAGAAATTTCGTGCCACCTTGGAGCAGATGGGCGCGCGCATCGCGGGCTTTCGCGCCTTCGCCGATCATCACCGCTTCACCAAGTCCGAGCAGAACGAACTGAAGGCGGCCGCCAAACAGGCGGGCGCGACGCTGATCACGACGACCAAGGATGCGGTGCGGCTGCCGCCAAATTTTGCCGACGTGGTCGAAGTCCGCGCCTCCTTCTACGACCCGTCGGCGTTGGGCCAGGTGCTGAAAAAGGCGTTCAAAAAGTGAAGCGCCTGCGGTACGCGATCGAAGCGGCTGCTTTGCAGGCGCTGCTGCAGATCTTCGCCCTGTTGCCGGTCGACACCGCGTCATCGCTGGGCGGCTGGATCGGCCGCACCGTCGGTCCGCGCCTCGCCGGCTCGCGCAAGGCGAGGCGCAATCTCGAACGCTCGCTGCCCGATGTCGATGCCGACCTGGTCTTGCGCGGCATGTACGACAATCTCGGCCGCGTCGTCGCCGAGTACCCGCATCTGGGCGAGATCTGCGATCCCAAATCGGGCCGCGTCGAGATGATCGGCGGCGAGCGGTTGCAGGAATATGCCAAGCGGAACGTGCCGGTGCTGGTGGTCGGCGCGCACATCGCCAATTGGGAAGTGCCCGCCTATTACGCGCGTCATCTCGGCGTGCCGCTGGCCTCGGTCTATCGCGCGCCCAACAACCCGTGGAGCGCGCGCATCCTCGACAGCATGCGGGCCTTCCCGCAGCAATTCGCCAAGGGCCCCGAGGGCGCGCGCGGCATGATCAAGCACGTGTCCAAGGGCGGGCAGCTCGGCGTGCTGATCGACCAGAAGATGAATGACGGCGTCGCCGTTGAATTCTTCGGCCGCGATGCGATGACCGCGCCGGCTGTGGCGCAGCTGGCGCGCAAATATAAAGGCGCGGTGGTGCCGATGCGGATCGAACGCCTGGGCGGCGCGCGCTTTCGCATCACCTTCTACGAGCCGCTGCAGGTCGACGATACCGGCGACCGCCCCGCCGACGACGTCGCCACGATGCGCCGCGCCAATGCGATGCTCGAAGACTGGATCCGCGAACGGCCGGAACAGTGGCTGTGGCTGCATCGGCGCTGGCCGGACTGACCAGCTTTGGTTCGCGTTTCCCTCCGCCCACAGGGAAACGCCAGCCTCGATCCCGCTTGACGATGGACAGGCCCGCCGGGCGCGCCATGTGATCCAGGTCCAACCCTGGAGGTCCGCCATGCGCGTTGCAGTGATCGGAATTGGCAAGATGGGCGCGGGCATCGCGCGCAATCTGTGCAAGGCGGGCCATCAGGTCGCGGTGTGGAATCGCAGCCGCGGCAAGGCCGAGGCGCTGGCCCAGGACGGGGCCCGCGTCGCGTCGAGCATCGAGGACGCGGTGCACGACGTTGAGCTCGCGCTCACCATGGTTGCCGACGACGCGGCGCTCGAAGCGGCGCTGGCCGGCGGGCTGCTCAAGGGGCTGCCGGCGGGCGCGATCCACGTATCCTCAAGCACGATCTCGGTCGCGCTCTCGGCCCGGCTGGCCGGCGAGCATGCGTCGCGCGGCCAGGCCTATGTCGCGGCGCCGGTGTTCGGACGACCCGATGCGGCCGCTGCGGGCAAGCTGATCGTGCTCGCCGCCGGTCCTGCCGAGGCGATCGATCGCGCCCAGCCCGTCTTCGACGCGATCGCGCATCGCACCTTCCGCGCCGGCGACCAGCCGCAGCAGGCCAACGTCGCCAAGCTGTGCGGCAACTACCTGATCGTCTCGACGGTGCAGAGTCTGGGTGAAACGGTGGCGCTGGCACGCAGTTCGGGCCTCGACGAAACTGCCTTCTTGGGGCTGCTGACCGAGACCTTGTTCAGCGGACCGGTGCACAAGATTTATGGCACCGCCATCGTCGAGAAGCGCTTCCGGCCCGCCGGCTTCGGGCTGGGCCTGGCGCTCAAGGATATTGGGCTCGTGCTCGACGCAGCCGATGGCGCCAAGGTGCCGATGCCGGTCGCGAGCGTGCTGCACGACGCGGCGCTGAGCGCGCTGCATCGCAGCCCGGCCGATTCGGATCTCGCCGCGCTGGCCGAGTTGGCGGCGCAGAATGCGGGCCTGCCCGACTAGCGCGTTTTCCCGCCAGCCGGTTCGCGGAGGGAAAACGGGCTAGATCATGATCCGGTTGGATCATGCCGCGCTGGCATGTGGGGCGGGTTTGTGGGATGTCGCGGCCCATGACGACCGCCGCCGCCCCGATCAGCCCGCCCCAGCCGTTCGCCGCAAGGCGTATCGCGCTGCCGCTCGCCGCGGCGGTCGCGCTGGTCCTGCTTTGGCAGTTCCGCCGCTTCTTTCTGTCGGGTTTTGACACGCTGTCGGGCGACATCGCCGATTCGCGCATCGAGACCGTGTTCATGGAACACTGGCTGTCGGCGCTGCGCGGCTACGAGGCGTGGCCATCGCCGAATTTCTTCCATCCCTGGCCCGGCGTTCTCGGCTTCACCGAGGCTTTTTTTCTGTTCGCCTTTCCGTACGGAGCGGTGCGCGCGTTGGGCGGCGATCCGTACCTGGCGCGCGAACTGACTCTGGTGCTGATGCGCGCGGTCGCCTGCGTTGGCGCCGCGCTGGTGCTGCGCCGGATCCTGCGCCTGCCCGCGCCCGTTGCAATCTTCGGCGGTGCGCTGTTCGCGCTGCAGAATGTCTGGGCGGTGCATATCGGGCACACGCAGTTCACCACCTACTTCTTCGCGCCCTGGATCGCGCTCGCCGTGCAGGTCGCGTGCACGGATGAACGGATCGGACGGCGCATTCTCGCCGGCATCGTTGCAGGCGGTTTGCTGGGCGGCGCGTCGCTGAGTTCGTTCAACGGGACTTGGTACATGGTCGCCTTCTTCGGGCTCGGCTTGCTCGTCGCATGGCTGCTGGCGCGACCGACGGTGGCGTTGCAGCCGGTCCTCCGTCGCGTCTGGCCCGGCGCACTCGCCGCCGCACTGCTGCTCGCAGCCGGACTCATCCAATTCGTGCGTCTCTATTTGCCGCAGTTGCGCATCTATCGCGGACACGACCGTGCCGCTGCCCTGTCCAGCCAGGTGACGCCCCACGACTGGTTCGCGGTCGGCACCGGCAACTACCTGTGGGGCTGGCTTGCACGCGGATGGGACAAGGCTGGCAACATCGAAAGCATCACGTCCCTGACGCCGATCCTGTTCGCCACGCTGGTGATCGGTGGCGCCTGCATCGCGTTGCGCGGACGCGCCTTGCCGGCGCCGTGGCGCATCGGCGCGCTGATCTGCGCCGCGACCGGTCTCCTTTGGCTGCTGCTCATCACGCGCTTTGGCCCGGTCGGCCTGTGGCGCTTGGTTTACGACTTCGTGCCCGGCGGCAACGCGCTACGCGCGCTCGGCCGGGCCCAGATGGTGTTGCCGTTTGCGGCGGTGCCGGTCGCCTGTGTCGTGCTGGCCTGGCTGGCGCGGCGCGGGCTGGTGGTGGTCTCCTGCCTGTTCGCGGCGCTGCTGCTGGGCGAGCAGGCGAATAGCGGCTATTACGGCCCGGTGCCGTTGCACGCGCTGTTCCGCCATTCCGAAGTCGCTTTACTCGACAGCGTTCCGGCACCGCCGCCTTCCTGTCGCGTCTTCTACGTGGTGCGCGGATTCGAGCGCCCGATGTTTCCCAACCCTGATTTCATCACGCGCGGCTACGCGCCCGCAATCGACGCGATGCTGCTGGCGCAGCGTTTCCACGTGCCGACGTCCAACGGCGTCAGCACCTGGACGCCGCCCGGCTGGGGACCGTTCCGCATCGACGATCCCGGCTATCTCGACGGGATGCGGACGTGGCTGCGCCAGCAGGGCGTGGCGCGCGGCGTGTGCGAGCTCGATCTGGAAATGCGGAACTGGATCGAAGCGGGAAATCTTTAGAAAATCGTCGATGATGAACCGAACCGAACGATTTGCCGCGTTCGCGGTCGAAGGCAGGCCGCTTGTCCTCCGGTGGGCGCAGCTGCTTCTGCCGATCGCCCTGCTCACAATCGGATTCATGTCCTTGGCGACGCCGGCGCGCAACCCGGGAAACAGCTACGCCTTTGGTTGCGATCCATTCGGCTATCTTCGAGGCGCACAACTCTTTCAGGAGAAAGGTCTCGCCGGCGGATTCGACACGGCGATCGACCGCGCCGACACGCGGTATCTGGTCGAGATTGCAAAATCGCTGGGCCGTCCGGTAGCGACATGGGCCACCGGCGTCGCGCCGCATTGTCATCACTACGACGCCGGATCCGATCAGGTCATTCTGCAGTATCCGCCTGGGACCAGTTTGCTTCTCGCACTGTTTCCGTATGGAACCGGCGGACAGCACTCTTTCACGATCGCGATCGGCCTCGCGACGATGGCGATGCTCTACGCATGCTTTCTGTACCATCCGCGCGCCGTGACGACGGTCCTGCTCGGTGGCGCGCTGCTCGCAACCATCGAAATGCTGCGCATCCCGATGAATTTCGCGAGTTTCTCGATCCCGTGGTCGGTCGCCTTCATTCCTGGATGCGCGCTCGCCGCGCTGCGGCTGCTCGAGGTCACCGGGGCGCGACAGCTCGTCGTCGGGATGTTGCTCGGTCTGATGTGCGGCGTTCTCGTGCTCATTCGGCTGCCGAACATCTTCGTCGTGGCTGGGCTGGGCTTGTTCCTGTTGCTGGAAGGCCGGTTGTGGACCTGGCGCGCCTGGACCCGCAACGGCTTCGCCCTGGTCGCGGGTTCGGCGATGTTTCTCGCATCCGGGTTGGGCGTGTTGGCGATGTCCCAATGGGTCAATACCGGCAGCCCGTTTCAATTGTCCTATGCCGCCGAGGACGTAAACCGAATGGTCCTGTCCTGGGCCGGGATCTCCGACAACATCGACTTCTATTTCCGGCGCGGCGACGATGCCGTCTTTGTCGATGGCACCCTGGCTTTTCTCGGCTTCGCTTTGGCGCGCGCAATCCCGCGCTCGGGTCGCGCGCTACGCAACGCGGTAGCCGCCTCGCTGTTCGTGATGGTGGTCACGACCGCGTTCTTCCTGATCTATAGCGTGACCGCGCCGTACTACCTGGTGCCCGCGAGCGTTCTTGCGGTGTTTCTCGTCAGCTTTGCATGGTGCCGGCTGTCGGCCCCGCGCTTCACGGTGCCCGCACCGCTCGTCGCTTCCATCCTGTTTGGTTTTGCCTGCCTGATCGGCGTACGGATGAAAGCGTCCGACGCGACGCCTTTTCCGATGAAAGTTCCGCAGGAAGTCCTCGCACCCGATGCCGTCGTGTGGTCGGACATCATGTCCGGTTCGCTGCTTTTTTATAACGACAAGTTCGCGGCCAAGCTGCCGTTCGTGCACCGCTGCGTCCGAACCGAGTTGGTGAAGGCGATTTTCGACGCCGGCCGACCGCAATATTTCGTGATCGATTCCGAACTGATGCGCGGAAATGTCAGCGAGCTTGCCGCGTCGACCGAACCGGTCGGCGTGTATGACGTGCACGAACCATTCCCGATCCTGCGACTGACTGGCGTGAAGCCGCCCCCCGACTACTGCCCGCGCTGAAGCGCGCGCATCGCGGCGGCTACGTCACGGTCGCCGGCAAGATCGGACTGTGACAGGCCGTCGATGACGCCGACACGATCGGCTTCAGGGCGGTTCTGCGACAGCTTCACTTTGCCTTCGATCCGCTCGATGCGCAGCGACAGGCCGACAATGGCTTTGAGCTGCGTCTGGATGAACGCTTCCGGCGCGTCGTCGACCTTCCAGCGATCGGTGCGCGACGCTTCGTGCCGGTCGGTAAGGCGCGACACCAACGCGCGCAGCCGCACCGGATCGTCGAACCGTTCGACCCGCGCATAGGCGTGGATCGCGACGTAGTTCCAGGTCGGCACGACCTTGCCGTGCTCGCGCTTGCTCGGATACCAGGCCGGCGAAACATAGGCCTGCGGTCCCTGGAAGATCACAAGCGCCAAGCCTTCGTCGCCTTCCGGCACGCGCGCATGGGGATTGGCTTTGGCAACGTGGCCGACCAGCGTGCCGAATTCACCGTCCTGCGCGTCGAGCAGCAACGGCAGATGCGACGCGAACGGACCGTCGGCACGGTTGGTGACCAAGGTCGCGAACGGATGCGCGCGCATCGCCTCGTGCAGCACCTGCGGGTCGTCAACTTTGAAATTCGGCGGCAGATACATCAGAACAGCGCCTTCTGCTCTTTCGGTTCATCGTCGCGCTTGCGCTTGGGGGCCGGGCCGGCGACGACGCCGACTTTGCCGTCGGCGAATTCGATCGTCAGCGCACCGCGCGCGTCACCCTTCGACGTGACCGGGTGGTCCTCGGCGTCGGTGACCAGCGCGAAGCCGCGCTCGAGCACGCGGCGATAGGACAGGCTTTCGAGCAGCGCGCCGGTGCGGTCGAGCCGCGCATGCTCCTTGTCGACACAGCGCTGCAGACCAGCGCCGAGCCGGTGCGTCCAGCCGTCGAGCGTGCGCGCTTTCTCGACCGCGAGGTCGCGCGGCGGACGCAGCCGGCTTGCCAGGGCGGCGACGTCGCGCGCCCGGTTGGGCACCGCGACTTGCGCGCAGCGCGACAGGCGTTCGAGCAGATCGTCGACGCGCTGCCACGCCGTCTCGACCGCTTGCCGGGGGTGAACCAGGCCGCGCGACAGCGCGGTCAAATGCGTGCGCTGCTGGTCCAGGCTGCGCGCCGCAATCGTGTCGAGCCGCGCCCCGATCTCGCGCACGCGCGCAGCCAGGTCGGCGCGCACCGGCACGGCGAACTCGGCCGCCGCGGTCGGCGTCGGCGCGCGCCGGTCGGAGGCGAAATCGATCAGGGTCGTATCGGTCTCGTGGCCCACCGCCGAGATCAGCGGGATCGCGCTCTCGGCGGTGGCGCGCACCACGATTTCTTCGTTGAACGGCATCAGATCTTCGAGACTGCCGCCGCCGCGCGCCACGATCAGCACGTCGGGGCGCGGCACCGGGCCGTCGACCGGCAGCGCATTGAATCCGCGAATCGCGGCTGCGATCTGTTCCGCCGCACCGGCGCCCTGCACCGCCACGGGCCAGATCAGCACGCGGCGCGGAAAGCGGTCTTCGAGCCGATGGAGAATATCGCGGATCACCGCGCCCGACGGCGACGTCACCACGCCGATAACGGTGGGCAAGGTCGGCAACGGCTGCTTGCGCGCCGAATCGAACAGGCCTTCGGCGGCGAGGCGCTTCTTGCGCTCTTCGATCTGCTTGAGCAGCGCGCCTTCGCCCGCGAGTTCGAGCGCTTCGACCACCAGCTGATATTGCGAGCGCGCGCCGTAGGTGGTGAGCCGCCCGGTCGCGATCACCTCGGTTCCGTCTTCGGGCTGGGTGAGGAGGCGGGCGACGCTGGAGCGCCAGACCACCGCCTCGATACAGGCGAACTCGTCCTTGAGGCCGAAATAGACATGGCCCGAGGGGTGGCGCTTGGCGCGCGAGATCTCGCCGCGCACGCGGACCTGCCCATATTCGCTCTCGATCGTGCGCTTCAGCGCGCCCGACAGCTCGCCGACCGTGTAGGGCTCGAGATTGGTTCGGTTGCTCGCTTCCATGCGCAAGATTATACGCCGGTTCCCATGAAGGTCTTCCTCGTCGGCGGCGGTGGGCGCGAGCATGCGCTGGCCCTCGCCATCGCCAAATCGCCGCATCTGACCAAGCTCTGGTGCGCGCCCGGCAATGCCGGCATCGGCGAAATCGCCGAGCTGGTGCCGATCAGGGCCGACGATACGCAGGCGCTGACCGAATTTGCCGTCGCGCAGGCGGTGGATCTGGTCGTGGTCGGGCCCGAAGGGCCGCTGGTGGCGGGGCTGGTCGATCGTCTCGCCGAACGCGGCATCGCCGCCTTTGGCCCGAGCGAAGCGGCGGCGCGGCTCGAAGGCTCCAAGGGCTTCATGAAGGACTTCGCCGCGCGGCACGGGATTCCGACCGCCGCCTATGGCCGGTTCACCAGCGCCGGGGCGGCCAAGGATTTCGCCGCCAGCCGTCCGCTGCCGGTCGTGGTCAAGGCCGACGGCCTCGCCGCTGGCAAGGGGGTGGTTGTCGCCCAGACCTTGCGGGAAGCCGAAGACGCCGTCGCCATGATGTTCGACGGCGCGTTCGGCGCGGCCGGCACGGAGGTGGTGATCGAGGAATATCTCGCCGGGCGCGAGATCAGCTTCTTTGCATTGTGCGACGGCGAGACCGCGATCGCGCTCGCCTCCGCGCAGGACCACAAGCGCGTGTTCGACAACGATAAGGGGCCGAACACCGGCGGCATGGGCGCCTATTCGCCGACCCCGTTCGTGACGCCGGAAATCCACGCCGAGATCATGGCGCAGATCATCCTTCCGACGGTGCGGGGCATGAAGGCGCGCGGCACGCCGTTTCGCGGCGTGCTGTATGCCGGAATCATGCTGACGTCGGAGGGACCCAAGCTGTTCGAATACAATGTCCGCTTCGGCGATCCCGAATGCCAGGTGCTGATGCTGCGGATGATGTCGGATATCGTGCCGGCGATGCTGGCATCATGCGACGGACAGTTGAAGAATTTCGATCTGCGCTGGTTTCCCGAAGCCGCCCTGACGGTGGTGATGGCGGCGAACGGCTATCCCGGCGTTTATGCCAAAGGGAGCCGCATCGAGGGACTCGATGACGCCGCCAAAGTCGACGGCGTCGAGATCTTCCACGCCGGCACGGTCGAGAGGGGCGGCGGGATCCTGGCCAATGGCGGGCGCGTGCTGAACGTATCCGCCTCCGGCAAGACCGTCGCCGAAGCGCAGCAGCGCGCCTATCAGGCGGTGGAGCGCATCCACTGGCCGCAGGGCTTCTGCCGCCGCGATATCGGATGGCAGGCGGTGGAGATGGAGAAG
>JAQGIE010000221.1 GCA_028291365.1 Rhodospirillales bacterium
CCGTCCTTCCAGTCGGGCGGAAACCACATGCCGCCAAAGAGCTGGGTGACGGGACCGCCCGGCGCCGTCGACAGCGGCAGGCACAACAGTTCGACCGAGCTCCAACGGCGCGCCGGTCCGGCCGGCGTGGTGCCGTGGAAATGCATCGGCCTACGCTCGTTGCGGATTCGCTCGAACCATTCGAGCACGAATTGCGACTGCTCGCCGTACAGCGTGTCGAACCACTGGCCCGTCACGTCGCAACCGATCTGGCGCACGATCTTGGTTCCGACCAGGCGATGGCGCCAACGCGTGCCGATGCGGTCGAGCAGGAAGGTGCTGGCGACGAGCTGCGGGATCTCGAGCACCGGATCGAGCGCGCTGCGAACCGGCACGCCGCCGTGTGCCTTGGCCTGCCAATAGGCGTGCAGGCGGGTGGCTTCGTTCGAAAGCAGGGCCGGGATCGACAGCGTGTCGGGCATGGGCCGAAACCTGCGCCGCACGAGTTTCCAGAATCTGAATCGGGAAACAAGGCCACGGAATGATCACAGCAGAATGATCCAGGGGCCCCCGGTGGGGGCCCGATCAGCGTGAATCAGACCGTAATGTCTAGGTAGGTGCCGCGCCGTGCGTAGGGGTCGAACCCGCCGGACGGCGGTGAATATTCGAGCTGCACGGCGGTGAGGCGGGGCTGGTCCAGGACCCGGCCGGGCGGTTGCGGCGGGACCGGACCTCCGACGTCGCCATTGGGCTGCACCAGGCTTTGCCCGCGAGGGGCGCTGGCGCCGCTGGCGCGGTCGGGAGTTGGGGGAGGGGCCGACAGGGTCCGCAGCAACGAAACGACGTTGCGTAGCAAACCACCTGTTGGTGCGACTCCGGCCATGGGCCCGGGTCTACGTGCGCGGACCCGTCCGCGTCAAGAAAACTGTGGAATTTCCTGCGATTGGCCGTGGATCAGGCGGCTTCATTCGGCTGCTGGTTGATCTCGTCGCAGAGGACGGCAATGCCGGGCAAAGTCTTGCCCTCGAGCCATTCCAGAAACGCGCCGCCCGCCGTCGAGATATAGGTGAAGCGCTCTTCGACTCCGGCATGGGCCATGGCGGCACTGGTATCGCCGCCGCCGGCGATCGAGGTGAGGTGGCCTTTCCGGGTTCGGGCGGCGACCTGCTGCGCCACCTCGACCGTGCCGCGATCGAACGGCGCCAGCTCGAACGCGCCCAGCGGACCGTTCCATAACACCGTGTTCACCGAGGCGAGGCGCTGGCACAGCGCGTCGATCGAGTCGGGACCGATATCGAGAATCATCGCGTCGTCGGGGACCGCATCGACAGGCACGGTTTCGCTTGGCGCGTTGGCCTTGAACTCGCGCGCGATCACCGCGTCGACCGGCAGGATCAGGTCGCAGCCCGCCTTGGCGGCGATGTCGGCGATGCGGCGCGCTTCGCCGAGCATGTCTTTCTCGACCAGACTCTTGCCGATCGCCAGTCCGCGCGCCGCGAGAAACGTGTTCGCCATGCCGCCGCCCAGCGCCAACGCGTCAACCTTGCGCACGAGATTGCCGAGCAGTTCGAGCTTGGTCGAAATCTTGGCGCCGCCGACCACCGCCATCACCGGCCGTTTCGGATGCTCCAGCGCCTGGTCGAGCGCCTGCAGCTCGCCCTGCATGGCGATGCCGGCGTAAGACGGCATCAGCCGCGCGATCGCCTCGACGCTGGCATGGGCGCGATGCGCCACCGAGAACGCATCGCTGACATAGAGATCGCCCAGCTCGGACAGAAGCTCGGCGAAGTTCCAGTCGTTGGCTTCTTCTTCCGGATGGAAGCGCAGATTTTCCAGCAACAGCACTTCGCCCGCGGCCAGCGAGTCGACCGCTTGGTGCGTCGCCGGGCCGACGCAGTCGGCCGCGAAACGGATGGTGCGGCCCAGCCGTTCGCCCAGAGCGGGCACGATCTGGTGCAACGAGTATTTCTCGTCACGACCACCTTTGGGACGGCCGAAATGCGACATCAGCACGACCTTCGCGCCACCCGCGACCAGCGCGTCGACGGTCGGTTTGGACTGGTCGATGCGGGCGGTGTCGGTGACTTTGCCGTCCTGCATCGGCACGTTCAGGTCGGCGCGCACCAGCGCCACCTTGCCGTCGAGTTCCGCTGCGTCCAGCGTCCGCACACGAGCCATGTCCAACTCCGGTCCCATCCCTTGAATCGCCGGCGAAGCAAGCACGCGCCCGGCCCCAGGACAAGGCGCCCGGCGGCAAGCAGGAGCTTGGGCTGGTGACGCAGAAGGTCGGCCTCGGCGGCCGGGCCTACGCGCTGGCCAGCACCCTGCGCGTCGCCTGGTACGCGGGACAATACCGGGTCGCGGCCCGGATCGACGGCACGCGGCTGCGCAAACGGCCGGGCTCGGCGATGCCGAGCGAGGCCGAGTTCCGCGCCGATCTGCGCGCGCTGTTCGCCGACGACTGGGCCCATGTCGCGGCGGGACTCTATCCCGCGCCCGGCAACCTGTTGCCGTCGCCACCGCAGGCGATCGCCGACGCCGTCGCGTTCCTGCGCGAGGTGCCGCGAGTCGCGACGCGGCGCCGCGCGCGACTCGCGGGCGGCCGTCCGGAACGGCTCACGACGGACGACGCCAAGCTGCCGCAATATTATCGGCAGAGCTTTCACGACCAGACCGACGGCTATCTCTCGGCTCACTCGGCGCGTCTCTACGATCATCAGGTCGAAGTCCTGTTCGTGGGCGCCGCAGACGCGATGCGGCGGCAGGCGCTGGCGCCGATCGCACGGCATCTGTCGTCGGTCGGCGCGCGCGGCGCGGTGCTGCTCGACGTCGCCTGCGGCACCGGGGCGATGTCGACGCAGCTCAAGACCGCGTTCCCCCGCACCAGGCTGATCGCGCTCGACCTGTCGCTGCCCTATCTGCACCGCGCGCGGGCGCTTCTGTCGCGCTGGACGCGCGTGCAGACGGTGCAGGGCGCGGCCGAAAAATTGCCGGTCGCCGAGGCCTCGATCGACGCCGCGTCGCTCGTATTCCTGTTCCATGAACTGCCGCGCGCGGTGCGGAGCCAGGTGGTCGCGGAACTCGCGCGCGTGGTGAAGCCGGGTGGCCTCGTCGTGCTGCTCGACACGCTGCAGACCGGCGACCACCAGCCGTATGACGCGCTGCTGGACATGTTTCCGGTCGCCTTCCACGAGCCGTACTACGCCGATTATATCGCCCAGGATCTGCACGCGCTGATGCGACCGTACGGATTCGAGCCGGTCGAGGACCGTCGCGTATTCCTCGCAAAGTGCAGCGTCTTCCGTCGCGTGTAGGACGCGAATCTCAGACCGGTTCGGGAACGACGGCAGCGGCGCCGGAATTGATCCCGGCATGACATGCGATCCCCAATCCGGCACGTGCCAGATCTTGGTCGTCGAGGACGAGCCCATGATCCTCGACATCATCGAAAATGCGCTGGAGGACCTGTCGCCGACAGTAACCACCGCGACCAACGCCGACGATGCGATGGCGATGCTCGATGGCGGGCTTCGCCCGCGCGTGCTGATCACCAACGTGCGCCTGCCGGGCGAGGTCGACGGGCTCGGGCTGGCGCGCGAGGCACGGCGGCGCGTGCCCGGCCTGGCGGTGATCGTGATCTCGGGGGACAAGGCCTTTCTCGACGAGAGCGACGGGCTGCCCGACGCGCATCTCCTGCGCAAACCGTTTCGCGTGCAGGACCTGCTCGACGTCGTCGGGCAGCGCCTGCGCTAGTTCAGCATGAACAGATAGGCGGCGACGTCGCGCGCCTCGGCTTCGCCGAGGCCGAGATTTGGCATGCCGCCGCGCGCCAGCGCGCAAGCGTGGTGCGTTTGAAATCCTGCGTGACCATGTCGATCGTCGAGAATGTTTGAAGCTCGGTCCGGTTCCCGCCAGCCGGCTGTCACTGACGCCGTGTCAAACGATCGGGAAGATCAAGGTCGTGCTGGTGCCCGACGACGAGCTCTCCTGGTCGAGAAGACCGCCGACATGGCGCACCAGCGCTTCGACAAGCTTGAGGCCCGTCCCGCCTGGGCGCGGCGTCTGGATCCCGTGCCCATTGTCGGCGATCACCAGCCGCGCCTCGCCATAGCCGACGCCGCTGCTCAGCCGAACGTGAACGCGGCCGCCGCCTTCATCGAAGGCATGCTTGATGCTGTTGGTGATCAGTTCGTTGACGATGAGGCCGACCGAGACGGCGCGGTCGATCGGTAGCCGGACGTCGTCGGCCTCGATCTCGATCTCGACATTCTCGGCCTGCTGCTGGATCGACGCGCACAGCACGCGCAGATAGTTCGCGATGTCGACGACCTGGGCCTCGTCGCGCGTCGCCAGCTGGTCATGGGCCAGCGACATCGCGTTGATGCGCGACGCGACATGGTTCAGCGCGCGCTCGACGTCGGTGTTGCGGTAGCGGCGCTGCTGGATCGAGATGGCCGAGAGAATGACCTGGAAGTTGTTCTTCACCCGGTGCTGCATTTCGCGCAGCAGGATGTCGCGGGTCTGCGCCCGTGCGATCTCGCCCGCCACCGCCGCCGCGTCCTGGCCCGCGTCGCTCCGAAATTTGATCCCGATGGAGATGATGGCCGCGGCCGTCATCATGAACTGGATCGTGTCGGTGCTGAAGTCCCGAGCTCCGGTGCTGTCGGCTTCGAGCACGCCCCAGGCGCCGCCGTCGATCAGCACCGGCACGTTGGCGAGCGACACGATGCCGTGTTCTTTCAGCACCGGCGAGATCACGAAGCCGGACGCGTCGCCGGTATCGGCCAGCACCACCGGCTCGGCGGTCAGGAACGCGCGCCCGGGCGGCGAGCGAAAGTCGGTCGGGAATGTCGCCGCGCCGACCACGCCGCTGTTCCAACCGCGACCTGCGACCATCAGCAGATCGGCGTGCTCGCGCCGGTACCGCATGATCTTGGTGTGGTTGACCTCGACCGCGCGCGCGACATGCAGCACGGCCTGGTCGAGAAGCTGGTCGAGACGGCCGAACTCCATCGAAACCCGGGCTAGATCCAGCAGAATCCGAACATGCCGTCGCAGCTTCGCGGCTGAGGCCGGTGCCGACTCGAGGGCAGGTTCGGGCATCATGCACGATGAACGTTCCATCGGCGTAAAATGTGCCCGAAGTCAGTATGGCACGCGCAATGTCACCCCCGCCGACGGCGGGGGTGACGTCGTCGCCGGCTTAGGCGTTGGTCCCGGCGTGTTCGCGCGTCTTCTTGGTGGCGCCGGCGCCGGGGCCGGCACCGAGATCGGCGCCCGTGGTCGGATCGCTGGCGGGATCCGACGCGGTGCGTGCAGCGAAGTTCTTCGCCGTCTTTTTTTCCCGGGCCGTGAGTTTCACGCTGGCGCTGCCATCGCCGCCATCCACTGCGGCCTGCGCCTCACGATCGCTGACGATGGTCCATTCGGGGCCGGTGTTCCACGGACCGCGGTCCAGGCCGTCGTGCGTCTCGGCTGCCGTCCCCTCGGCGGCTGCGCCGCCGTTGAATCCGTTTTGCGACATGTCGAAATAGACGTCGGTGAATTCCGGCTTGCCCGGCAGCTTGCCGGGCGGGAAGTTGGGCTGCATCGCGTACAGCGCTTTCTCGAAGCTCTTCTGGTGTGCGATCTCGCGCGTCATCAGGAATCCCAGCGCGTCCTTGATGCCGGCATCGTTCGTGACGTTGATCAGCCGCTCATAGATGATCTTGGCGCGCGCTTCGGCAGCGATGTTCGACCGCAGATCGCATGCCGGATCGCCGATCGTGTCGACATAAGCGGCGGTCCACGGAACGCCTGCCGAATTGATTAGCGGCGCGCCGCCGCCATAAAGAATCGAATGGGTGTGGCTCTCGCCGCCCTGCGTGATCTCGGCATACAGCGCCCCGACTTCCTCGTCGCCTTCGGCCAGCTTGCCCTGCGTGCTCTTGCTCAACATGCAGATGATCGAGCCGATGATCTCGAGATGACTCAGCTCTTCGGTCGCGATGTCGAGCAGCATGTCTTTGCGCCCGGGATCGCTTTCGGAAAGCCCTTGCGTGAAATACCGCATCGCCGCCGCCAACTCGCCCTGCGGACCGCCGAACTGTTCGAGCATCAAAGTCGCGAGCGCCGGATTCGGTTCGGCGACGCGGACCGTGTACATCAGCTTTTTGTTGTGCATGAACATGGCGCTGTCTCTCTCCCGGATGATTGGAGACTCGCCAACCGGCAACCTCGGCGCCGGTTCCGGTTATGTCACGGCGCGCAGTTTGCGGGTTTGTGTCGCAGGCTGACGATGCGCGAGCAATGCGCCCAGCGCGCGATTCAGGTCGGCCATCTCGTACGGCTTGTGCAGGATCGGGAATTCGTCGCCGACGCGTTCGGCTGATTGGCTGTAGCCGGTCGCCAGCAGCACCGGCAGATCGGGATAGAGCGCGCGCACGCGGCGTCCCAGATCGACGCCGTCCATGTCGCCCGCCATCACAACGTCGCTGAACAACACGTCGGGCCTGTCGCCGCGCGCGATGACATCGAGCGCGTCGGCGGCATTGGCGACCACAACCACGCGATTGCCGAGCTGTTCGAGCAAGGCAGCGGCGACGTCGGCAACATCGGGATTGTCTTCGACCACCAGCACGCTCAAGCCAGTCGGGGCGCTCAGCGCCGGCCGTTCGACCCCGGCGATCGGCGTCGCGGTCACGCGGGGCAGGTAGAGCGTGAAGCCGGTGCCGATGCCGAGCTCGCTCGTCACCACGACATGGCCGCCGGCCTGGCGCACGAAACCATAAACCTGCGACAGGCCAAGACCGGTGCCCTTGTTCACGCCCTTGGTGGTGAAGAACGGATCGAACACGCGCGCCAGAATGTCGGGCGGAATGCCGGTGCCGGTGTCGCGCACGGTCAAGGTCGCAAAGTCGCCGCTCAGCCCCGGCGCGACATCGCCGTCGCGCAACGTCACGTTCTCACCGGTGATCGACACGGTGCCGCCCGCCGGCATCGCGTCACGCGCATTGACGATCAGGTTGAGCAGCGCGAGTTCGAATTCGCCGGGATCGACCTCGACCGGCCACACCTCGCTGGGCACGTCGAGCACCAGTGAGACGTGGGTGGGCAGGCTGGCCAGGAACAGTTCGCGAATGGCGCCGATACGTTCGCCGAACGAGATCGGCACCGGCCGCAGATGCTGGCGTCGCGCGAAGGACAAGAGATGCCGCGTCAGGTCGCGGCCGCGACGCGTCGCGGTCTCGATCGCGCCCAGCGAGCGCAGCGCGCGTGCATCGCCGTCGCCGAGCTGCTTGCGCAAC
>JAQGIE010000222.1 GCA_028291365.1 Rhodospirillales bacterium
CATCTCGCATCGCTGGGCCGGCCTGCGCAGCTTCGTCGCTGATCGCACGCCGGTGATCGGCTTCGCGCCGAACGTGTCGGGCTTCTTCTGGCTCGCCGCGCAGGGCGGCTACGGCATCCAGACCGCGCCCGCGCTGGCGATCACCGCCGGGGCGCTGGCACGCGGCCAGAACCTGCCCGACGCGATTGCGCGCGAAGGCGTTACCGCATCCGACCTTTCGCCCCAACGGTTTGCACCGCCATGATGACCGGACTCGATCGCACCGACCGTCGCATCGTCGAAACCCTGGCGCGCGACGCGCGCCTGCCGATGGGCGAGCTCGCCGCCCGGGTCGGCGTTTCTCGACGTCACTGTCGCGTCCGGCTCCGCGCCCTGGAGTCGCGCGGCGTCATCCGCGGCTATCATCTGCAGCTCGAAGAAAAAGCGCTCGGTCCGCATGTCGACGCGTTCGTGCGCATCGGTCTGCCGCTCAACGAATCCGGCGCCCGTCACACGCTCGAAGCGGTGCTGATGGACCTGCCCGAAGTTCTCGAAGCACATCTCGTCACCGGCGAAACCGACTATCTCGCCCGCGTGCGCGCCGACAAGGTCGAAGCGCTGACGCAACTGATCACCGAACGACTGGCGAAGCTGTGTCCCAATACGCAGCTTCGCACCTCGCTAGTGGTGCGAACGCTTAAGCGGCCGTAGCCTGCATGGTCAGTCGGGATCCTGCACCGGCACCGGCGTCTTGCCTTTGCTCGTGGTCAACAGCACGCCGCCGAGCACCAGCACGGCGCCGAAGACCTGCAGCGGAGTCATTTTTTCTTCCAGCCCGGTGACGCTGATCAGCAAGGTCGAAACCGGCCCCAGCCCGCCCAGCAGCGCGACTTTGGTGGCGCCGAGCCGGCGCAGCGCCTCGCCCATCGCGAACGTCGGCAGCACCGTGCTGCCGAGCCCGAGCGCGATCACGATCCCGTATGTATGCCAGGACAGATCCAGCGCCGACCAATCGCGCAGCACGGGGAACTGGCCGACGCACAGCACGGTCGCCGAACACATCGCGATCGCGGTGTAGCGAAGCGACCCGTAGCGGCGCGTGAAGCCGGCGCTGAAGATCAGATAGACGGCGAACATCGCGGCGCTGCCGAAGATCAGGCCGGCGCCGGTCAGGAGATCCTTGTTGCCCGCGACCAAGCCCGACGACACGACGAAGCCGACGCCGACATAGGTGACGAGCAGCGCCGCCACTTCGCGCTTGGTCGGCCGCGTCCCGAAGATCGCCATCGAGAACAGCACGACCAGCGTCGGATAGGTGAACAGGATCAGCCGGCCGATGCCGGCGGTTACATATTGCAGGCCGGCGAAGTCGAAGAAACTGGCGCCGTAATAGCCGATGGCGCCGAGCAGCACCGCGCTGGCGAAACCACGCGCATCCATTTTCTCGCCCGGCGCCCGCAACGCGACCAGCAGAAACACCGGCCCCGACACGACCATGCGCAGCGCGAGCAAAGTGACCGCGTCCTGCAACTCGACATAGGCGAGCTTGACCAGGATCGTCTTCATCGAGAAAGCGAGCACGCCCACGATCGCCAGGGCGATGCCGATCGCCCTGTCGCGATTAATCGTTCCGTCGGTCCGGCGCTGCATGGCCCCGAGCCTACGGGCGGCGTGCGCGGTGCGCGAGCAGCGCCGGCGCTTATCGCCTATGCAGCAGGAGCAGGGACAGGCTGCACAAGCGGCGGCGGAAGCGCGCGGCCCGCCAGCAGCAGCCGAATGGAATTGAACACCAGCAGCAGCAGGATCAGGTTGGCCAAACCGAAGACCAGCGGCGCGATCCATGTCCACGCGCCGGCCGCGCCGCGATCGACGAAACGCACCGCGTCAGCGCCGAGCGCGGCGACACCGAACGAAAATGCCCAGAAGCCCATCGGGAAGCCCTGCTCGGCGATCCAGGGCAGCAGACGCAGCAGGATCAGCGCCTCGACGATCGCATAGCCGAACAGCAGCAACGCAACCGTATCGGGCTCGCCTTGCGTGATCGACAGCCAGGCCCCGCACGTCACCGCCGGCGGCGCCAGCTGGATGCCGAGCGTCGGGCGCAGCGGCGGTGCCAACGGTGGCCCGTTCAGCAGCCGGTTGACGATAACGGATTCCAACGCCAGCCAGGACAACACGCCCATGCCGAAAAAGACGCAGGCGAGATCGTGCCAGCCAAACGCGCCGCCGCCGACGGCGCAGGCGACGAGCGGCGCGCCGACCGTCGGCAGATACAGGACCGGCGTCGTGGTCGAGAGATCGCGGCCACCGCGCCATAGCCCGCCATGCCGCCAGGCCGCGAACGGCAGCATTGTCACGGCGCAGAGGGCGAAGAGAAACTCTGCCAACCCGGCCTGATAGGGCGCAATCACCGCTGCGATCAGCATCGACGCGGTGAAGATCAGCGCGATGAAACAGCATTGGACCGGATGCGCGACTTCGGCCAAGGCTTCGCCGCGCGCGACGATCCATTTGCGCGTGTATTGGATCAGCAACAACAGCCAGACCGCGGTCGCAACAGCGCAGATCGATTCCGCCATCACGACCGGAAGCCCCCAGTGATGCGCAGCGACGCGCCAGCCGAGGCCGATCGCGGCAAGGCCGATCACGATGCCGAAGAAAGAGGCCGGAACGAAGCGCGGTGTCATGGCGAGTCCGTCCTATCAGCTTTTCAAATCCGGAAAATCTTCTTCCCAGTATTCACCCGGCGCACGCGTCGTGCCTTCACGCAGCCTGGCTTCGGCGCGGCGCAGTTCGACACGGCGGATCTTGCCGGAAATCGTTTTCGGCAGGTCGGCGAATTCGATCCGGCGCACCCGCTTGTACGGCGCCAGCGCCGCGCGCGCATGAGCGAGAATCGAACGCGCCGTCGCCGCGTCGGCCGCGTGCCCGGGCACCAGCGACAGAAACGCTTTCGGCACCGCCTGGCGCACCGGATCGGGCGACGGCACAACCGCCGCTTCGGCGACCGCCGGATGTTCGATCAGCGCGCTTTCGAGTTCGAACGGGCTGATCCGGTAACCGCTTGCTTTGAACACGTCGTCGGAGCGCCCGACATAGGCGAGCCGTCCGGTCGCGTCGCGCTGCGCCACGTCGCCGGTGCGATAGACGTCGCCCTCAACCGGTTCGATCTCGGCGCCTTGCTGGTAGCCGCGCATCAATCCGCACGGCCGCTCGCCGTCGAGCGCCAGACAGATCTCGCCTTCGTCGGCATCGTTGCCGTCGAGATCGAGCAGCCGCACGCGATAGCCCGGCATCGGACGGCCCATCGAACCGAGCACGACCGCCTCGCCCGGCGGATTGGCGATCTGGCAGGTCGTTTCGGTCTGGCCGTAGCCGTCGCGGACGGTGACGTTCCACGCCGCGCGCACGCGTTCGATCACTTCCGGATTCAGCGGCTCGCCAGCGCCGACGATTTCGCGGATCGCGGGCTTCCATTGCGACAGGTCTTCCTGGATCAGCATGCGCCAGACGGTCGGCGGCGCGCAGAACGTGGTGACCTTCGCCTTCACCATCGCGTCGAGGAGGCCGCGCGCGGCGAAACGCGGCTGGTTGAGCACGAACACGCAGGCGCCTGCGTTCCACGGGGCGAAGACGCAGCTCCAGGCATGCTTGGCCCAGCCCGGCGACGAGATGTTCATATGCACGTCGCCTTCGCGCGCGCCGATCCAGTACATGGTCGACAGGCTGCCGACCGGATAGGAACGGTGCGAATGCAACACCAGCTTGGGCTTCGCGGTCGTGCCCGAGGTGAAATAGAGCAGCAGCGGATCGTCGGCGCCGGTGTCGCCGTCGGGCGTGAAGCTCGCAGGCGCGTCGTTCGAGTCGGCGAAGGAACGCCAGCCTGCGACCGGCGGGCCGACCGTGATGCGCGTCCAGTCGCCGGGGATCCCGTCGAACTTGGACGCGCAGTCGGAAGCGGCGATGACATGCTTGATGCGGCCGCGCTCGAACCGGTCGAGAAGGTCTTCGTGCACCAGCAAGGTCGTGGCGGGGATCACGACGGCGCCGAGCTTCATCGCCGCCAGCATCGTCTCCCACAGCGGCGCGACATTGCCGAGCATCAGCAGCACGCGGTCGCCGCGTTGTACGCCGTGCCCGCGCAGGAAATTCGCGACCTGATCGGACCGGGTCTTCAGCTCGGCGAAGCTGCGCCGTGTCTCGCCCGACCCTTCATCGACGATATGCAACGCTGGGGCAGGGTTGCCGGCGGCGAATGGATCAAACCAGTCCAGCGCCCAGTTGAATCGGTCGAGGTCTGGCCAATGGAAGCCCGCATAGGCCGCGGCATAGTCGTGGCTGTGCGCGAGGAGGAAGTCGCGCGCCGCGCGAAAGGACGCCGCGTCCTGGGAGGCCATTCCGAATCCTCTTCTCATTGCCGAACGGCGATCCTGCCGCAAAAAAGCCGCTGCTATGAAGAACGTTGTTACCAGTCCGCGCCTTGAGAAAATGAAGGTCGGAGCGCAGGTTATTCGAGCTTGGTCCGTGGAGGGGAGTATGATCCGCCGCATTCTTTTCGCCGTCGCCGCGATCGCCGCGATCGGCGTCACAGCAGCGCCCGAAACGGCGTCTGCCCGTAGCAGTTTCGCCTTTTCCGTCGGCATCGGCCCGGGCTGGTACGGCGGCTGGCATCCCTATCACTATTGGGGTGGTCCGAGCGTCGCGATCGGCGTGCCGCTCTATGCGCCGCCGCCCTATTACGGCCCGCCGCCGGCCTACTATGGGCCGCCTCCCGGCTATTACGGTCCGGGTCCGGCCGGCGCGTACGCGCCGCAGCCCGTCGCCCAGGTGCTCGAGACGGTGCCGACCGGCACCGCCGCCAATATCGGCGGCCAGGTCACGAGGCCGACCCGCACGTGGCAGAACGGCCAGACCTGGTGCCGCGAATACACCACCACCGCCCGCATCGAGGGCCGCCAGCAGCAGCTGGTCGGCACCGCCTGCCGCGACCCGGGCGGCGCCTGGCGCATTGCTTCGTAAGAAGCCCAACCGAACCGAAAGGCGCTGCCGCGAGGCAGCGCCTTTTTTCGTTTTACACCGAAAATCCGTACGCGCATCGCGGACAGGACGGCTGCGGCGGGAACTCACGGTTGCGTTCTTCTTTCATGGGCCCAGATAGACGGGCTCATGCGCAGACGGACCTTTCTCATCGCGGTGGGTGCGACGATCGTGACCCCCGCCCTCGCCGCCACGCGCCCCGAGCGCCGGTTGCGGCTGATTCACGGCGAAAGCGGCGAAACGATCGACGCGGTGTTCCGCGACCAGGAAGGATGCGTCAACGACGAGTCCCTGATCGCGCTGTCGGAATTCCTGCGCGACCGGCATGTCGAGGAGAGCAAGACCTACGAACCCGCCGTGCTCGACTTCCTGTGGGAAGTGCTGGGCCAGGTCGATCGCGACCGTGCCACCGTGCTGTCGGGCTACCGCACCCACGAGACCAACGAGAAGCTGCGCCACACCAAGATCGGCGTCGCCGAAGGCAGCCAGCATCTCTTCGGCCGCGCCATCGACGTCTATGTCGAGGGCCGCATCGACAAAGCGGCGAAGGCCGCGCGCGCGATGCGCCGTGGCGGCGTCGGCTGGTACCCGCAGAGCAAGTTCGTGCACCTCGACGTCGGTCCGGTGCGCGACTGGACGATGGGCGGCGTGCTGCCCGCCAATCTCGGCTTCAAGAATCTGCTCGCGCCCGGCGTGAACGAGTTCAAAGGACCGTTCAACAAGCAGCAGCGCATGGAGATTGGCCACGCGCTGGCGAAGGTGCAGTATCAGCAACGCATGCGTGGTCTGTTCTACAACAAGTGAAACCCGTCCCGACGACGTCGCTGCCGGACGGCACCTGCCTTCCGGTGCTCGGGCAGGGCACGTGGAAGATGGGCGAACGCAGCGCCGATCGTGCGCGTGAAGTGGCGGCGCTGCGGCACGGGATCGATCTCGGCCTCACGCTGATCGACACGGCCGAGATGTACGGCGAAGGCGGTGCCGAGAAGATCGTCGGCGAAGCCATTCGCGGCCGGCGCGACCCCGTCTTTCTCGTCTCCAAAGTCTATCCGCACAACGCCACGCGCAGCGGCGTGATCGCGGCGTGCGAGCGCAGCCTGAAACGGCTCGGCGTCGACCAGATCGATCTCTACCTGCTGCATTGGCGCGGCGCGCCGAAATTGTCCGAGACGCTGGCCGGATTCGAAGCGCTGCTCGGCGCCGGCAAGATCGCGCGCTGGGGCGTGTCGAATTTCGATCTCGACGACATGGAAGAATTGGCGGCGCTGCCCGGCGGCGACGCCGTCGCGACCAATCAGGTGCTCTATAATTTGTCGAGCCGCGGCATCGAATACGATTTGCTGCCCTGGTGCGCGCAGCGCCGCACCCCGACCATGGCCTATTCGCCGATCGACCAGGGCGCGCTGGCGAAGAGCCGCAAGCTGCAGGTTTTGGCCGAAGCGCACGGCGCGACGCGGTCGCAGATCGCGCTGGCGTGGCTCGCGCATCAACCGCGCGTGATCTCGATTCCGAAAGCGGTGGAGCTGTCCCACATCGAGGAGAATCGCCGCGCGCTCGAGATCAAACTGACAGGCGAAGATCTGGTCGCGCTCGACGACGAGTTCCCGCCGCCGAAACGCAAGACGGCGCTCGCGATGATCTGAAACTGCCTTTTCCCACTGCGTTACGCAGGGATGACGAAAACGCGCTAACTAGAACCGGACCTGCACGATCTGCGCGTAGAGCTGCTGCGTCAGGACGCGGATGGTTTCGGTGATCGCGACCGGATCGGCGCTGACCGAGGTGCCGCCGGCGCTCACCATGCGGCGGCCGCGTTCGGTGATCAGCGCTTCGACGCGAACGCCGCCGCCATCGGTCGGCGTAAAACTCCAGGTCGCGACCTGATCGCCATAGGCTTCCTTGCCCGGCGGCACGAACGTCATGCCGTAGGTCGACGGGCCTTTCATGCGCTCGGCCACGAACGGGCCCGCCTGGGCCTCGGTCATGCCGGGCGGCGGATTGGTGAGCGCCACCTGCACGCTCGGTTGCGGATAAAACGCGTCATAGGTGTACGCGGTGACGTTGGTCGGCTGGTTCGGCGCGGCACCGAATTGCAGGCCGCAGCCGGCCAGCAGCAGAACCGAAGCCGCGATCAGAATCGGACGCATGAAACACTCCGCGGGAAGGACGACGGCGTCATAGCCCGTTTTTCCGCGAAGGAAAAACGTCCAAACCGAAATAGGGCGTGATCCGGTCGGGTCACGCCCGGCCCGGCATTCAGCCGGGCGTGACCTGGACCACAACCTTGCCGAAATTACCGCCCGCCATCAGCCGTTCAAGGGCCGCCGGCGCCGATTCGAGTCCGGCCACCCGCTCTTCTTTGAAATGCAGCTTGCCGTCACGGATCCATTCGGCGCCGATCCGCCGCCAGGCCGGCAGCTGGTCCTGATGATCGTAGACGACCAGCCCCTTCATCGTCGCGCGCTTGCCGATGATCGGACCCAGCGCCGGCCCGGGCAGCGGCGTCGCGCTGACATATTGCTGCATCATCCCGCACAGCACGATCCGCGCGCCGAGCGCGAGCCGCGGCAGCACCGCTTCGAGAATCGTACCGCCGACATTGTCGAAATAGGCGTCGATCCCGTCGGGACACGCGGCCGCCAGCGCTTCGCGCCAATCGGACTGTTTGTAGTCGACGCAAGCGTCGAAGCCGAAGCGGTCGCGCACATAGGCGCATTTCTCGGCCGACCCAGCGATGCCGACGACGCGTGCGCCCATGTTCCTCGCGATCTGTCCCGCCGCCGAGCCGACCGCGCCGCTCGCCGCCGAGACCACGAAACACTGGCCGGGCAAGGGCTGCGCCAGACGCACCGTGCCCGCCCATGCGGTCAGTCCCGGCATGCCGAGCACGCCCAGATAGGCCGAGACCGGCACGCCGCCCGGCGTCAGTTTCTGCACCGATTGCACCGTCGCGCGCGCAAAACGGCGCCAGCCGCCGCGCGTCTGCACGAGGTCGCCGGGTTCGTACGCTTCGTGCAGCGACTCCACCACGCGCGCGATGGTTTCGCCGGGCATGACATCGCCCGGCCGCACGCCGCCCGACAGGTGCTTGCCCTTGATCGCGGTGCCCATATACGGGTCGAGCGACAGAAACAGCGTTTCGAGCAGCAGATCGCCGGGCCCGAGCATCGGCATCTCGGCGTCGCGCAACTCGAAATCGGCGGCGACGGGGCGCGTTTCGGGCTGGCGCAGCAGCACGACTTCCTGGTTCTGACTCATCGTTTGGTTCCGTTCCTAGATCCGTACCCAGACTTTGCCGATCGACTGTCCCGATCGCAGTCGCTCGACCGCGGCCGGCACGGATTCGATGCCGACGAAAATCGCATCGTCGAGCCGCACCGTCAGGTTGGCCTCGCGATGAAGCGCGAAGATCCGCTCACGCGCCGCCGGCGCGAAGTCGCGAAACAACGCGTTCTGAAACGCCCGTACCGACGCGGCTTTCCAATAGAGACGATGATAGATGCGCGATTGCGTCACCAGTTCGGGCGCCTTGTGCATGTCGGCGGCAAAGCCCGAGACGACGACGCGCCCCTGCGGCGCCAGCGCGTCGACGAAGGCGTCGAAGACCGCACCGCCGACCGTGTCGAACGCGATATTGACCCCGTCGGGTGCGAGACGCGCCAGCGCGTCGGGCAACGAATCGGAAGACCGGTCGATCACCGCCTCGCAGCCCAGCTCGCGCGCGAATTCGGCTTTCGCTTCGCCGCCGACCAGACCGATGACGCGGCAGCCGGCGTGGCGAAGAAACTGAACCACGAATTGCCCCAGCCCGCCCGCCGCCGCGGCGACCACCGCAAGTTCGCCTTGCCTGGGTTCGGCGACACGCTCGACCGCGAGCAACGCCGACACGGCGCTGGGTACCAGCGCGACATAGGTCGGATCGAGCGACGGAAGTGCGATCGCCTCGGACGCGTCGATCGTCAGCATTTCGCGATAGCCGCCGCCGAGCTGCGCCGTCACCACCGCCTGGCCGACCTCGAAGTCGCGCACTTCGCTGCCGCGCGCCACCACCTCGCCCACCGCTTCAACGCCGAGATCGAGCGGCGGCACCAGCGTGCGGTACGGAACTTCGTTGCGGCAGATGCCGTGATCGAACAGGCCGTTGACGCCGAGAAAGCGGTTGCGAACGAGAAGCTGTTGCGGGCCGGGGGCCACGACGTCGGACGTCACCAGCCGCGCCGCGTCGGCAAAACCGCTGCCGAATGCGGGTAACATCCATTTGCGCGCGCGATTCATGGCGGTTGGCCCCATGGCCGCACACTGGCGAGGCGATCGCGCGCTTGGCAGCTTTATCTGCCGGCGCGATCATGCCGCGGGCGCATCGAACCGAATGGACTCGCGTATGAAGGATTTTTCCGAGCTCCACGAACGCGAGCTGCTGGCCCTGGCCATCTCGCTCGAAGAAGAAGACAGCCGCATCTATGACGAGTTCGCGCATGCGCTCGTCACCGAATATCCGTCGACCTCGTCGATGTTCCGGGAGATGTCGGCGGAAGAGAACGGCCATCGCCACCGGCTGATCGAGCTCTACCGCGCCAAGTTCGGCGAACATATCCCGCTCATCCGGCGCCAGGACGTGCGCGGCTTCGTCGAACGCAAGCCGGTGTGGCTGGCCCGGCCGCTGGGCCTGGACCAGGTGCGCCGCCAGGCCGAGCTGATGGAGCTCGAGACCAAACGCTTCTATCTGCGCGCGGCGCAGCACGCGACCGATGCGGGCGTGCGGCAGTTGCTGGGCGATCTTGCGGCCGAGGAGAGCAAGCACGAACAGCGCGCCGGCCAGCTCGAAGCCGAGCGGCTGACGCCCGATCGGCGCGAAGAAGAAGACCAGGCGCAGCGCCGCCTCTTCCTGCTGCAGGTGGTGCAGCCGGGCCTGGCCGGGCTGATGGACGGATCGGTTTCGACCCTGGCGCCCGTCTTCGCCGCCGCCTTCGCAACACGGAACAGTTGGGACGCGTTCCTGATCGGCCTCGCCGCGTCGATCGGCGCCGGGATCTCGATGGGATTCGCCGAAGCCCTATCCGACAATGGCTCGCTCACCGGGCGGGGCAAGCCGTGGATCCGCGGCCTGATCTGCGGGCTGATGACGGCGCTGGGCGGGCTCGGCCACACGCTGCCCTTCCTGATTCCCAATTTCAGCGTCGCCACCGGGACCGCCATCGCGGTCGTTTGCGTCGAACTGGCGGTGATCGCCTGGATTCGGCACCGTTTCATGGATACGAAGCTACTCGCTGCTGCGTTTCAGGTCGTGGTCGGCGGGTTCTTCGTATTCTTGACCGGCATTCTGATCGGGAGCGCGTGATGAAGTTGCATAGGCTGGACGACAAGCTTTCGGTGGCGGCGCAGATCGCACCCGGCGATGCGCGCGAGATCGCCTCCGGCGGCGCGCGCACCCTGATCAACAACCGTCCCGACAATGAAGAGCCCAACCAGCTTTCGCACGACGACGCGCGCGCCGAAGCGGAGACGGTCGGTCTCGCCTATCTGTACCAGCCGGTGACCACGCCCACGATCGACCGCGCCGCGATCGACGCCTTCGCCGACGCGCTCGCGACCTCGCCCGGCCCGGTGGTGGCGCATTGCCGTTCGGGAACGCGCTGCTACGTGCTGTGGGCCGCGAGCAAAGTGTTGCGCAACGGCGCCGATCCCGAACAGCTCATTCAGGAAGCAACCGGTCGCGGCTTCGACATCACCGCCCTGCGCGGCGTGCTCGATCGCGCCAAAGCTCGGTGATCTTCACCAGAAATCCTGCAGCACATCGACCATCGTGGCTTCGGATTCAGCCTCGTCGCGTTGACGGTTGGCATCGAAGCTGACGACGCCGAGAATGTAGGCGACGCGATCGGGATCGCGATCGGCGAGCGGCACGCAGAAGAATTCCATCGCCGCCGCCATCGTCTTGACGCCGCGCGCCACACCGCACACGCGCACCGGACGACGCCGTTCGACCACCTGGCGCAGCGGCGCGAGCACTTCTTCGATATGGTCGCCATAAAGCGCGCGATCGAGCATGTGGCCCGTCACGTCGCGCCGCGCCCGATCGACCAGCGCGGTTCCGATCACGCGATACCGGAAAGCCGGACCTTCGAGCACGTCGATCAGCATCACGTGCGCGGCCAGACGCGGCAGGTCGCAGATCACGTCAATGGCGGTGCGCGCAGGCAGGCCCGCGCCGCCGCTCGGCCGCGAGCGCCAATAGTCCAGCAGCAGGCGCGACATCGCAGCGAGTTCGATCGGTTTGTCGACAGCCATGCTTGGTTTGTCTCACGATCGACCGCGCGGAGCCTTGCGCGGTGTCAAAGATCGCAGGTCGCGACCGCTGCAGCGCCGCATTGAGCGACCGGCCGGGCGCTCGTCATCCGCCGGCTTGGCCCGCGGCAATGGCGCGAACGGCCGCGAGCGTCACCCGCCCGCCCGCCAGTGCGACCTCGTCAACGCCGTGCGAAAGCATCGCATCAAGTGCATCGCGTGCCGTTGCATCCTCTGCGATTGGATGCGCGGCCGGGCCGGGCTCGACCAGGTGCCGCGCGGGATGCAGCGCGAGCAGTTTGAGAATACGGTCGCCGCCGAGGAACGCGGCGACGAAGGGATCGCCCGGCGCCAGCAGCAACGACGCGGGCGGCCCCGCCTGCACCAGCCGCCCGTCGCGCAGCAGCGCCAGTCGGTCGGACGTGGCGAGCGCCTCGTCGACGTCGTGCGTCACCAGCAGCACGGTCTTTTGCAACCGCCGCAGCGCGCCGATCAGGTCACGCTGCAACTCCAGGCGGCGTATCGGATCGACCGCGC
>JAQGIE010000230.1 GCA_028291365.1 Rhodospirillales bacterium
GAACACGCTCGGTGGTCGCCGCTTCGAACCGTTCGACCGCGATCGCGACGTCGATCTCGTCAGGCTGCGCGTCGCACGGCGCGCTCGGCGTTTCGTCAGCCGGCGACACCAGCAGCATTCCTGCGTCAGGCTTGAAATAGAACTGTTCCTGCGAGTCGATCACCATCGGCCAGTTCTCGACCGGTTTGCCGACGGGTGCGTCGAGCAGAATCGCGGTGCGCCGCATCGGCACCAGCCCGACAGGCGCTACTCCCGCCTGCAGCGCGATCTCGTCGGCCCAGGCGCCGCCGGAATTGACCAGCAAGGGCGCGATGAAGCGCTGGGTCGCGGTCTCGACCAGCCAGAGATCGCCCTTGCGCTCGATCGCCAGCGGCACCGTATCGGTGCGCAGCGTGCCGCCGCGCGCACGCAGGGCGGTGAGATAGCCCTGGTGCAATGCATGCACGTCGACGTCGCGCGCCTGGGCTTCGTACAAAGCCGCGACCCATTCGTCGGTCAGGATCGGCGCCAGCCGACGCATGGCGTCGCCGTCGAGCCGTTCGGTCTGCGCCGCGAAGTCGGGCTGGGCCAGCATCTCGTCCAGCGTGCCGAGCTGCGTCGCGGACGCGATGTGCAGCGCACCGCGCGCACGCGTCAGCGCGACGTCGGTAAAGCCGGCGGGCGGATCAAACAAAAAGTTGCGGCTGGCGCGCGACAGCGCTCGCACGGGGCGGTTGCCGTAGCATTCCGAAAACAGCGCCGCCGACCGTCCGGTCGAGTGATAGCCGGGCTGGCTTTCGCGCTCGAGCAGCACGACGCTCCGGTCGCGCGCCAGTTCGGCACCGATCGACGCGCCGGCCATGCCGGCGCCGATCACCAGCGCCCCAACCTCGATTGGCGGCTCGAATATCATGCAGTCCTCAATAAAGTGCGTCGTGCGTCGCGCAGCAGAAAACAGGCGACGATGGCGGCCGGTACGACCGCGGTGGCGATGGCGAGATGCAGTGAACGCGGGTCGCCGTAAACGCGTTCGGTCGCAAGGGCGACCAGGGTCGGGCCGAGGCCCAATCCGACGATGGTGTTGCCGAACGCGACCAGCGACGTGCCGAGGCCGCGAAGTTCGTTGGGCACGAGATCCTGCAGCGCGGTGATCGCGATGGCGCCTGCCGATGTGCTGGCCAACGACCAGGTCGCCGTCGCGATGATGGCGGCGACCGATGAATCGAGCAGCAGCAGCGGCACCGAGGCCAGGGCCAGCAGCGCCATGCCGAACGCCAGGCGCAGCCGGCCGGTCACGCCGTACGTCTTTTGCAGGCGGTCGGCGAGGGCGCCGCCAAGGAGCGCGCCCGCGGCACCGGTTGCCATCAGCAGCACGCCGATGGCGGCGCCGGTTTCCATCGGCGTCCAGCCGTAGCGGCGCGACAGAAGCGACGGAATCCAGCCGAGAAACCCGTAATCGCCGATCGAGATCAACGCCGCCGCGCCATAGATCGGTGCCAGCACGCGCGCGTCGCGCCCGAGCCGGCGCAGCGAGTCCAGCATCGACGGCAAGGCTTCGCCCTTGCTGCGCGCGGGCTCGTGCAGCGTCATCACCGCGACGGCGACGGGTACGCCCGCCAGCCCGACCAGCACCATGACGCTGCGCCACGGCGCGAGCGTGCCCACCAGCGGCCAGGATTCGACCGCGCCCTGCTGGATGACCGACAGCAGCGCGCCGCCGATCGAGATCGCGGCGCCGCCGCCGACCACCATGCCGGTCAGAAACACGCCAATGGCGAAGCCGCGCCGTGACGGCGGAAACAGGTCCGCGATCATCGAAATCGCAGCCGGGGCGAGGGCCGCTTCGCCGATGCCGACCAAGATGCGCGCCCCGAACAGAGTCGGGAAATCGGAGGCAAGACCGCACGCGATCGTGGCGCCGCTCCAGATCAGGATGCCCGCGATGATGACGTTGCGGCGCGGCCAGCGATCGGCGATCCGGCCGAGCGGCAGGCCCGCGCATGCATAGAGGACGGCGAAGGCGGCGCCCTGCAGCAGGCTCACCTGGGTGTCGCTGATGCCGAGATCGGCCCGAATCGGGTCGACTAGCAGATTCAGGATCAGCCGGTCCGTGTAGGACACGATCGCCGCGACCGCGAAGGTCACCACTGCGCGCCAGGCGCCGGGGAGGGGCACGGTCGAAACCGGCTCTTGCGACACGGATCACCTCTCGACGGGCTCAATCAGGAGCGATAACTTGCATGACGGAAACAGATTTTCCAAATGGAAAAATCGTATGCGGATTTTCCTCGCCGGTATCGCGACCGAAACCAACACCTTCGCCCCATTCCCGACAGGGTGGCGCGGGTTCGAGGAGGGCGGGCTCCATCACGGCGATGCCAGCCGCAACGACCCGGGCACGTTCGGTGAAATCGCCCGGGCGTGGCGGGGCCTCGCCGAGCGGGACGGGCATGAGGTGGTCGAAAGCCTGTTCGCTTTCGCCCAGCCGTCAGGTCCGACCGTGCGATCGGTTTACGAATCGATGCGCGACGAGGTGCTGGCCCAGCTCGAACGCGACGGTCCGTTCGACATCGTGTTGCTGGGGCTGCACGGCGCGATGATCGCCGACGGATATGACGATTGCGAAGGCGATCTGCTGCAGCGGGCGCGCGCCATCGTCGGCCCGGACGTCAAAATCGGCGCCGAACTCGATCCGCATTGCCATCTCACCAGCACCATGGTCGAGGCCGCGACCGCGATCGTGCTGATGAAGGAATATCCGCACAGCGACTATGTCCCGCGGGCACACGAACTCTATTCGATCTGTCGCGATGCGGTTGCGGGCCGGGTTCATCCGGTCAGCGCCGTCGTTGATCTGCGCATGGTCGGTTTCTATCCGACCACGTCGGAGCCGATGGCCTCGCTGCTGCAGAGCTTTTTCGAGGCCGAGAAAATACCCGGCATTCTGTCGGTGAGCTTCGCGCACGGCTTTCCGTGGGCCGACATGCCGGATGTCGGGTCGAAGATGCTGGTCGTCGCCGATGGCGACGAGCGGCTGGCGTTCGAAACCGCGCAGCGTCTCGGCGCGCGCATCTATGCCGAGCGCGAAAAGCTGCTGCCGCGCTATCCCAAGATCGAAGCGGCGATCGACCAGGCGCTGGGCCTGCCGGGACTCGTCGTGCTCGCCGATACCGCCGACAATCCCGGCGGCGGTGCACCGGGGGACGATACGCGACTGCTCGCTTCGCTACGCGCGCGCAAGCTCACCCACGTCGCGATCGGATGTTTCTGGGATCCGGTGCTTGCCGCGACATGCGCCGAAGCGGGCGTCGGTGCGCGGCTCGCCATGCGGCTCGGTGGGAAATGCGGTCCGGCCTCGGGAACGCCGATCGATCTCGTCGGCACCGTGCGGGCAATCGAAGAAACGCATGCGCAGGGCGGGCTGGGACCGGCGCGACAGCCCATGGGCCTGTCCGTGTGGATCGAAGCCGACGGCATGGACATCGTCGTCTGCTCGCAACGCACGCAGACTTTTTCGCCCGACGCCTTCACCGGACTTGGCATCGACCTCAAGGACAAGCGCATCGTCGCGGTGAAGTCGAGCCAGCATTTTCATGCCGGCTTCGCGCCGATCGCCGACACCATCGTGCAGGTCGCGACGCCGGGCACGCTGCAGATGGATTTCGCCGCCATGCCCTACACCAAGCGCGACGGAAATTACTTTCCGCGCGTGCCCGATCCGCTGTCCCGGAATTAGGCCGCGCCGAACGAGGAGGTTCGATGAAGTTTCTTGCCGCAGTCGCCGTTTCGGCGCTGCTTTCGATCGCCGCGAGCGCCGCCGAGCCGCCGCGCCCGACCTATGTGCAGGCCGGCAGGCTGCTCGCCGATCCCGCGACGGGTCGCGTCGACACCAACAAGACGCTGGTGATCAGCGACGGCAAGGTGGTCGAGATTCGCGACGGATTCCAGACCGACGCGAACGCCGAAATCGTCGATCTGCGCAACGCGTTCGTGCTGCCGGGCCTGATCGACAGCCACGTCCATCTGCTGAGCGAAGTCGCAGCTGCGGGCCGCGACATCGACGCGGTCAAGAAGACCTCTTCCAACCTGGTGGTCGACGGAACGGTCTATGCCGGCCGCGTGCTGCGCGCGGGCTTCACCACCGTCGCCGATCTGGGCGACGACCCTGACGCGATCTACGCGCTGCGCGACGGCGTGGCCGAGGGCAAGATCGTCGGACCGCGCATCATCGCCGCCGGCTTCGTCGGTGCGCATGGCGGGCACGGCGACGTGCACGGCTTTCAGCCCGACATTCTGGCGCTGCTGACGCCGCCGACCTTGTGCTCGGGCGCCGACGAATGCCGACGTGCCGTGCGCAAGGCGGTGCAGCGCGGCGCCGAGATGATCAAGACGGCCTCGACCGGTGGCGTCATGTCGAACACCGCGACCGGCCTCAGCCAGCAGATGACGCAGGACGAGCTGAACGCGGTGGTTGAGACCGCGCACATGCTGGGCCGGCAGGTCGCGTGTCACGCACACGGCGCCGACGGGATCAACGCGGCGCTGCGCGCGGGCGTCGATTCAATCGAGCACGGCACCTATCTCGACCAGGAATCGCTGCGGCTGATGAAAGAGAAGGGCACGTATCTGGTGCCGACCCTGCTTGCGGGCGACACCGTCACCCAGGCCGCGAAGAATCCCGACTGGCAGACCGAGGCGGTGCGTCGCAAGGCGCTGCAGGTCGGTCCCAACATGGTGGCCGCAGCGCGACGTGCGCGCGAGGCCGGAGTCAAATTCGCGTTCGGCACCGATTCCGCGGTCTCGCGTCACGGTGAAAACGCCAAGGAATTCGCGCTGCTGATCAAAGCCGGCTTTACCCCGCTGGATGCCATTCGCACCGCCACGATCTGGGGCGCGGCGCATCTGCGTCTGTCGGACCAGATCGGCGCGCTGACGCCGGGCAAGGCAGCTGATCTGATCGCAGTGAAGGACGATCCGCTCAAGGACGTCACCGAACTGGAACGTGTCACGTTTGTGATGAAGGACGGCAAAACCGTTCAGGGCATAATCAAGGACGGCAAGACCGTCGCGGGAAGGATCTGAGATGACCAACGAAGTTCGCCGCAACCTGCTCAAGGCGGCCGTCGCGGCGCCGTTCCTGAGCTTTGGCCGAGTCGCTTTTGCGCAGTCGGAGCAGACCTATTCCGCGCGCGCCGTTTCCCTGATCGAACGGTCGCTCGTGATCGACATGCTGGGCGTGCCGGACCTGATGCCCCAGGGCGACGTCTTCATCAAGAAACTCGGCGACCAGCAGACCGCCAATTTCCGCGGCAGCGGCATCACGGCGTTTCACTGCTCGTACGGCGTCGGCGGTCCCGAAGCCTATCAGAACGTTCTCTCCATGCTGCAGGGCTGGTCGTTCTATGCCGGCCACAATAGCGAGGTGTGGAGCCTGATCGGCAAGGCCGAGGATCTCGACGCGGCCAAGGCGCAAAAGAAGGTCGGCATGGTTCTCGGCGTGCAGAATGCCGAGCATTTCCGCAGCGTGAAGGACGTCAAAGCCTTTTAAGAGCTTGGCCTGCGCTGCTCGCAGCTGACCTACAACACGCAGAACCGGATCGGATCGGGCTCGACCGACCGCGCCGATGGCGGCGTCAGTGACTACGGCGAAAAGATCATCCAGGCGATGAACGAAGTCGGCATGCTGGTCGACGTTTCGCATTGCGGCGACAAGACCACGCTGGACGCGATCGAGATCTCGCCCAAGCCGATCGCCATCACCCATTCAAACTGTCGCGCGCTGAACAACCATCCGCGCGTCAAGACCGACGAGGCGATCAAGAAGCTCGCCGCGAAGGGCGGCGTGATGGGCATCACCGGCGTGCGCATGTTCGTCAGCGACAAGGAGCCGACGACGATCGACAATATCGTCGATCATATCGACCACGTGAAAAAGCTCGTCGGCATCGAGCATGTCGGGATCGGCTCGGACGCCGACCTCGCCGGTTATGACAAGCTGCCGGCCGAAGCGCAGAAGCAGCTGCGCCAATCGTACAAGGCGAGCTACGCCTTCCGCGACAAGATCGATATCGAAGGGTTCAACCACCCGAAGAAGATGTACGACCTGGTCGAAGCGATGATCCGGCGCAAGTACAGCGACGAGAACATCCAGGCGGTGCTGGGTGGCAATTTCCGGCGGCTGCTGGGCGCCACCTGGCTCTGACGATGGGGGGCTGACGCTAAAGCATGATCCGATCCAATTGGATCGGATCATGCTCTCGCGGATAAACGCGCTAGTTGCGCGCGCGCTTCTTGGCCGGGCTGGCCGGCCGTGCCGCGCGCGTGACTTTCGGCGGCGCCGGTGCGGCCGTCGACGTTTCGATCGGGCTGAACTTCTCGAGGATCTGCGCCTCGGGCGAGCTGCAGACCGAAAGCAGCAGGCAGCGGTCTGACGAGGTCAGGAGATAGGCGTGGCCCATCGCGCTGTCGAAATAGACCGAGTCGCCGCGCTCAAGCCGTAGCGGCGCGTAGAGTTCGGTGTGCAGCTCGCACGCGCCATCGAGCACGATCGCGTATTCCTCGCCGCTGTGGCGGACCAGCTCGCCGAACTCGTCCAGCGTGCGCGCATGTAGTTCGGCGATGATCGGGACCAGCTTCTTTTGCAGCAGTTCCGACGCCGGATAGAAATGCGTGTAGTTCTTGGTCTCGATGAAATTGCCTTCGCCGGCGCGCTGCACGGAGCGCCGACCAAACGGGCGCGGCGCGTCGGCGGTTTCGCCGGAAGGTGTGAGGCCGGGCGAAAAGAGCTGCGCAATGTCGACCTGCAGCCCTTCTGACAGGCGGACCAGCTTGTCATAGCTCAACGACAGCTTGTCGTTCTCGACTTTGGACAAGGTGGAGATCGGCAGACCGGTGCGGCTGCTGACATCGGCGAGGGTCCAGTCATTCTGCTTGCGCAGTGCGCGCAGCGCTGGTCCGAGCCGCGCGGCATTTTTTATGTCTTGCGCCATGCCTCTCTCCTATCCATCCGCCCCGGCCCGTCAATGCGCAATTGATCGAACGCTCGGGGCTATGCGCCGTTCGGAGGCGCAATCGCGCGAATAGCCGTTGTCGCCACTGAAACTATTTTCTATATAGAAAATATCAAGAGAAGATTGCAGGCGGGATCAGCGATGAAATGGGCGGCGCGCGTTTTCACCGCGGCGATCTTCGCCCTGGCGATCCTTTTGGCCGGGCTGGTCGTGTTTTCGCGCACTCCGACGCCGCCCGGCGAGATGGTCGATGTCGGCGGCACCAGGTTCCGCATCGACTGCAGCGGACCGCAGCACGCGGCGCTGCCTACCGTCATCATTGAATCGGGCGCGAGCGGTCTGGGGCTGTATTACTATTGGCTGCAGCAGGAGCTTTCGCAGCAGGTGCGGACCTGCAGCTACGACCGCGCCGGCACCAGCTGGAGCGACGACAACGACGAACCGCACGACGCGCAGCATTTCTCGAAGCAGCTGCACGCGCTGCTGCAGAAGGCCGGCGTCAAGCCGCCTTACGTGCTGGCGGGGCACTCGCTGGGCGGCATCATCATTCGCGTCTATGCCGGCGACTATCCGTCGGACGTGACCGGCCTGGTGTTTCTCGACTCGTCGCATCCCGACCAGGTCGCGAAACTGCCCAAGCCGGACGGGCCTGCGGGTTCGATCGAAACCGCCCTGCTGGTGCAGAAACTGATCCAGTACGCGGCAACGGTCGGCTTGACGCATCTTTACAATCCCAGCGCAGAGGCGCTGCGAAGCAACGAAGCGTTCGCGGCACTGCCTCGGGAGCGGCAGGATCTCCTGATCGCGCTGACGCACCGGCCGCAGAACTACAAAGGCATGCGTGAAGAATATGCCGGGCTCGAGGAGTCATTCCGCCAGGGCGGTCTGGTGAGGACGCTCGGTGA
>JAQGIE010000264.1 GCA_028291365.1 Rhodospirillales bacterium
GTCTATGAAGTGAAGGTCGCCAACGGCGACAAGACCCAGAAGGTCCAGGTCGACGTCAATACGGGCAAGATCGCCAGCAGCAAGTAAACCCAGACGGTTCGTGCGCCGGTGCATCTTCGAGGCACCGGCGCATCCGTTTTCGCCGGCCGGCGGCGGGGATGAGGGACGGGGTATGTTGATTCAACCGCCGTCCAGCATGCGCTAGGCTGCGGAATGATTTCCGCCCGCTTCATCCCGCGCGAGCCGTTGCTGCTCACCGCGATGGGCATTCTCACCGGCGCGCTGGTGTTGTTCCTGCGTCTCGCCGACGAGGTTGCGGAAGGCGAAACCCGCGCCTTCGATTTCGCCGTCCTGCGGGCATTTCGCGACCCTGCCGATCCATCACGTCCGATCGGCCCACCCTGGCTGCAGGACATGGCCCGGGACTTCACCGCGCTGGGCAGCACCGGCGTGTTGAGCTTCGTGGCGCTGGCCGCGATTGCGGCGCTGTTGCTGGCCAAACAACATCGCGCGGCGCTGACCACCGGCATCGCGATCGGGACCGGCACGATCCTGAGCAGCCAGCTCAAATATGCGTTCGAACGCGGACGGCCCGAATGGGCGGCGCATGCCCCTTATGTCGATTCCTACAGCTTCCCCAGCGGCCATGCGATGATGAGCGCCATCGTGTTCCTGACCTTGGGCGCGCTGCTGGCGCAGCGGCGCAAGGAACGGCGGCTCAAGCTGTTCATTCTGGGGATCGCAATCCTGCTTGCCCTGGTCGTCGGCATCACCCGCATCTATCTCGGTGTGCACTGGCCGACCGACGTGATCGCCGGCTGGACGGCGGGTAGTTTCTGGGCGTTGCTGTGCTGGCTCGTCGCCGATCGGCTGGCGCGGCACCGCGCCATTGAGTCGCCGAGCTGAACAATTCATCTCTTTGTCAGGATCCAGATCCGACCATGCCGGGCATGAACCCGTCTTTCCTGCTGCCGCGTGCCGACCGGCCGACACCGGTCCCTGCCCCGGGCCTCAAAACGCAGCACGATCATGTCGACGAGATCGCGATCGCGTTGCCGATCTTCGTCGTCGAAGACGATCCCAGCCTGACCGAGCTTCTGCGCTCGCGCCTGACCGAGTTGGGCTTCACCACCGAAGCCACCGCCAGCGGGCACGCCGCGCTGTCGCGGCTCGCGGTCGGGTCGTGTGCGCTGGTGATCCTCGATCTCGGCCTGCCGGACCTTGACGGTGCCGCGTTGCTGGCGGTGCTGCGTGCGCGTGGCGACGCGACGCCGGTGATCGTCCTGACTGCGCGCGATGCGATCGAGGAGCGCGTTGCCGCGCTCGCGGCCGGCGCCGACGACTATGTCACCAAGCCGTTCGAAACCGACGAGCTGGTGGCGCGCATCCGCGCCGTGCTGCGCCGGCACGACGCGCATGCCAAGGATACGTTGCGGCTGGGCGGCATCCAGCTCGAACGCCCCGGCGGGGAGGTCTTCGTGCGCGGGCGCCGGCTGCAGATGGCGCCGCGCGAAGCGTCGCTGCTCGAAGTGCTGCTGAGCGGCGCGCGCCGCGTGCTCTATCGCGAGGCGATGATGCAGGCCGTGTTCGGCGACGACGAAGCCGGCTTCAACGCGCTCGAAGCTTTGGTATCGCGTCTGCGCAAGCGTCTGGCCGAGGTCGACGCCGGCATCGTCATCCACACGGTGCGCGGTGTCGGGTATCTCGCCACCGATGACATTGACTGAGGGCGATATCGAATGACCGGTGCCCGTTCGATCGGACGCCGTCTGGTCCGCGATCTGGCAATCGTCTACGGCCTGACCCTGTCGCTGTCGGTGGCGGCGTTCATGGCGATGGTCTGGCGCGGCGGCAATGTCGAAGCCGACCGCGACCAGGGCCGGATCACCAACATCATCACCGCCGCGCTTGCGCGTGACGACGAGGGCACGTTGCGCCTCGGCGACACCGACGAGCTGAAGGACTTCCGCGCCGGCAACCCTGAATTTCGCGTGCTGGTGATCGACGCCGCGGACGGCACGCCCGCCATCGGTTCGTCGCCCGGCCTGATGTCGCTCGCCGAGCGCGGTTTGCGCGAAGTGGAATATGGCGAACTTGACGTGCCGCAACCGGGGCGCGGCCTGACCACCGCCGTCCTGATCACCGCCGAGACCAAGGTCGGACGCGTGCGCATCGTCACGATCGGCGCGCACCATCAGCTTTACGATGTGCTGCATTGGATCTGGGCCGAGCTTGAAAACGAACTTCTGCCGCTGCTGGTGCCGCTGATCGTGGGATCGCTGGGGCTGGCGCCGTGGATCGTGCGGCGCGGACTGCGCCCGCTGACGCGGCTCGAACGTGAGGCGGAAGCGATCACGCCGACCAATCTCGAACAGCGCCTCGACGCCGGCGCCGCGCCCGACGAGGTGCGCGGCCTGATCCACGCGGTCAACGCCGCGCTCGAACGCGTCGACAGGGGGTTTCGTACCCAGCGCCGCTTCATCGCCAATGCCGCGCACGAGCTGCGCACGCCGATCGCGGTGCTGCGCGCGCGGCTGGACCAGATCGCGCAGCCGCGTCTCGCCGCCGAGCTGAAACACGATCTGCGGCGCATGACCATTCTGGTCGATCAGCTTCTGTCGCTGGCGCGGCTGCAGACGCAGCAGCAACCGCTGCAACGGCTGGAGCTGGTCGAGCTGGCACGCGGCGTCGTCGCCGAACTGGCACCCCTGGCGCTGGCGCGCGGTTCGCAGATCTCGCTCGACGCGGACGATGTGCCGATCTTCGTCGCCGGCAGCGAAGACGGGCTGGCCGCCGCGCTGCGCAACGTCGTCGACAATGCGCTGCGCCATGCCGGCGCCGGCGGCTCGGTCGAAGTCACCGTCGATCGCGCCGGCCACATCGACGTACGCGACACCGGCCCCGGCGTCAGCGAGGCCGATCGCGCGCGCATCTTCGAGCCGTTCGAGCGCGGCCTGAGCCCGGTGGGCACCGGATCGGGGCTGGGCCTCGCCATCGCGCGCGAAGTGCTGGCCCTGCATCAGGGCGCGATCGAGGTCGAGAATCTCGAGGGCGGCGGCGCGGTGTTCCACATCACCCTGCCGACGCTGGCGGCGTAAAGGCCGGCGGCGAACGATCCGCCGCCGGCGACCCGTGTTCAGAAGTTGACGCGGAACTGCACGCCGATCAGGCGGGGGTCGTTCACCATCGCGGTGAGGTTGTTGAAGTCGATCGCGCTGACGGGCCGGATCTGGTCCAGCAGGTTGCGCACGAAGAAGGCTGCTTCGTAATTCCTCGTATAGGATTTGTAGCCGAGGCGGATGCCGCCTTCGACCAGCGCCTTGCCGCGGAATTCCTTCGCTTCATAGAGGAAGAAATTGACCTCGCTGCGATAGGCCCAATCGGTAAAGGCGAATACTTCGCCCGACGAACCGACGGGGACCGCGTAGCGCGCCGTCACGTTCCAGATCCATTGCGGTGCTTGCGGCAGCGGGTTGCCGTCGATCAGCGCGCGGCCCGCCGCGTTCAGCGGGTCGGTGACGGTGCAACCGCCGCCGCACGGATCGACCGACAGGCCGGGCGATTTGATCTCGGTGTAGTTGTAGCTGAGCCCCGCGGTCAGATTCAGGTGCTCGACCGGGGCGGTTTCGAACTCGACTTCGAATCCATACCCGAGCGCCTTGTCGGCGTTCAGCAGACGCGCCGAATTGTCGGCGCCGCCGACCGCGGTCAGCTGGATGTTGCGCGTGATGGCGTAGTAGCCGGTGAGATCGAGATGCGCCTTGTTGTTGAACAAGGCGGTCTTCACGCCCGCCTCGTACGAAGTCGTCGTCTGCGACTTGGCGGTCGAGATCGTGTTGCCGAAGCCGACGCGATCCTGGATTGCCGGGCCGAGATACCCGCTCGCCACGCGCGCGAACAGGCTGACGTCGCGATTGGCCTTGTACGTCGCGCTGGCGTCCCACGAGACTTTGTCGTCATTGACCTTGGTGGTCGCGAGCAGCCTGCCCAGCCCGACGCTGTTCTGTTCGCGGTTGGTCAGGTTGGTCTTGTCGTCGCTGGAAAAGCGCAGCCCGCCGCGAAAGGTCAGCTGGTCGCTGAGTTCGTATTCGGCCGAGGCGAAAATCGCCTTGGTCTCGTTCTCGTCCTTGTGCGCGACTGTGTCGGTGATGCGGCCGCTGAAATCGTAGCTCAGCTCGCTGATATAGAGATCCTCGTGGAAGTAATAGGCGCCGAGCTGAAAGCGGAACTTGCCGATCGGATCGAAGGCGAGGCGCAGCTCCTGGCTGAATTCGCGCGGCACGGCGCCGGTCGAAGTCTCGACCGGGAACGGGATGAAGCCCGGACCGAAAGGCGGCGCAAAGGACGCGCCGAAACCGCCGTCGATGTCGCCGCGGCTGAACGTGTTGGAGCGTTCGTAGCCGGTGACCGAATGCAGGGTCGCGCCCGCGAATTTGTACTGCATGCGCAGGTTGACGCCGTAGCTGTTCAGCGTCTGCTGGTTGTCGCCGTCCTGCGCCACCTTGTCGACGTCGAATCCGTCGACGAAATCGTTGGTGCCCTTCTTCACGATGTTGGCGCGGAAGACGCGGGCCGTTCCGTCCAGGATGCGGCCGTGCACGTTCAGCAGCGCGTCGAACTTGTCCGTCGTATAGAGCAGCTGAATGCGGCCGGCTGAATCGTCGTAACCTTCGAGGTCGCGCCGGTACCTGGTCGCCGGATTGGTGTTGTGGACGAAGTCGTCGCGATGCTGCTGCAGGCCCGAAATGCGGAACCGCAGCACGTCCGAAATCGGACCGCCGACGGCGCCCTCGCTGTTGATCGTATTGTCGGTGCCCCAGGACACGCTGCCATAGCCGCTGAACGTGTCGCCGGGCCGGTTCGAGTTGAGCGAGATCACGCCCGCCGGCGTGTTGCGGCCGAACAGCGTGCCTTGCGGTCCGCGCAGCACTTCGACGCTGGCGAGGTCGAATACCGGGAAGGATTTCAGCACCGGATTTTCGAGCACGACTTCGTCATAGACGACCGAGACCGGTTGGGCCGCGTTGGGATCGAAGTCGGTGTTGCCGAGGCCGCGAATATAGAAGCGCGGGAAGGTGCGGCCGAACGACGATTCGACCAGCAGGCTCGGCGTGCGCGCCGACAAAAAGCGAATGTCGAGGCCGCTCGAATTCAGTACGTCGAGTTTCTCGCCCGAGATCGACGAGACCGCCACCGGCACATCGATGGAGCGCTCGGCGCGGCGCGACGCGGTGACGAGGACTTCTTCGAGCGCGGGCGCGGTTTGCGCCGCGCCTGGTTCAACCCAGCCGATCGAAAAGACGGTGCCGGCCAACGCGGCGCAGCCAGCTTGCAGGCGACGACTCATACGGACCCCCCAACCTTTGAGTCCTCCCCCGGCCTCGTTGCCGTCCCCAGTTGGCCTGGGGTTCAGGAGTTGACCCTATCGGGGTGAAAGCGCCGCGACCGATGAAAATCGCCATCTTCAGGAAAAGGCGCCGCGCTGTGTTCCGGCGGCAACGGCGCGCAGCGCACTGCAGGCGCGCATCGACGAAGTCGCGCTAGAACTCGCCGGCCGAGAAGCGGATGCGCGACGCAGCCGCCTGGAATGGGCCGGGTTTGTTGATTTTCGCCGGCGGTTTGGCCGCCGGCACGAATGCGCCCAGCGCAGTGATTTCCTGCGCCAGCTGCGCCGTCGCTGCAGGCGCCTTTGCCTGCAGCCGCTCGCGGCGCACGTCGAACCAGGCCTTGGTGGCGAGATAGAAGCCACGCGCATCCTGATATTCGGTCGGGTTCACGACGCGCGTGCCCTTGGCCGAGTCGTTGAATTCATGCGCCGCCTGGTCGAGCACGCCGCCGATCACGCGCACCTGCGAAGCTTCGTCGAGCGTCTCGCCTTTCGCTTCGGCGGCGTCGATCTGCGCCGTCACCGCGAGCTGCAGCGTGCGGATTTCGTCAAGCGGCGCCTTGCGCAGCGCCGCCGCGACGAGACGATCGAGCCCCTCTTTGAACGCCGGCGCGTTGCGCTTGGCGAGCTCGGCCTCGAGCCAGCCATAGAGTTCAGCCGAAGGATGCGCGAAATGTTGCGCGGCGGTTTCGCGATCGCCGCCGGCATAGAGTTCGAGCCCGACCGCGAGATGCCCGCGCGAAAGCAGCAGGCGCCCGACATATTGCTCGGGCGGCGACGAGAAGGCGAACGCGTCCTGATCGGTCCCGCCCTCGCCGCCTTCGCCGCCTTCGCTGCTCTCGCTGCCGCTGTCTTTGGTCTCCGCCGGCGGCTTCGCCACCGGCGCCTTGGCGGCCGGCGACGCCGCTACGGGGCCATGAACATGCGCCGTCTGGGCGATCGCGGCGTCGAGCGGCGCGACCAGCGCGAAGGAACTCATGCCGACCCAAAGCTTCAAGCGGCGCGTAGCCATGAAAAAACCCCGGCTGGTGAAGCCGAGGTTCTAAATGAGAATTGGTCGCAACCGCAAGACGGGGCAGCTGATTTCCCGGGTTATTTCAGCAAAAGGCTGCCTTTGAGCCAGAACTCGGCCTGGAGCCGCTCGAGCTGGGCGTGTTCGCTGAGGGAAGCGCGATGCGGCTCGCTGCGCAGCGAGCCTTCTCGGGCCCCGCCGATACGGGCCACGTCGCGCCGATGCAGCGCCGGGTCGAATACAGATGGCAACTCGAGAACCCTCACATTGGAAGTGTGCGATTACTCCGACGGCTAAAACGTGGCACGCAGCCACGGGTTCCGCAGGTGCAGAGTGCCGCACCCCAACGGCCGGCCTGCGTTTACAACCGGCGATGCCGACCTGGCGCGGGTTCTAATAGTCCCGCTTCCATTCGATACCGACGCCGGTGCCGCTCTGCCCGGCGCCGACGCTCGAGGTCGCATTGATCGACGGCGTGATTTCGATTTCGACACGCGCCCGCGTCCCAGCGCCACCGCTGGTGCCCTGCTCGACACCGACATAGACGCCGTCGGCGATGTAGCGGCCGCCCGACACGGTCGTGCCCGTGGTGCGGTTGGCGTCGCCGGCGCCGATATCGAGCCGGTCGAGTCCGATTCCCTGCCGGATCTTGTCGAGGAAACCGGGTCCGCCGCCGCCGGCCAGCTCGCGCGCCGCGGCGGCGAGCTGCAGCCCCTGAATCGGCGAGATCTGGCCGACATTCTTGCCGAACAGCACGCGCGCCAGCACCTCGTCCTGCGGCAGCGGCGGCGTCGAGGTGAAGGTGATCTTCGGCCCGCTGGCGCGGCCGGTGATCAACGCCGTCGCGGTGACGTCGTTGGCAGTCGCTTCGGCCGCGACGTCGAGCTGCGGATCGACCTTGGCGCCGCCATCGAATTCGATCACGCCGCGCGTCAGGTTGAAGTCCTTCCCCAGCAACGCCACGTGCCCGCGCACCACTTCGAGCTTGCCGCGCACGTCGGGCGCAGCGGTGCTGCCGGTGACTTTCACGTCGCCCTTCCACTCGCTGTCCAGCCCGCGTCCACGCACATAGGCGCGGGCCGGCACGGACAGGCCGACATCGAGCGCGACGGTGAAGACCGGTTTCTTGGCGCTCGTCACCGGCGCGCGCTTGCCTTTGCGACTGTCGATTTCGATCACCTCGATGGTCGGCACCGACGAGGGAAGTTTTTCGGGAATGCGCAGCTCGGCCTCGGGCCGCGTGGTCACCGTGCCCGCGGCGCGCGCCGCGGCGAACGAGCCGGTCAGCGCCAGCTCGCCATCGGCCGCAACATTGGCGTCGTCGCGCTTGGCGACGCGAAACCCGTCGAGCTTGAGCCGGAAGTCCAGGGTCGGCGACGGCGACGCTGCGAGATCGATCGCGCCCGACGCGCTGACGCGGCCGCTATTGCCGTCGTTGCCGGCGAAGCGCGCCAAGCTCAGATGTTCGCGGTCGCCCTGCAGTTCGATCTGCGTATCGCGCAGCTCGGCGCCCGAGGCCTGGTTGACGTAGCGACCATTGGCGATGGCGACGCGACCCCCGGCCAGCGGGCGTGCAACGGTTCCGTCGACGCGAAGATCGACGTCGTAGCGACCTTCGACTCGGTCCTCGCCGATCGGCAGCAGGTCGGCCACGTCTTCGAGCGTGCCGCCGCCCGCCAGCCGCATCGCAAGCGCGCCGTCCTGCGGCAGGCCGAACTTGTTCTGCTGCAGATCGATCAGCAGCGGCGCGCGTCCGGTCAGGGCCAGGCGCGCGCCGGTCGGGCTCGTCGCGGCGCCATCCAGCGTCACGACGCGGCGCGCCAGCGATGCGTCCAGCGCGACCTGCAGCGGCTTGGCGTCGGGCCGCAGCGCGGCCGCGAGATTCAAGTCGCGCAGCGCGAAATGCAGCCGGCCGGTGGGATCGGCGCGCGCGCCGTCGAGCGCGAGATCGGCTTCGACCACGCCGCCGGCGCCGCGCATCTCGCCGAACTCGGCCAAGGTCGCGACGCGCAGGTTGCGCAGGCTCGCCTTGGCCGCGACGCGCGCACCGGCGACCAGCCCCGATGCGTCGAGCTGCGCCGTGCCCCAACGCAACGAAAGCCCGTCGAGCCGCGCCCCGTCGCCCTGCTGCGCCAGCGTCGCGGTCCGCGCCAGCGCGAGTTTCTGCCCCGCCACCTCGCCGTCGAGCCGCGTCAGACTTAATGCGCGCGCCCCTTGCGTCATGCGCAGCCCGGCGCCGAGCGCGAGCTGGAACGGCTTGCCCGCGTCGCCGCTGGCGTCGAGCGCGAGCGTGACTCGCTCGCTCCCCGCCGGTGTCGCGGTCGCGCGCAGCCGCGTCACCGCGACTTCGCCGAGCGCCGCCTTGTCGACCAGCAACGTCGCGCGTCCGGTCGGCGCCGTCATGAGCCCGCTGAGATCGGCGTCGAGCGTCGCGTGCTGGACCGTGTTGCCACCGAGCGCGAACGCGTCGGCCCGCGCCGCGACACGCGCGCGTTGCCCGTCGGCACCGCGCAGCGTCGCATCGACCGAGACCCGCCCTGTCATCGTGGTGCCCATCAACGGCGCCCACGCAGCCAGGTTGGGCGCGTCGAGCCGCAGCGTGCCGTCGGCACGCCCGGCATCTGCGATCGTCAGGTCGGCGTCGAGCCTGGCGCCGCCACCTGTCGCGTGCGCGACGAGCTTGGTCGCGTCCTGCTGCCGCGCCGCATCGGCGACGAGACGCGCGGTCAGCGCCTTGCCGTCGAGCGTTGCTTCGACATGACCGGCGGGCGCGCGGGTCGCGCCCGCGACATGCGCGGTGACGCTGGCGCTGCCGTCGAGGCCGGGACGGACCGAAGCCATGTCGGTGACACGCAGCGTCGCGTCGGCGTCGATCTGCTCGCCCTGCAGCGTGCCCTTGGCGGTGACGCGCGCCTGGGACGACGCTAGTTCGAGCGTGCGCGCGGTGACGCGGTCACCGTTTTTCGTCGCGTCGAGCACGACCGACAGGCGCGGCCCCAGCAGCGCATCGAGCGCCGGAATGCCGAGCGAGAGGCGTTGCGCCTCGCCGCGCGCAGTCGCGGTGAGCTCGCCGCTGCGGTTCGCCACCGTGCCGTCGAGCGACAACGAGCCCGCCAGCGGCCTGCCGGCGAGCGGCGCCAAGGTCGCCAGATCGGCAACGCGCAGCGTGGCGGTGCCATCGCCGCTGCCGCCGCGGGACGTGCCGGTGGCGTCGAGTTCGACCCCGAGCCCGCTCAGATGCAGGCGATCGAGTTGCAGCGAGGCCAGATCGCGATCGGCGGCGCCCGCCGCCTCGAGCACGAGATCGCCCCTCGGCGCCTCGGCGGTTGCGCCGAGCGTGACGCCGTTGGCGCGAAGCTGCGCGGTGCCGGCGTAGCGTCCATCGGCGGCGCGGCGTTCGCCGGTCACGTCAGCTTCCACCGACGCGATGCGCGCGGCACCGGCTCCGACGTCGGTGCCGGTGATCCTGGCCGCGACGCGCGGTGCGGCGCCGGTGCCGCTGAATTGCGCGTCGACGATGAGCGCACCCGAAAGCGCTTCGCCCGCCAGCGCGCTGAACGCGGCGAGACGCTGCGCGGTGATGGTCAGCGTGCCGGTGATCGGCCGGTCACCCGGCGCACCGCGAAACGCGCCCGCCAGCACGATCGACGGCGCGGTGATGCGGCTGGGCTCGATCGCGACGGTGCCGTCCTGCAGCAGCCGCGCGGTGAGATCGATCGCAGCCGGACCGCCGAGCGAGTCGGCGATGCGCGGGTCGAAGATCGCACCTGTCGTCGCGCTGCCGGTCGCGTGCAGCGACCGGTCGTTGCCGGCAGGCTCGATCGCCAGCGCCAGATCCAGCGCGGCGCGGTTGGGATCGTTCTCGGCACCGGCCGAAGCGCTGAGCTTGCCGCGCCAATGATCGTCGGGTCCGTCGCCGGACAGGTTCAGCGCGAACGGCACCGGCGCGTCGCGGCCGAGATTGCGCGCCAGCACGCGCCCGGTCGGCTCAGAGACGGCAAGCTGGATCGCGGTGCGGCCCTTCTCGTAGCGCGTGACCAGCTTGATGCCGCCGGCCGATCCGTCGCTGCGTTCGAGCGCGAGATCGGCGTCGGCGCTCTGATCGACGCGCACGTGGCCATTGAGCTTGTAGGTCACCGCCTCGCCCAGGAACGGCGCGGCCAGTGCGATCACCGGCACCGACAGGTGATCGACCGCGATCGCGACCGGCAGCTTCGGCAGGATGAAACGGATTTCGCCGGGCGCCTGCGGCTCGGTCGACGGTGCCGGCGCGCGCGCAAGGTCGATGCGCGCAGCCGTGAGCTCGGTCAGGCGCGCGCGCCGCGACAGCAGCGCCAGCGCCGCAATGTCGACCCGCACGTCCTGCGCCACCAGCCACACGCCGTCGCGATCGCTGAGCGCCAGTCGTTCGATGCGTGGGTGAAACGGCAACGTGCCGCCGATGCGGCCGAGTTCGATCTTGCGGTCGGGCCCCTGCACCAGGCTCGCGAGAGTCGCGCCGACGACGCTGCGTCCCCACCCGGTCTGCAGCCAGATCCAACCGCCGATGACGAGCAGCAGCATCAGCACCAACGGTACGCCGACGATCCAGGCCGCAATTTTCGCCGGGCGGTTCATCGACCCGCACTCCACCTCGTCATGTCCGGCCTCGTGCCGGGCATCCACGCGACTGCGCTGCATCGGCAGGCACGCAGCGACGTTGTGAGGGCGGCGTGGGCATGACGATCAAGGAGTATGCCGAGCAACATCATCAAAACGCCTGCCCCAGCGACACGTAGAGTTGGAACGCGGCGTCCTGCGGGCGTTTCTTCAGCGGCACGGCGATGTCGAGACGAACCGGGCCGAACGGCGTGTAGTAGCGGGCGCCAATTCCGGCGCCCGGCAGCAGGTCGCTGAAACTGGGGAATTGCGATGGGTAGGCACGCCCCGCATCGAGGAACGGCACGATGCCGATCGTGTCGGTGATTTTGACGCGCATCTCCATGCTCAGCTCGACCGACGAGAGGCCGCCGCGCGGGTCGCCGAACCGATCGAAATCACCCGCCTTCTGGTAACCGTACCCGCGCACCGAGCCGCCGCCGCCGGCATAGAAACGTTTGTCCTTGGGCAGGTCGTCGAGCGGGATGCCGCTCGATCCCGCGACCGCACCCAACACGGCGAAGATGTAGCGTCCCTTGTCGTCGAACTTGCGGTACCAGCTCGCCGTCGCCTTGGCCTGGACGAAGCCGGGCAGTCTCGACACGCCGGGCAGATACGGCGTCACGGTGATCTGCTGGCGATCGCCGCGGGTCGGGTTGAGCAGATCGTCGGTGACGTCGCGGCGCAGGAACAGCGGCAGGCCGACCAGCGTGTAGCTGCGCGTCCGATCCTTCTCGGTGACATGGCCGCGTTCGAACTGCGCGCCGCCGCCGACCGAGAGCTGCTTGGAGAATTTATATTCGACGCCGCCGTACAGCCTGATCCGGCGCGAATCGTAGGCGTCGACCAGCTCGCGCGTGATCGACACGCTGGCCAGCGCGTCGAGATCCTTGATGCGGAAGATATCCGGCTTCCGGTAGTCGGCAATAAGCCCGTAGAGGCTCTGTCCCGTCTCTGCGGTCAGGCGCAGCCGCTCGGCGCCGCCGAACAGGTTGCGATGTTCCCACGTGGCCTTGGCCGAGATGCCGATGGTCGAATCCCATTGCGCGCCCGCCGACACTGAGCGGCGCAGACGCTCGGTGGTTTCGATCGCGATCGGCGCTTCGCCGTTTGCGAGAACCTCCTGCGGCGTCAGCGTGACGGTGCCGAACAAGGCGGTGTCCACCAGCGCCTCCCGGCTCGCTTCGATTTCGCGCACGTCGTAGGGCGCGCCTTCGACCCAGGTGACGCGCCGCTCGACATAGGCGGGATCGAGCCGCTCGAGTCCACCCACCAGCGCCGGGCCGAACAGCGCGTACGGTCCGGGCTCGAGTTGCAGCGTCAATTCCATCGACCGGTCGGCGTGATCGACGATCGCGGTTCGATCGGCGATGCGGGCCCGCGGATAGCCGTTCTCCTGATAGGCGCGCGTGATCTTGTCGTCCTGCGCCACGATCGGCGCCGCGGCGGCGACGTCGCCCGGCGCCACGCCGAACGAACCGGCGGGGAACCGATCGTCGAGCGGCGGGCGCTTGCCGTCCGGCGTCGTCAGCGTGATCGACTTGATGCGATACGGCTCGCCCGGCTCGATCTCGACGATCACGCTGCGCTGCACATCATCGCCGAGCGGCGCGCCGGCGCCAGCGTCAGGCTCCAGCCGATAGGTCAGCTTCGCGTCATAGAATCCGAAGGAGCGGAGGACGCGCTCGAGCCGCTCCAGGTCGGCGTCGGCGCGCCGCCGCAGGGCGGCCTCGGTCGGCGGCTCGGTATCCTGGTCACCCTCGAGCGACTTCAGCCGCGATGCGGACTCGACGGCCTTCGCAAGTTCCCCATCAACGCCCTGGAATTTCGTCGTGTAGGTGACGGCCGCAGCCGGACGCGACGCGAAGACGCAGAGCGCAAACAGAAGCAGCGCAAGGGCTGGTGCGATCTGAATGCTGGATCCCCGGATACGAGCGGCACGCGTTGAACAAATGCCCTGCGAGCACCGTTCCTCTCGCGAGCGGAACGAAGACCCAAGCCCGCCGTTTGGGCTGTGAATTCCGGCAGCAAATAATCGCCCCACGAGGAGAGTTTCAATGACCAAGTTCGCAAGCATCTTGGCTGCGGCTGGCCTGCTGGTCGCGTTGCCAGCGGTTGCCCAGACCAGCAGCAGCACGCAGCCGCGCACCACCACGACCGGCCAGCCTCCGGGCACCGCCCCGTCACTGAGTGATTCCAATTCGACGACGGACAAGGCCGCCAATCCCGCGCCCCTCGCCAACACGCAGGGCGCGACCCCGGGCACCAGTTCGCCCAGCAGCGGTACGAGCAGCCGTTCGTCGAAGGCCACCACGGAGGGCGCGACCAGCGGCTCGACCGGCTCGTCGGCCGACACCGGCACGAGCGCGACGGATGACACCGCCGCGAAGAAGCCCACCAAGAAGAGCACCAAGCACAAGAAGAGCACGCAAAGCTCGTCAGCAGACGACAACATCGCCGACCAGCTGAACGCACGCGTGCTCGCCGGCGATACGCCGACCGGTTCGAGTGGTTCGTCGTCGATGAGCGGCAGTTCGTCGTCGTCGAGCGACAGCTCGGCGATGGGCAGCAGCTCGTCTTCGATGAGCGGCACCGCGCCTTCGACCGGCACTCGCACCGATTCCTACGATCGTAGCGGGCGCAGTCAGGGTTCGATGTCGCAGGATTCCACCGGCCCGAGCCCGAGCCAGGCCAATCCGGCTCGCCAGTAACCGCCTGCGGTTCTGACGTCGAACGGCGCAGCGATTTCTCGCTGCGCCGTTCGCGTATCTGGATTTCGCGAGATCACGATCGCGATCAGATTTCGACCGGACCCGACCAGCGCTCGGTCACCTGCGCCACGCTTTTGCGCGGCCGGTCTTCGGGCTGTGCCGTCGGCGTGCCGACGAAGATGAAACCCGCGATGTCGTCGCGTGCATGACCCAGCGCCGCTTTGACGTGGGTGTCGTAGGCCGGCCAGCCGGTCAGCCAGTTGGCCGCGAAACCCATCGCGTGCGCCGCGAGCAGCAGGTTCTGACAAACCGCACCGGCCGACAGGATCTGTTCGAACTCCGGGATCTTGTGCCCGGCCTGCCGCACCGACCAGACGATCAGCAGCAGCGGCGCCTGTTGCGGACGCTTGCGTTCGAGTTCGATCTGTTCGGGGCGGGGATCGGGATAGGTTTCGGCGAACAGGCGCGCATACAGATCGCCCAGCGCGGCCTGGCCGTTTTTATCGACGATCTGGATGCGCCAGGGGCCGAGCTTGCCGTGATCGGGCACACGCAGCCCCGCTTCCAGCAGCTTCTCGAGCTGGGCTTCGTCGGGGCCCGGCTCGACCAGATCCCGGGCCGCGACCGAACGGCGCGTGCGTAGCAGGTCGAGCGTAGCGTCGGTCACGGAAATTCTCCTTGGACGATCTTCTTGGCTGCGTTCAATGCACCAGGCGGGCGCGAGTCAAGAACTCCGCCGCAAGCAAGGGACCCATGCAGGGGCCGAGGATTGGCCCAAAGATCGAGGAAATGCCTCGCTTCGTCTGCGAATTCCGCGGCGATTTGAACGGGCGCCGCTTTAACGCCGGATTTAGCGCTATCCTCGATCCTGATCGAGCAAGAACGAAAAACCAGGACCGAGGGAAGGAGGCGCCCATGCGCATCGAGCGCAACGTGGCGATCGACAATTGCTATATCCGCATCAGCGATGCGCCCGCCGAACAGGCGCGCATCCTGGCACCGCATCTCGCGGTCGATCTCGACCACGAAGGCAACGTCGTCGGCTGGGACGTGCACGACGCGTCCGCGAACGAGGATCTGATCCACTTCCTGCAGCACGCGCCGGCCGAGAGCACGCTGGTCGAAATGGTGGCCCGCAACGAGGCGCGACAGGCTGCCTAGAATCGGATCCGATTCAGTTGGATCTCGACCGCTCGGTTGAGAGTCCGGTTTCCAGCGCTTCCCAGATTGCAGCGTCGCCGTGCGCCACGCGAGCGTGGCAATCGACGCGCATGAAAAGCTTCTCCGTTGTTTGCAACGCGGCCACAGCTTCGAAGAGTCGACCGCAAATACCGATCGATGTGGCCAGCCATGGCCATGCCTGGCCCGCGCCGGCAAGATTAACGAAAGAGATCCTGCCTCAATCGGCAGGACGAACCCGGCGCCGTTCGGTTCGTTACCAGCGCGTCATTGCGGCGCTTTCAGGATCCGTGGTGGACTGTTGCGGATTGCATGGAGAGATCGATGCGCCGATGGGTGTTGTTCGCTGCGCTGACCGCGTCGCTCACCGCGATGGCGGCGCGCGGCGGCGCGGCCGAGCGCGCTCCTGGCGATGCAGCGGGCGACGCGGTCGAGCGCGAGCTTCGCGCCTATGACCAGCTGCTGCAGCCGACCGCTGACGCGCTGGCGGCGGTTCACTGCGACACGCGCGAATGCGTCCCGGCACTGCTCACCGCCATGCGCGGCCACGACCGGGCGATGCGTCACGGCGTTCAGACGATCCAGATGGAATGCGCGCGGCTCGATGCCGGCGCCAGGCAGCGCTGCGCCGAAGGCGTGCAGCGCCGGTTCGATGAACTCGACCGCGCCAACACCGAACGGCTGAAGAACATCGTCGAACGCTATGGCTGGCCGTCGACCAGGAATTTCGGCGAGGCGGCCGAACAGGCGGCGTGGCTGATCGCGTTGCACGCCGATCTCGACCGGCCGTTCCAGCATCGCGTGCTGACCCTGCTCGAGGCCTCGACCGAACAGGGCGAGTCGCCGCCGCGCCACCTCGCCTATCTCTATGACCGGGTCGCCGTGGCCGACCACAAGCCGCAGCGCTGGGGCACCCAGGGACGCTGCGTCGCCGAAAAGTGGGAGCCGTTCCCGATCGAGGACCCGGCCGGGGTCGACCGCCGCCGCGCCGCCGCCGGCATGGCGCCCATGGCGGCCTATCGCACCTCGTTCGATCCCGCCGGCTGCGCCGGCAAAAACTGACCCGATTGCGCCGGGCTGAGCCTGGTTCTTCCGACGCCGCCGAGAAAAATCGCCCAGTAACCATTCCGATGGGACCAGGTTCCGGAACTTTCCTATCCCGCCGGGCGTCCCCCTCCGCATGCCGGTCACCACCCCCGCCCAGGAATCCGCCCTCCGCTCTAGCAGGTCGCATTCCGTTCCGCCGGTCTCGCCCGATGCACATGACGGGGAGGCCTTCCCGAAAGCGCCATCGCAACTGATGCCGACCAGTGCCGCCGAGGCACGTGGGTTGGCTCCGTTGCTCGCCGAGACGCCGCGTCCAACCTCCAAGACGCTGCGCCCGATCCGCGCCTTGCTGCGCGGGCTCGACGCGTTGCGCGTGCTCAACATGCGCAACGGCGCCACCGTGACCGACGTCGCGCTGGCCACCAAGCTGCCGCGCACCACGGCGCATCGCGTGCTGGAAACGCTGTGCGTCGGGGGCTACGCGGTGCGGGACCCGTCGGACGAGCGCTATCGCCCGACCATCGCGGTCAAAGGCCTCAGCGACGGGTTCGGCGATGAGAGCTGGATTCGCGAAGTGGCGAAGCCGCTGATCGACCAGCTGACCCAGAAGATCATCTGGCCGACCGCCATCGCGACGCCGATGGGCACCTCGCTGCTGGTGCGCGGCACCACCGACAAGGACAGTCCGCTGGCGCTCGAACGCTATTCGGCAGGGCTGCGGGTGCCGCTGCTCGCCAGCGCGTCGGGCATCGCCTATCTCGCCTTCTGCGCCGCCGACTATCGCTCGGCCCTGCTCGACATCCTGGCCCGTTCAACCGATGCGGCCGACGCCGAAGCCAAGAATCGCGTCAATGTCGAACGGCAGCTCGATCAGGTCCGCCAGCGCGGCTACGTCGTGCATGAATGGTCGCCGACGCGGCAGGCTTCGCTTGCCGTTCCGGTGCTGGCCGGGCCCCAGGTCGTCGCCGTCCTCTCGATGCGCTGGATCACCTCGGCCCTGACCGAGAAACAGGTGATCGAGCGCTACCTGCCGGCCTTGCAGGAAACCGCCCGCCGCATCAGCGATGCCTATCTCCGCCACCAGACGCAGTCAGGTGCAGGCGAGCATGCGCTGGGCCCGATCAGCCATGAGGCCACCAGCGCCGGCTGACGCCCGGCCATTCTCGACCGAAGCATGCGACGCCGCGGCTCTGCCGCGGCGTTTGCATTTGTAGAGCGGCCGGGCGGCAAAGCCGCGGCACTTGGGGTACCGGACCGATCGCCATCGGCCGCGTTTGCGCTTGCGCGGCGCGCGTTCCGGGGCGACCGTCGCGCCCCGTGCACGACACCGAATCGAACGCCCTGCGAAGCCGCCGCCGCCAACGCGCCGAAGCGGATATTCGCGTGTTGCTCGAAACCTGGCGCGATCTACGCGCTTCGGGTGAAGACTTGCCGCTATGGAGCCGGTTCGATCCGGTGCTGTGCTTCCCGTATCTGGTCGGAAGCCTGTTCGTGCTGGCGCTCGAACCGTCGGGCTGGCGCGTCCGGCTGGTCGGCTCGGCCCTGCGCGGCACGATGGTCGGCGCTGCCGGCAAGATGCTGCACGAGATCTATCCCCCGTACCTGATGCAGGTCTTCGCGCCGCGGCTCGATCAGATCGTCGCGGCGCGGGAGCCGATGCAGATCCGCCAAGCAGCGATGTATGACCGCGTCCTGCACTCGCTGAGCCTGGTGTTGCCGTTCCATCAAGGCGAATTCCTGGTCACACGTCTCGTCGCAGCGACCTTCTATCTCGACGAGTTCGTGCCGGCAGGTGCGCTCTTCGCCCTGAGCAGCGAGATTGAAAGCACCGAACACGACCTGGTCGAATAGAGAGCACCGATGTCCACCGATCGCATGCCGCCGCTGGCGGATCAGGACCTGACCGAGGACCAGCGCGACGCCGCCGAAGAATTCGAATCGGCGCGCGGCACCAAAGTTTTCGGACCGTTCGTGCCCTTGCTCCGCAGTCCCGAGCTGCTGCGCAACGCGAGCGCGATGGGATTACATCTGCGCTATCGCTCGGCCCTGCCGCACAAGCTCAGCGAGATGGTGATCCTGCTGATCTCGCGCGCCTGGACGCAGCAGGTCGAGTGGCGGATCCATCACCCCGCCGCGCTCAAGGCCGGCCTGTCGCCCGCAATCGCCGACGCCATCGCCGAAGGACGCCGCCCCGACGCGATGGATGCCGAGGAAGCCGTGGTGTGGGAGTTCTGCCGCGAGCTGCGCGACAACCGCGCCGTCAGCGACGCAACCTACGCGAAGGCGCTGGCCCTGTTCGGCGAGCAGGGCGTCATCGATCTGTGCGGCCTCAACGGCTATTACACGCTGATCGCGATGACGATGAACGTCGCGCGCACCCCGACCGACGACGGATCGGCGCCGCTGAAACCGTTGCGCTGAAAGCAAGCTTCTCGTCGTCCCTGCGGAACGCGGTGACGGCAGAGCCGTCAAAGCAGGTGCCCATTCTCGTCGTCCCTGCGAAAGCAGGGACCCAGGAGTCAGCGCATCGGAATTGCTGCAATTCCATCGTTGATGTTCCTGGATCCCTGCGTTCGCAGGGATGACGAATTAATTTGGCAGCCGTTCTCGTCGTCCCGTGCGAAGACATTTCGGCGCTCGCCGAAACGATGCCGCGTGACCATGTCGGCGTGACCGAGCAACTTCGCCCGCTCATCAAGCGGGAGATTTCGACATGCTGGCTTCGACCCTGAGCGCGCTGCTGCTGGCGACGGGGATCGCGACCGAGCGCCTCGAAACGCTGCCCGACATGCCGACGCAGCCGTCGCTGCTGCTGCGTCACACGCCGGGCGACGGGCCCAGCGTCGTCTATGTGCACGGCGCAACCTTTCCGTCGGGCTCGTCGATCTCGTATCGCATCCACGGGAAATCCTGGGCCGACGATCTCGCCGCGCGCGGCTTCGACGTGTGGGGATTCGACCTTGCCGGCTATGGCGGATCGGGACGCCCCGGCGCGATGCGCGAAGCGACCGGCGCACCGGTCGGACGCAGCAGCGAGGTGGTGCTGCAGATCGCGCGTGTCGTGCGGCACGTGCTGGCGAGTCGAGGTGGGACCAAGGTCGCGGTCCTGGCCCATTCCTGGGGCACGATTCCGGCCGGCGCCTTCGCCGCCGAACATCCCGAGCTGGTGCAAAGCCTGGTCCTGTTCGGCGCCGTCGCGCAGCGCGACGGAAAGCGCGCGCCGACCACCGTGCCCTCGCTGCAGATCAGTGAGGACGACCAGTGGCGATCGTTCCAGTCGGGCGTGCCGATCGGCGAGGCCTCGCCGATCGCGGCCGAGACCTTCCGCCAATGGGCGCTCGATTATCTCGCCACCGACGCGAACAGCGCCTCGCTGACCCCGCCCAGCGTGCGCGTACCGTCGGGGCCGCAAGCCGACATCGACGACGCCTGGTCGGGGCGGTTCCCGTACGACCCGTCGCGCGTGCGTTGCCCGACTTTGCTCGTGCGCGGTGTGTGGGATCCGGTTTCGACCGACCGGGATGTGGCCTGGCTGGTGGCGCAGCTTCGCAATGTCGAAGGCGGCGCACGTAGCGTGGTGCTGCCGCGCGGCGCCCATCGCATGCATCTCGAAAGCAACCGGCAGGTGCTGTTCGACGCGGTCGGCGAATTCCTGACCGCGACGCTTCAGCCGACGACTGCGCGCAACCCTTCACGATAGGTGGGAAAAGCGAGCTGCACGCCGAGCTCGTTCTTGATGCGCGCGTTCGAAACGCGGCGGCATTCTTCGTAGAAGCTGCGCGCCATCTCGCTCATCGATGGCGCCGCCTCGTCGAACGCGATCGCCGGCGGCGGCTCGATGCCGAGCATCGAAGCCGCGAGCTCGATCACCTCGGCCGACGACGCCGGCTCGTCATCGGCAACGTCGTAGATCGCGCCCGGATTGGGCCGCTCCATCGAGGCCAGCAAGGTGCTGCCGATGTCGTAGACGTGGCAGCGCGAAAAGACCTGACCCGGCTTGACGATGCGGCGCGTGGTGCGGCCGTGGCGCAGATCGTCGATCGCGTTGCGGCCGGGGCCGTAGATGCCGGCAAGGCGAAAGATCTGCGCGCCGACCGTCAGCCATTCTTGCTCGGCTTCGACGCGGCGGCGCGCGCGTTCGGTCAGCGGCGCGACCGGCGTCGACTGCGCGTCGACCCATTCGCCTTTGCGATCGCCGTAGACGCCCGTGGTCGAGAGATAGGCGAGCCAACCGATCTGGCGCAGCGCGTCCAGATGACGTTCGACGATCGCTTCTGGCGGCGGCACCGACACCAGCAGGTGCGTGACGCCTTGCAGCGCCGCCACCGGCAGCGTGCCGCTTCCGTCATAGGCGTACGCGTCGACGCCGAGCGCACCCAGCGCAGCGGCGCGCGCCGGATCGCGGACCGTGCCCGCGACCTTCCAGCCCTTGGGCGTCAGCCGCGCCGCCAGCCGCCGCGCGACGTCGCCATAGCCGAAGCAGAAGAGATGCATCTCATTCCCCGCGAACGCGGGGATCCATGTCGGAGCCGCCGCAATATCTGCGTTCAGTGACGAGCATCCCGGCGGCGGATGAATGGATCCCCGCCTTCGCGGGGACTATTCCGTGTCGGCGAGAATGCGCTTGGCCCGCTGCAGCGCGTCGCGGAAATGCCGCGGCTGCGCGTCGTGCGGCAGGATCGCCTGCGCATGCATCACGAAGTACCCGAAATGATGGCGCACCATGTCGGCCTCTTCGAGCTTCGAGGCGAGCGTCAGCAGGAAATCCGCCTCGTCCTTGTTGCCGGCCGCCTGCGCCTTCTGCGCGCGCTCATGCAGCTCGGTGATCGACTTGCTCATCGCCTCAGCTCCTCAACGTTGCGCCAAGTTTGGCAGCGGCCGCGACCACCTTGGCCGCGATCGCTTCGATCTCTGCGTCGGTCAGCGTGGCGCGCACCGGCTGCAACACCACTTCGACCGCCATCGACTTCTTTCCGGCCGGCACGTTCGTGCCCTGATAGACGTCGAACAGCGACGTCTCAACGATCAAGTCCTTGTCGGCCTGACGCACCGCCTTGAGCAAGGCCTCAGACGTAACGCCGTCATCGACCAGGAACGCGAAGTCGCGCCGCACCGGCTGGAATGGCGACAACGCCAGTAGCGGCGTCGCCGTCCCTTTTTTCTTCGATGCCGGCGCGCGGTCGATCCAAAGCTCGGCCGCGGCGACCGGGCCTTCGAGTTCGAGCGCCTCCATGACGGTCGGATGCAGTTCGCCGAACACCGCCAGCACGGTCGGTCCCAGCCGCAACGTGCCGGAGCGGCCGGGATGGAACCAGGCGGGCGCATCGGCGGTGACGCTGAGATTCGCGGTCGGCGCACCGATCGCGGCCAGCACCGCCAGCGCGTCGCCCTTGACCGCGAACAGGTCGGCCGCTTCCGCCTTGCCGCGCCACCAGCGCGGACGGACCGAACCCGCGCGCACGATGGCGGCAACGCGGTCCTGGCCGGTCGGCGACGCGTCGCGATAGACCGGCCCGACTTCGAACAGGCCGGCATCGGCGAAACCACGCGCCGCGTTGCGCGACGCGGCGCGCAGGAGGTTGGGCAGGACCGACGGGCGCAGCTGATCGAGATCAGCCGCGATCGGATTGACCAGGCGAAGCTCGGCCGGCGCGCCGCCGAAAGTTTCGGCGGTGGCACGGTCGAGGAACGACCACGTCACCGCTTCCGACAGGCCGCGCAGCGCCAAGGCGCGGCGCGCCACGACGGCACGACGCTGCGTATTGTCGAGCGCGGTCCGCGTCACGGCATGGAGTCGCGGCAGCATCACCGAGGGAATCTTGTCGTAGCCTTCGATGCGCAGCACTTCTTCGACCAGGTCGGCTTCGATCGACAGGTCGGGGCGCCAGGACGGCACCGTCACCGTGGTGCCGGCAACCTTGCAGCCGAGCGCGGTCAGGATTTCGTGCTGTCGCGCCACGGGCACGTCGACGCCGCCGAGGCCGAGCACGCGTTCGGGGCGGAACGCGATCGTGCGCACCGGAACGTCTTCGCGTCCTCCGACCGTGATCTCGCTCGGCGTGCCGCCGCAGAGATCGAGGATCATCTGCGTCGCGAGCTCGAGGCCGGGGCGCACGAAGGCCGGATCGACGCCGCGTTCGAAACGGTAGCGCGCATCCGACATGATCTGCAGGCTTCGGCCAGTGGCGGCCGTGCGCACCGGATCGAACAGCGCGCATTCGACGAACACGTCGGTCGTCGTCTCCGACACCGAGGTCGACTCGCCGCCCATGATGCCGGCGATGCCGAGCGCGCCGCTGGCATCGGCGATGACGGTCATCTCGGCCGTCAGCTCGTAGGTCTTGCCGTTGAGCGCCGCGACGGTCTCGCCGTCCTTGGCGCGGCGCGCGAAGACGCGGTCGCCGGTCAGCCTGGCCGCGTCGAACACGTGCAGCGGGCGCGCCGCGTCGAGCGTGAAGAAATTGGTGATGTCGACCAGCGCCGAGATCGGGCGCAGCCCGATGGCGCGCAGCGAATCCTGCAGCCAGGCCGGGCTGGGCCCGTTCTTCACGCCGCGAATGTGGCGGCCGAGAAAGAGCGGGCATGCCTGCTCGTCATCGGTGCCGGCGCTGATCGTCGACTTGAACGCGGCGGGCACCGGTTTGGCATCGAGCTTCTTCAGCGTGCCGAGACCGGCGGCGGCTAGATCGCGCGCAACGCCGAGCACGCCGGCGCAGTCGCCGCGATTGGGCGTCAAGGCGATTTCGAGCACCGGATCTTCGAGGCCGAGCGCCGCCGCGGCCGGCGTTCCCGGCGGCAGATCGGTGACCAGATCGATGATGCCGTCATGGTCGTCGCCAAGCTCGAGCTCGCGCGACGAGCACAGCATGCCGTTGGATTCCTCGCCGCGAATGACGCCCTTCTCGAGCTTCTTCTTGGTCGCGGGAATGACGACGCCGGACGGCGCGAACACCGCTTTCATGCCGGCGCGGGCGTTGGGCGCACCGCACACGACGTTGAGCAGCGTGCCGGTACCGGCATCGACCTTGCAGACGCGCAGGCGGTCGGCGTTGGGATGCTGCTTGGCTTCTTTGACCTCGGCGACGACGAAACCGTCCAGCGCCGCGCCGCGATCCTCGATGGCTTCGACTTCAAGGCCGATGGCGGTGAGACGTTCCGACAGCGCGTCGAGCGACGCGCTCGTGTCGAGATGGCGCTTGAGCCAGGAGAGAGTGAACTTCATCGCCCCAACCCCGTCGCCAGATCCGGCTGTTCAAGAATCGAGAAGCCGTAATGGCGCAGCCAGCGCAGATCGGCTTCGAAGAAGGTGCGCAGATCGGGGATGCCGTATTTCAGCATCGCGATCCGCTCGATCCCCATGCCGAAGGCGAAGCCCTGATATTTGCTCGAATCGATGCCGCAGGCTTCGAGCACTTTCGGATGCACCATGCCGCAGCCGAGAATCTCGAGCCAATCGCCGTACGGACCCAACACCAGCTCGCCGCCCGAGCGGCGGCAGCCGATATCGACTTCGGCCGACGGCTCGGTGAAGGGGAAGAAGCTGGGGCGGAAGCGGATCGGCAGGTCGTCGATGCGGAAAAAGGCGCGCGCGAATTCCAGAATGGTGCCGCGCAGATGGCCCATATGCGTCGCCTCGTCGATCACCAGTCCTTCGACCTGGTGGAACATCGGCGTGTGCGTCTGGTCGTAATCCGAGCGGAAGGTTCGTCCCGGCGCGATGATGCGGATCGGCGGCTTGCTGGTCAGCATCGTGCGCACCTGCACCGGTGAGGTGTGGGTGCGCAGCACGCGGTTCGCCCCATCCGGCGCCGGCGGCAGATAGAACGTGTCGTGCATCTGCCGCGCCGGATGTTCGGGCGGAATGTTGAGCGCGCCGAAATTATGGAAGTCGTCTTCCACGTCGGGCCCTTCGGCAACCGTGAAGCCCATATCGGCGAAGATCGCGGTCAGTTCGTCGATCGTCTGGCTGATCGGATGAATGCGGCCCGGCGTTTCGGGCGCGACCGGCAAGCTGACGTCGACCCGCTCCGACGCGAGACGCGCATCGAGCGCGGCGCGCTTCAACAGCGTCTGTCGCGCTTCGATCGCAGCCGAAACGCGTTCCTTGGCGACGTTGAGCGCCTGCCCCGCTTCCTTGCGTTCGTCGGGCGACAGGCCGCCGAGCTTTTTCATCAGCTCGGTGATGGCGCCCTTCTTGCCCAGCGCATCGACGCGCGCCGCGTCGAGGGCGGCGAGATCGCTTGCCGCTTCGACGCGCTGCAACGCGCCCGACGTCAGGCCTTCGAGTTCACCCAGCATCAAATCTTCTCCACGACGACCGCGGTGCCGTAGGCCAGCACCTCGGCCGCGTTCTGCATCAGTTCGTTGGCGTCGTAGCGCACGCCGAGCACCGCGTTGGCGCCGCGCTGGCCGGCATTGTCGAGCAGCTGCTCGAAGGCGCGCTCGCGGCTCTGCTCGGCGATCTTCACATACTCGTCGATCTCGCCGCCCAGGATGGTGCGCAGCCCGCCGAGGATCTGGTTGCCGATATGCGGCGAACGCACCGTGATGCCGCGCACCACGCCGAGCGAGCGCACGGCGCGATAGCCGGGCAGGTCGAACGTGGTCGACGTCATGTCGTGAGCGACAGGGGCCATGAAATCCTCCAACGGAGCGCGGTCGTAGGTAGCCGGTAACGCAGACGCGAAAAAGGGGCCCGTCAGGCCCCTTTTATGCTCGTCGCCCATTCGATGACGTCTCGCGTCATCGAGGCTATCCGGCCAGGTAGCGGCCCCTTGCGGGCCGCGGCAGGAGAGTTAGGCGGCTGCCGTCTCTCCCAGCGCCTGCTTGGCCTGGGCGACGAGCGCCGTAAACGATTCCGGCATGTTCATCGCGAGATCGGCGAGAACCTTGCGGTCCACTTCGATGCCGGCCTTCTTCAGGCCGTTCATGAACTGCGAGTAGGTCAGGCCTTCGGCCCGGACACCGGCGTTGATGCGCTGGATCCACAGACCGCGGAACTCGCGCTTCTTGTTGCGACGGTCGCGATAGGCGTACTGCAGACCCTTCTCGACCTTTTCGAGCGCGATCCGGTAGGCCTTCGACGAACGGCCCCGATACCCCTTGGCGAGGTCGAGAACCTTCTTGTGACGGGCGTGGGCGGTAACGCCGCGTTTGACGCGTGCCATGTCTCAGACCTCCGTTAGCGCAAGTTCGGCAGCCAGTACGTGAGTACTTTCTTGCCGTCTTGTTCTGCGAGGATCTGGGTGCCGCGATTGCGGACCTTGGCGGACTTGCGCTTGCTGACCAGGCGGTGGCCCGTGAAGGCAGACTTGCACTTCACCTTGCCGGTGCCGGTCACCGAGAAGCGCTTTTTGGCGCCGCTCTTCGACTTCATTTTGGGCATTTGGGTCTCCGTAATTTTGAGGCGACCCCGAAAAGGGTCGCGAGAGGCGGTTGGGCATGCCCTACAGGCCGTGGCCGCCAAGGAAGCCGGGGTTTTTACGGGTCGGAGCCCTGGGGGTCAAGGCTGGCGGGCGTCGACCCGGTCGACGCGGCCGGCTTCCGGCCGTCCCTTGGGGCCCCCTGCCGCTCTCGGCCAATGGTTCGGCGACAAAGCGTGCCGAAAAGCGGTCGCCGTCCCCGTCAGGCTGGCCCGGCGAGGCGCGGTGATGCCGTAATGCTGGCGGCGGCCGGTCACCCAGGATCGTTTGTAGGGGTCGTCGCCGCGCCCAAGTTCGAGGCACCGCAAGGGCTCGCGCCCGTCCAAAAAGGCGATCATGCGGGCGGTCAGGATCGTGCCGGGCGACCAGCGGTCATAGGCCGGATCGTGGGTCAGCTTGTGGACCACCGCGACCCCGTCGGTCGCCGTCCAGATCTGGGCCGCGACCGGCTGGTCGGCGACCGACAGCAGGCCGATCGACAGGCCGGCCCCGCTGCCCATCCGGTCGACCAGCGTCGTCTGAAAGGCTGGGAACGGCTCGGGCGGCTTCCAGCTGCGCGCATAGAGCTCGTTATAGAGTTGAACCGCGCGTGCGAGCCGGTCGGGTTCGGTGGCGATCTCGATCGCAACCGGCCCCCGCTCGGCCAGCCTGCGCGTCTTGCGCCGGACGATCTCGCGCAGCCAGCCGGGGCGCGCCTTCCAATATTCATCGTAGCCGCCGGCCGGAAATCCGCCCTGCCAGTAGCCGTACTCGTCGTGGCTGAGCACGAACCGCCCGGCTTCGCGCAATCCCGCGAGCAGCCCTTCGCTGGCAGGATCGTCGGGCGCCAGACAGTCGAGCGCGACAAGGTCCAACGCGCTGTCCTCGCCGATGCAGCGTCCCAGCTCGATCCCGGCGCGCCAGGAATCGATGTCGCGCGCCACCAACGGGCGATACCGGCCGGTGTAGCAGTTGGTCAGCCCGTGCAGCGCCAGGCGGCCCCCCTCGTGGTGCTCGCTGCGGCAGGGCAACAACGCGATCGGGCGCAATCCCTCGGCGAGGACGGCATAGGTCGGCAGGCTGCCTGCAGGTAGCCCGGCGCCTTCCATGGTTGCGAACCAGGCGCGCCGCGCGAACACATCGTCATGTCCGGCCTCGGCCAGGATCGTCGCGCAGGCGGCCGGCAGATCGCGCTCGCTGCCGAACCAGTGCACGCGCGGCGCGACCACCGGCGCCACGCGCGGCGCCGTCCGGATCGGCGCTACGCGCGCGACGAAATGCACGCTGGAGCTGGCGCTGAAATCATCGGCGGCGGCGGGTCGCCGGCGTCCTTCATGATCGACCAGGCTCAGCGTCTCGAAGCCGGCGCCGTGCAGCTGCGCGAGCTGATCCCCCACCGCGATGTAGTAGGTCAGCATCGAGAAGCCCGCGCCGTCGTCATTGATGATCTCGTAGGTCGGATCCACCTGCTCGCGGCGGCGATAGACCAGCGAATTGTACAGGTGCTCGAACTGCCGCTTGAGCGACCGCGGCTGCAAGGTCGGCTGCAGCGTCGGCCGGCGCACGATGCTGTGATGGTCTCGATTGTGGCTGGAGAAGAGGAACAGCCCGTCCGGCTTCAGGACGCGGCGGATTTCGGCCAGCACGCGCAATCGGTGCGTGTGCTGCACGCAATCAATGCCGTTGAAGGAGAAGAGCACGAAATCGAAGGACCGATCCTCGGCCCACCAGAGATCGCCGGCATCGCCATTCACGAAGCGGGCATTGGTGCGATCGCCGAAACGCCGCCGGCAATGCTCGATCATGGCGCCGGCGTAATCGACGGCGACATAGCTTTGCACGCAATCGATCAGGCGCTCGGTCGTGCGCCCGGCGCCGCAGCCCAGGTCGAGCAGAGCCGCACCGGGCAGCCGGTCGGCGATCGACTCCAAGATCGCCCGCTCGGCCGGAAACAGCCCATCCAGCCGCTGATAAGCGGCCAGGACCGAGGCGGATTCATAGCGTTCGCGATTGCTCTCCATCGTCCTCACGCGAGCGGCCCCAGCAAATTGGGCCGACCGCGTACGAACGCGCGAGTTGGTGACTCATCACCACATGGCGACGGCCGGCGCGTGCAGCGTGATTTGCGCGGCCGCGGAGGAAGGCGACGATCGAAGCGCTGCGCGTTTAATCGCGCGCGCCTTCCTTGATCGGCTTGGCGTATTGCGCTTCGAGATCCCAGGGGAAATGGATCCAGGTGTCCTGGCTGACCTCGGTGACGTAGGTGTCGACCAACGGTTTGCCCGCAGGCTTGGCGTAGATCGTCGCGAGGTGCGCCTTGGGCAGCATCTTGCGGATCTCGATTGCGGTGGCGCCGGTATCGACCAGATCGTCGACCACGACCCAGCCGGTGCCGTCGCCGATGCCGTCGGCCTGGGCAGGTTTCAGTACGCGCAGGCCGCGCTGGGTCTGGTGGTCGTAGGACGAGATGCAGACCGTATCGACGACGCGCAGATCAAGTTCGCGCGCGACGATCGCGGCCGGCACCAGCCCGCCGCGCGTCACTGCGATGACGCCATGCCACGAATGCAACTCGAGCAGACGCCAGGCCAGCGCCTTGGCGTTGCGGTGCAGCTCTTCCCACGACACCGGGAAGGTTCGTTTCGAAGTCTCGTTCATGTGTTTCCGATTCCAGGTCCGGCCGGTCCCGGATCACGTCCGGGGCAGAGGTTGTAACCGCCGCTGGCGACGGCGCGAAGTCTATTCCATGCGCACCGTCGCCGCCGCTCTTCTGGTCTTGCTCGGACTCGGTTCACACGCCCGCGCCGACACGCCGGTCGTGGTCGAGCTGTTCACCAGCCAGGGTTGTTCGTCCTGCCCGCCCGCTGACGCGGTGCTGGCCGATCTCGCCGAACGGCCGGGCGTCATCACGCTCGCCTGGCATGTCGACTATTGGAACCGTCTCGGCTGGCGCGATCCGTACGCCAGCGCCGAAGCGACCAACCGCCAGCGCGCCTATCGCAACGCGCTGAAGCTGCCCAACCTCTACACGCCGCAAACGGTGGTGCAGGGCGTGCACGACATCGTCGGGACGCAGGGAGTCGAGATCAATCGCGCCGTCGATGCCGCGCGCAAACAGGACGGCGTCGCGATCCAGGCGCGCTGGCGCGACGACGGATCGCTGGCGATCGAAGTACCGGCCGCCGCCGCGTCGGGAACGGTGCGCGTCGTGACCTACGACCGCGCGCAATCCAACGACGTCACCGCAGGCGAGAATGCCGGCCACAAGCTCGGCACCACCCACCCGGTCAGCGCCAGCACGGTGCTCGCGCGCTGGCAGGGCGACGCCACGACGATGACGGCGCGTCCGGTCCTGACGCCGACCAGCGAAGGCATCGTGGTGATGCTGCAGGGCGACGATCTGCGCGTGCTGGGTGCAACGGCGTTGAAGGTGCCGCCGGGTTAGTGCGCATCGGCCCAGCTGCGGCCCCAGCCCGCTTCGGCGACCAGCGGCACGCCGAGATTGGCGGCGCGCTCCATCTCGGTGCGCACGATCGCGGCGGTCGCTTCGGCGTGGGTCTCGGGGACTTCGAACACCAGCTCGTCATGGACCTGCAGCAGCATGCGCGCGGGCGAGCCGGCGCGTTCGAGCGCGCGCGCGACGTGCGTCATGGCACGGCGCATGATGTCGGCGGCGGTGCCCTGGATGCGGCCGTTGATCGCCTGACGTTCGGCGAAGCTGCGGCGGGCGGGATTCTTTTCGCCGATTCCCGGCACGTGGCATTTGCGGCCGAGCAATGTCAGCACGTAGCCGTGCTTGCGCGCGAAGGATTTGGTTTCCTCCATATAGGCGCGCAGCTCGCTGAACCGTTCGAGATATTTCTTGATGTAGTCCGACGCCTCGCTCTGCGGAATGCCGAGCTGGCGGCCGAGACCAAAGGCCGAGATGCCGTAGATGATGCCGAAATTGATCGCCTTGGCGCGGGCGCGGATTTCCTTGGTCATCTCCGCCATCGGTACGCCGAACACCTGGCTCGCGGTCAGCGCATGAATGTCGTCGCCGTTGCGGAAAGCGTCCTGCAGCGCCTGGATTCCAGCGATCTCCGCCACCAGACGCAGCTCGATCTGCGAATAGTCGACCGACAGCAGCACGTTGCCCTCGCTCGCGACGAAGGCGGTGCGGATCTGCTTTCCTTCTTCGGTGCGGATCGGGATGTTCTGCAGGTTGGGATCGGTCGAGGACAGACGGCCCGTGTTGGTCGCTGCCAGCGCGTAGGACGTGTGCACCCGTCCGGTCTTCGGCTGGATCTCCTGCTGCAGCGCGTCGGTGTACGTCGCCTTCAGCTTGGCGAGCTGCCGCCAAGCCTGAACCAGCGAAATGATCGGGTGCGACTCTTCGATCTCGTCGAGCACCGACGCGTCGGTGGTCCAGGCGCCGCTTTTCAGCTTGCGCCCGCCCTGGAGCTTGAGCTCGTCGAACAGCACTTCGCCGAGCTGCTTCGGCGAGCCGAGATTGAACGGCCGCCCCGCCAGCCGGTGGATCTCGGTCTCGAGCTGCGCCATGCGCTCGCCGAAGCGCTGGCCCATGCGCGCGAGCGCGTTGCGGTCGATGAGAATCCCGGCGCTTTCCATGGCCGCGACGACGCGCACCAGCGGCCGGTCGATCGTCTCATACAGCGTGGTCATGTGATCGGCGAGCAGGCGCTGCTTGAACAGGCGCCACAGCCGCAAGGTCACGTCGGCATCTTCGGCTGCGTAGGCCAGCGCGCGATCGAGCGGCACGCGATCGAACGTGATCTGCGCTTTGCCGCTGCCGCAGATCTCGGCGAAGGAGATGGTCTTCAACCCGAGATGGATCGAGGCGAGCTCGTCCATGCCGTGCCCGTGACTGCCGCCGTCGAGCGCGTAGGACATCAGCATCGTGTCGTCGATCGGCGTCACGTCGAGCCCGAGACATTGCATCACCTGCAAGTCGAACTTGCCGTTATGCGCGATCTTGAGCACCGACGGATCGGTCAGCAGCAGCGCCATCGCCGCTTTGAAATCGTCGAGCGGAATCTGTTGCGGCTTGGCGGTCTGCGCCAGATCGAGTTCGCTCTTTCCCGCTTCGGGATCGACATGGCAGAGCGGGATGTAGCAAGCCTCGCCCGGCGCCACCGCGAGCGACATGCCGACCAGGCCGCACACGCACGCGGTCAGTGAATCGGTTTCGGTGTCGAACGCGACCGAGCCGACCTGCTGCGCGCGCGCGATCCAGCGCTGCAGCGACGGCAGGTCCTGCACCAGCTCGTACCGCGCCTCGACCGGCGTTTCGGTGACCGGTTCGAGCGCACGGGCCGCCGCGGCGGCAACTTCGACCGGCAGGTCCGGATGTTCGACGACCTGGCCTTCTTCGCGCAGCCGCGTCGTGACGCGGTTCAGCAGCGTCTTGAATTCCATGCGCGCGAGATACGCCGTCAGTTTGGAACTGTCGGGTTCGCGCGGACGCAGCTCGTCGATCGGCGTGGTGACCGGCACCGCTTCGTCGAGTTTCACCAGCAGCTTCGAGACGCGCGCCTTTTCGGCGTGCTCGATCAGGCTTTCACGCCGTTTGGGCTGTTTGATCTCGCCTGCGCGCGCCAGCAGCGTTTCGAGATCGCCGTATTCGTTGATGAGCTGCGCCGCCGTTTTGACGCCGATGCCGGGCACGCCCGGAACATTGTCGACGCTGTCGCCGGCCAGCGCCTGCACGTCGACGACCTTGTCCGGCGTGACGCCGAATTTTTCGAACACTTCCGGTTCGGCAATGGTGCGGGCCTTGATCGGGTCCCACATCGTGACGCCGTCGCGGACCAGCTGCATCAGATCCTTGTCCGACGAGACGATCACGACTTTCTGGCCACGCGCGACCGCCTGTTTGGCATAGGTCGCGATCAAATCGTCGGCTTCGAAGCCGTCGAGTTCGAGACATGGCAGGCAGAAGGCGTCGACCGATTCACGGATCAGGCTGAATTGCGGAATCAGTTCGTCGGGCGGGTCGTCGCGATTGGCCTTGTAGTCGGCGTAAATCTCGTTGCGGAAGGTCTGCTCCTTCGCATCGAAAATCACCGCCACCTGCGCCGCCGCGAAATCGGTCAGCAGTTTGTAAAGCATGTTGGTGAAGCCATAGACGGCATTCACCGGCACGCCGTCGCCCCGCGTCATCGGCGGCAGGGCGTGGAAAGCTCGAAAAATGAAACCCGACCCGTCGACGAGGTACAGGTCGGGATGCGTTGGGGCCGGGCTCGTCATGGCGGCGGACCTTGCCGCCACGCGACCGGAGAGTCGAGCATCGCGCGAAGGCGCGCCGCTAAATATGCGAGGGCGCGCCTTCAAATGATGCGAAGGCGCGCCGCGCGTTCTCGTCGTGTTACTGGCTGCGCGCCTTGAACACGCGCAGCTGCACGTTGAAGGCGTTGGCGACTTCTTCCATCTTGTCGACGGAGTTGTTGTACTGCGTCAGCCAGACGCGGCGCTGGTCTGTGGTGGTGTCGGGCGGTGCGTCGGAATCCTGCTTCTTCAGGCAGGCCTGGTAGGTTTCCAGCCCTTTCACATAGGCCTTCACCGCCACCGATGCGTTGCTCATCTGGTCGCCCGTCGCGGTCTTGCCGTCGGGAATTCCCGGCGGAGCCGGCGACAGGCATGCCGCTTCGGCGGCACTCGCAACGAAAATGGCCAGTGCGGCCGCAGCCACGATCCTCAACATCTTTCAGTTCCCCTTGCGTCCTGTTCGGCTTTGCCTGCTCTTCGATCGTGGCCCAGTTTGGGCAAACTGGACGGAGCGACCTAGTGTCCGTGCCCGACCCGCGCGCCGTGCTTGAGCTGGAAGTGCCGGCTGCAATAGGGGCAATCGGCAGTACCGTCGGGACCGAGCGGCAGATAGACCAGCGGATGGCCGAGCGGGCCGCCGCCGCCATCGCATCCGACGGGCGAGGTCTCGACTTCAATGGTCTCCGGCGCATCTGTCACGAATCTGGCTTTCTTGACGGGTCGAGAGGCGGCCGGATGATAGCGATCCATCCCCTGTGATCAATTCCACCGGAAGAACCTGAAGCGATGTCCGCCCCGAATCCGCAAAAAAACCATCCGCAAAGAACTGGGCCGCAAAAAACCGGGCTGCCCGCAAACGCGGTCGAGGTGTCAGGTCTGGTCAAGACCTACGCCGGCTCCAAGAAAACCGGGCCCAAGACCGCACTCAAGGGCATCGACCTGGCGATTCCGCGCGGCGCGATGTTCGGTTTCCTCGGGCCCAACGGCGCCGGCAAGTCGACCCTGATCAACATCCTGGCCGGGCTGGTGGTGAAGACCGCGGGCCAGGCCAAGGTCTGGGGGTTCGACATCGACCACGACACGCGCCGCGCCAAGGCGTCGATCGGCGTGGTGCCGCAGGAGCTCAATCTCGACCCGTTCTTCACGCCGCGCGAAATCCTCGAAGTGCAGGCCGGGCTGTACGGCGTGCCCAAGGCGGAACGTCGCACCAACGAATTGCTTGCCGCGGTCGGCCTCGCCGACAAGGGCGACGCCTACGCGCGCACGCTGTCGGGCGGCATGCGCCGCCGCTTGATGGTGGCCAAGGCGATGGTGCACGCGCCGCCGGTGCTGATCCTCGACGAGCCTACCGCGGGCGTCGACATCGAACTGCGCCAAGCGCTGTGGCGTTACGTGCGCGAGCTCAACGCGCGCGGCACCACCATCGTGCTGACGACGCATTACCTGCAGGAAGCCGAAGAACTCTGCGATACGATTGCGATCATCAATCACGGCGAGGTCGTCGCCTGCGAACCGACGCAGACGCTGCTGTCGCGCACCGACGCCAAGGAATTGTGGCTGACCTTGGATCGCGACCTGGCTTCGCTGCCGCCCTCGCTGGCTTCCTTGTCGGCCGAGCTGCCGTCGCCGCGCCGTCTGGTGATCCGCTACCAGCCGAGCCGCGCGCAGGTCGGCGAGGTCCTGGCCGCGGTCGCGGCGGCGGATCTGCGCATCGTCGACCTGTCGACCAAGGAAACCGATCTCGAAGACGTCTTCCTGCAACTGGTACGCGAACAACCCCGAGCGGCATGAAGCAATTCGCCTTGCTGGCCTTGCTGCTGCTGCTCGGCGGATGCGTCGCGCGGCTGCAGCCGGCCGGCCCGGCCGTGGCGACGCCCTCGCTCGCAACCGAACGACTGGTCGCCAGCGACGGCGCCGAATTGCCGTTGCGCGTCTGGGGGCCGGCGAATGCACGCACGGTGATCGTCGCGCTGCACGGGTTCGGCGATTATTCGTACGGGTTCGAACCCGCCGCACGCGCCTGGGACGCGGCGGGGATTCGGACCTACGCCTATGACCAGCGCGGGTTCGGCCAGGCTCCCAACCCAACCATCTGGGCCGGCACCGAAACGCTGATCGAAGACGCCGCGGCCGCCGTGCGCGCCGCGCGCGCAGCGCATCCCGACGCGAAGCTGTTCCTGCTCGGCGAAAGCATGGGCGCGTCGGTCGCGCTGCTCGCTTCCGTGCGCATGCCGTCCTTGCCGATCGACGGGCTGATCCTGATGGCGCCCGCAGTCTGGGGCGAACAGACCATGCCGTGGCATTACCAGGTCGCGCTCGAACTGGGCCGCCGTTTCGTACCGGGCTGGTATCTCGAACCGCCCAAAGGTCTCAAGATTCGCGCCAGCGACAATATCGCTGCCCTGCGCGCTTTGCGCGACGACAGGCTGGTGCAGAAAGGCGCGCGCGTCGACACCACCGCCGGGCTGGTCGATCTGATGGGCGCTGCGCTCGATGCCGCCCCGCGACTCGCGCGGCCGGCGCTGGTCGCGTATGGCGCGCACGAGCAGATCGTCCCGAAAATGGCCGCCGACGAATTTCTCGATCGCCTCCCCAGCCACGTGCGCGTCGCGATCTACCCGGATGGCTGGCACTTGCTGTTACGCGACCGCCAGGCCGCAACCGTCTGGCGCGACATCGTGAACTGGACCCAGGGCAGCGCCTTGCCGAGCGGCGCCGACGGCCCTGCCCAAGCCCGGATCGAGCCGACGCCGGACTATTGAGCCCGGCTACTGGAGAAGCGGTGCCGGTCCCGGTACATTCGCGCCGCTTCTTTCGATCGAGACTCGATGTCAAATCGTTCCAGCCGGCTGCTGCCGGCACTCGCGTTCGCGCACGACGTCGTCATGGCGACCATCGCCTATCCGGCGGCGCTGTATCTGCGCGTCGGCGACGCGATGTTCGATCGCTGGTACGAAGCGCTCGAGGCGGGTTGGCCGTTGTGGGTCGCGATCGCCGCGGTCTCGTTCCTCGCCTCGCGACTCTATCGCGGCGTGTGGCGCTACGCGTCGATGCAGGATCTGTGGGCGGTGGCGCAGGCGGTGACGATCGCGGTGCTCGCCTTCGTGCCGGTGATGTTCCTGGTCGACCGGCTCGAATCGCTGCCGCGCTCGGCGCCGCTGATCCTGGGTTTGTTGCTGCTGGTGCTGCTGGGCGGTCCGCGCTTTCTCTATCGCATCGCCAAGGACCGGCGCATGGAGCGCAGGCGCGCATCGCGGCGCATTCCGGTGCTGCTGATCGGTGCCGGCGACGGCGCCGAATTGTTCATCCGCGCCATGCAGAACGATCCGCTGGCGCCGTACGAGCCGGTCGGTGTCATCGACGATCTCGGCCGCCGTGTCGGACGCGACATTCACGGCGTGCGCGTGCTGGGTGGCGCACCGGACCTGGAGCGGATCGCGCGCGAGCTCGCCGACAAGGGCAAGGCGCCGCAACGGCTGATCGTCACCCGCGTCAACGCACCGATTGACGGCGTCGTCCTGCGCCAGCTTTTCGATGCGGCCGACCGGTTGGGCATGACCTTGGCGCGCATGCCGTCGCTCGCCGATCTCGACGAGACCGACGGCGAGAACCGCATCCGGCTGCGCCCGATCGCGATCGAAGATCTGCTCGGCCGTCCGCAGGTGCTGCACGACGAAGAAGCGGTGCGCGCGCTGGTCAAGGGCAAGCGCGTGCTGGTCACCGGCGCGGGCGGCACGATCGGTTCGGAATTGTGCCGTCAGCTGGCTGGCTTTGCCCCGGCCAAAATGGCGCTGCTCGAAAGCGGCGAGTTCAATCTGTACGCGATCGAAATGGAGCTGGCGGAACGGCCGGACGCACCGCCGCTTGCCGCCTGGCTCGCCGACGTGCGCGACGCGCCGCGTCTCAGGACGGTGTTCGAGACCGAGCGACCCGAGCTGGTGTTCCACGCCGCCGCGCTCAAGCACGTGCCGCTGGTCGAATCCAACCCGGCCGAAGGCGTGCTCACCAACGTGATCGGCACGCGCAACGTCGCCGACGCGGCGCGCGCGGTCGGGGCGCATGCCATGGTGCAGATCTCGACCGACAAGGCGGTGCGCCCGTCGAGCATCATGGGCGCGGCCAAGCGCGTTGCCGAGGAATATTGCCAGTCGCTCGATCTCGACAGCGAGACGCGCTACGTCACGGTTCGGTTCGGCAATGTGCTGGGCTCGACCGGTTCGGTGGTACCGCGCTTCGAGCAGCAGCTGGCCAAAGGCGGCCCGATCACCGTCAC
>JAQGIE010000267.1 GCA_028291365.1 Rhodospirillales bacterium
GCCGACCGCGACCTCGTACCCGGCCGGCAGGTCGGCCTTCAGCGCATCCAGTTTCGGTTGCAGCGCCTGGATGACCGAGGCGGGCAGCGCGTCTGGCGCCACATCGCCCTGTACGGTCAGTGTCGGCTTCCGGTCACGACGCCAGATCAGCGGATATTCGCGCCCATATTCGACCGAGGCGATCTGGCCCAGCGGTACGGTCTGGCCGTTGGTAATCGGCACCTGCAGCATGCGGATCGTCGATAGCGACATGCGTTGCCCGGGCGAGGCTCGCGCCACCACATCGACGAGATAGATCGAGTCGCGAATCTGCGTGACGGTGGTGCCGGTGACCACGGTGTTGACAGCCTGCGCCAGCGCTTCCGAACTCAAGCCGAGCAGCCGCGCCTGATCCTGGTCGACGCGGATGGTCAGCGTGCGCTCGGGCTCCATCCAATCGTAGTTGATCTTCTGCACCGCGGGGTTTGAGGCGAGCAGGTCGGCGACCTTGAACGCGATCGTGCGCAGCCGATCGGGGTCCGGTCCGCTGACGCGAAACTGCAGCGGCCAACCGACCGGCGGTCCAAGTTCCAGCGGGTAGATTCGAGCCACGACGTTGGGAAACTCGGTCTCGACGGCATGCTCCAGCCGCGCCTGGACATGGCCGCGCTGCGCCAGTCCTTTGGTCACCACGACGAGCTGCGCGAAATGATCGTGCGGCAGCTGGAGGTCCATCGGCAGGTAAAACCGCACCGCGCCCCGACCGGCGTAGCTGCTCCAATGGTCGACCTCGCGATCTTCGGCGAGCAACTGATCGATCCGGGCCGACACGGCCCGGGTCGCCTCGAGCGACACGTTCTCCGGCAGCTTCACGTCGACCAGCAATTCCGGCCGGTCGGAGGGCGGAAAGAACTGCTGCGGGACGAAGCCAAGGCCCACGATCGCGAGCGCGAGCACGGCGAGCGTCACCCCCACGGTGCGTCGGCGCGCGCGCATCGCCGTGTTCAGAACGCGACGGTAGATACGCAGGACCCGGCCTGGCTGGCCGTCGTGCGACACCGCCGGGCGCTTCAAACCCCATACGCCCAGGAGGGGTGCGAACAACACCGCGACAACCCAGGACGCGAGCAAGGCGATGGCCACGACGGCGAAGATGGAGAAGGTGTATTCGCCGGCCGCGCTGCGCGCGAAGCCGATCGGCACGAAGCCGGCCACCGTGACGAGCGTGCCCGTCAGCATGGGAAACGCCGTCGACGTATAGGCGAAGGTGGCGGCGCGCTCTTTGCTGTCGCCGTGCTCCAACCGGGTGATCATCGTCTCGACGGTGATCATCGCGTCATCGACGAGCAGCCCGAGCGCGATGATGAGCGCCCCGAGCGAGATGCGCTGCAAATCGATGCCGAGCAACTCCATGGCGACGAACACCACCGCCAGGACCAGCGGAATCGAAGCTGCGACGACGCCGCCGGCGCGAAAACCGAGCGCAACGAAGCTGACCGCCAGCACGATCGCGATCGCCTCCCACAGCGCCTCCATGAACTCGTTGACGGCGCGTTCGACGGTGGCCGGCTGTTCGGCGATCAAGGTCGACTCGATACCCACCGGCAGCTCGGCCTTGATCTCGGCCATCGCGTGCTCGATGTTCTTCCCCAGTTCGAGCACGTTGCCGCCGTCGCGCATGGCGATGGCCAGGCCAATTCCATCCTTGCCGTTGACCCGGAAGATCGGCTGCGGCGGGTCCGCCGGCCCGCGCGTCACGCGCGCGATGTCGCTGAGGCGAATGGCGCGGCCGCCGACCATAAAGTTGACCGCCAGCAGATCCTGCTCGGATTGGAAGGCGCCCGTGATGCGCACCAGAATTTTTTCATCGCTCGTCTGGACCACGCCGGCGGGCGCGACTGCGTTCTGCGCTTGCAGCGCCGCGAGCAGCGCCGAGCGGTCGAGGCCGAGTCCAGCGAGCTGCGCCGTCGAAAATTCGATATAGACGCGCTCGTCTTGCGCGCCGAGGACCTCGATCTTGGCCGCGTCCGGCACTTGCAGCAGCCGCGAGCGTGCCTCGTCGACATAGTCCTTCAGCGCCCGGTGCGAGTAGCCGTCGGCGGTGAAGCCGTAGACGATTCCGAACGTATCACCGAACTCGTCGTTGAAACCCGGACCGACGACGCCCTGCGGCAAGGTCGGGCGGATGTCGCCGACTTTCTTGCGCACCTGATACCAGATGTCGGGCACAGCGGATGCGGGAACCGAGCCTTTGAGATTGACGAAGATCGTCGACTGTCCCGCCTTCGTATAGCTGCGCAGGTAATCGAGGCCCGGCGTCTCCTGCAGCTTGCGCTCGATGCGTTCGGTGACTTGCTGCAGCGTTTCGGTAACGGTGGCGCCAGGCCATCCGGTCTGCACCACCATCGTCTTGATGGTGAACGCCGGATCCTCGTTGCGGCCCAAGCGGAAGTACGAGAACGTACCGGCGATCAGAATTACCGCCATGCAATAGGCGACGAAGGAGCGGTGATTGAGCGCCCATTCGGACAGGTTGAAGCCTTTCATCGGTCGCCCTCCAGCACACGCACCTTCTGCCCCGGGCGCAGCACCTGGACACCGGCGGTGACGACCTTGTCCCCGGACTGAAGTCCCTCGGACACGACGATGCTGGTCGCGTCGTAGCGAAGCACGCCGACGCTGCGCAGCGACACGGTCTGACTCTGCGGATCGATCACCCACACGGCCGGGCGACCATCGGCCTGCGTGAGCGCGCTCGCCGGAATCTCGATTCCACGTGGCGCAGCGGTGGTGACGCGTCCTGTCACCGTCGCGCCGAGCCGCATCGCCGGTGGTGGATCGATCAATCCGACTTTGACCGCAAAGGTGCGCGTCGCCGGATCTGCCTGCGGTGCCAGCTCGCGCACGCGCCCCTTCGCCGCGATGCGCGGGTCGTCGGTCAACGCAATGTCGACGACCACGTCGGGCGAGACGGTGCGGATCAGTTGGGCCGGCACGGAGAACACCGCATCGAGTCCGCCGTCGCGCGCGACCTCGACCACCATGCGTCCGGGCGGCACCACCTCGCCGGGTTCTGCGCCGACAGCGGTCGCGGTGCCCGCCGCGTCGGCAACGAGCTGGGTAAAGCTCAGCTCTTCCTCGGCGGTGTGAAGCTGCGCGCGGGCGGCTGCGACCTGCGCCTCCGTCGTCTGCAGAGTCTGCTGCGCCTGGTCGAAATGGGTGCGCGACGTGTAGCCCTCGTTGAGCAGCGCCTGCTGACGGCCGAAGTTGTTCCGCGCCTGCAGGGCCTGGCCTTGTGCCGCCGTCAGATTCGCCTGCGCCGTCCGAAGCGCGTTCTGCTGCAGTTGCGGGTCAAGACGCGCGATCACCTGACCGGCAGCGACCCTGTCGCCGATCTGCACGCGGCGCTCGATCACCCGTCCGTCGACACGAAAGGCGAGGCTGGTCTGCACCTGCGCGCGGATCTGTCCGGTGAGGGAGATCGTTTCCCCGGCTGCGGAATTGGCCAACGTGACGGCTCGAACGGGGCGCGGCTTGGGGTCGGGCGGCGGGGCGTCGTCGCAGGCGACGAGCGGCGACGCCAATAGGAGCAGGACCGCGAAACGATAGATCAACATCAGAGAAACTCCGCGGAAAACCTGGAGAACGGGATCTCACAGGCACGCTTGCTTTGCACTCGTGGATATACTAGATTGCACTCATCAGTGCAACACTTGGCGAGTTCGCGATGACGCAGACCAGACCCAAAGAAACCGCATCCCCTGATCGTCGGGGTGGTTCGCGCGACGCCATCGTGCGAGCGGCCGAGCGGCTTTTTCTCGAGCGCGGGTTCGGCGCGGTCAGCATGGACGATCTCGCATCCGAAGCCGGCGTTGCGCGGCGAACGCTCTACAACCAGTTCACCAGCAAAGAAGAGATCTTGCGCGAGATGCTGCGCGGCCTGTCGGAACAGCTGCGCGATGCGTTGCCGCCTGGCATCGAGACGCAAGGCGAAGTCGAAGAGGTGCTACGCCGCATCGGCAAGGGCGTGCTGACCTTTCAAGCCCCCGCCAGCTTTGTCGGGCTGGTGCGGATGACGGCCGCCGACGCGCAGCAATTTCCGTGGATCGCCGCCGGCTTCGATGCGGTGCTGGATCCTCAGCTCAAACGTTTCGCGCGCTATCTTGCACATCTGACAACGTTGGGCGTCCTCGCCTGCCCGGATCCTTTGCTCGCCGCACATCAGTTTCTGGGACTCCTCAACGAGCCCGTTCTCTGGCCGCGCGTGCTGCGCCGAGAGCAACCGCCCGTCACCGCGGATGCCGTCGTCGACGAAGCGGTCCAGATGTTCTTATGCCGCTATCGCGTCTCCGATCAGCGCAAGGTCACACGCGGCGGCAAGCGCTCTTCGAAATGACACAGCGCGAGCGCTCGCAAGGCCGTGGCGCCGACTCCGCGGCGGCACCATGCCGTGTCTCCGCGCAATAACGGGCGCTAGATCGTGGGATGTCGAGCACCGCTCGCGCGCACGCAGAGGAGCGTCCCCAGTGCAGGAGCACCGCAATGCATGTCGGCGTTCATTCCGCCAGCACAGCGGCGGGATCCACGGGCGTTTGCTTCCGGCGCATCAGCCAGAGATTCACGCGGTCGAGATACAGGTACACGACGGGCGTCGTGTACAGGGTGAGCAGTTGGCTCAGAAGCAAGCCGCCGACCATGGTGTAACCGAGAGGCTGCCGCAGCTCGGACCCCGTACCATTGCCGAGCAGCAGGGGCAGCGCGCCAAGAAGCGCGGCCATCGTCGTCATCAGGATGGGACGGAAGCGCAGCAGGCAGGCCTGGCGGATCGACGCTTCCGGACTCAGATGCTGGTTCCGCTCGGCCTGGATCGCGAAATCGACCATCATGATTCCGTTCTTCTTGACGATGCCGATCAGCAGGATGATTCCGATCATCGCGATGACCGACAGGTCGAAATGGAACAGGTCCAGCACCAGCAATGCGCCGACACCTGCCGACGGCAGCGTCGACAAGATCGTCAGCGGGTGGATGTAGCTTTCGTACAGCACGCCAAGAATGATGTAGACGGCAACCAGCGCTGCGGCGATCAGCATCGGTTCGCTGGCAAGCGATGCCTGGAATGCCTGGGCACTGCCCTGAAACGTGCCGGCCAGCGTCGCCGGTGCATGAAGCTGCGCTTCCGCCGCCTCGATGGCCTGCGTCGCCTGGCCGAGCGAAACACCCGGTGCCAAATTGAACGAGAGCGTCGCTGCCGGGAATTGGCCCTGATGGTTGATCGACAGGTAGGCGCTCGGAATCGTCGTCCATTTGACGAAGGTCGCAAGCGGGACCTGCTGACCGGTCGTTGGTGAATTCACGTAGATCTGATTGAGCGCGGTCGGCGAGTTCTGCAGCCCCGGCAGGACTTCCATGACCACATGGTAGCTGTTGAGCTGCGTGAAATATTGCGTCACCTGCCGCTGGCCGAAGGCATCATTGAGGATGCTGTCGATCAGCATCGGCTGAATGCCGAAGCGAGCCGCCTGGTCGCGGTCGATCGTGAGGGTGACGGTGGCGCCGCCGGTTTGCTGGTCGCTCGCGACGTCGCGAAGTTCGGGCAGCGTCTTCAGCGTCCCGAGAAGCTTCGAAGCCCACTGATTGAGCTCGTCGAGATTGGGATCCTGCAGCGTGAACTGATACTGGGTTCGCGCGATGCGGCCTCCGACATTCAGGTCCTGGGCCACCTGCATGAACAGCCTGGTCCCCTGAATCCGGGCGAGCTGGGGCTGCAGACGCCGAATGACCTGATCGGCGGAAACGTCGCGCTCCGCCTGCGGCTTCAGTGTGATGAAGAAGCGCGCATTGTTCTGCGTCTGGCCGCCACCGGCGCCCAGACTCATGCCGACCGTCGCGACCGCGGGATCCTTCCGCACGACATCGGAGATCGCAATCACGTCCTTCGACATCTGGGTGAAGGAAACATCCTGCGCCGACTCCGACGTGCCGACGATGATGCCGGTATCCTGCTGCGGAAAGAAGCCTTTCGGAATGGCGACGAACAGGCAGACGGTCGCCAGAACGGTCGCAATGAACACGCCGAACGTGACGCGGTGATGGCGGAGCGCGACGTCCAGGGACACGCGATATCCGGCGAGAAGACGATCGAACGCGTGCTCGGTGACGAGATAGAACCGGCCATGCTGACGACCCTGCTCGCTGCGCATGAACCGCGCCGACATCATCGGCGTCAGCGTCAGGGACACCACGGCCGAGACCACAATCGTCGCGGTCACGGTGACGGCGAATTCGCGAAACAGCCTGCCGACGATGCCGCCCATGAAGAGGAGCGGAATGAAAACCGCGATCAGGGAGAGGCTGATCGAGAGAATGGTGAAGCCGATTTCACCGGCGCCCTTGAATGCGGCTTCGAGCGGTGGAAGCCCTTCCTCGATATACCGGTGAATATTCTCCAGCATCACGATGGCGTCATCGACCACGAAGCCGACCGCAATGGTGAGTGCCATCAGCGAAAGATTGTCGAAACTGTAGCCCAGCGGATACATCAGCGCGAACGTGCCGACCAGGGCGAGGGGGACCGTGATGCTGGGAATGACGGTCGCCCACACGCTACGCAGAAACAGGAAGATCACCAGGACGACCAGTGCGATGGTCAGGACCAGGGTGAACTGGACGTCGGCAACCGAGGCGCGGATCGTCTGTGTGCGGTCGCTCAGAATCTCCACTTTGACCGAAGGCGGAATGGCGGCCTGCAAGCGCGGAAGCGCCGCGATGACGCTGTCGACGGTCTGAACGACATTGGCGCTCGGGAGCTTGAACACCGTCAGCAGGACCGCGCGCTTGCCGTTGGCCCAGGCGGCGAGCTTGACGTTCTCGGGCCCGTCGATCGCGCGCCCGATATCGCGCACGCGCACCGGGGCACCGTTCTTGTAAGCGATGATCACATCGTTCCAGGGACCCGCTGCAAGTTCCTGATCATTGTCGTAGATCGTGAAGGTCTGGGTCGCACCGTCGATCGAACCTTTGGCACTGTTGCTCGTGGCTACGGCAAGGACGTTGCGGACGTCTTCGAGCGAGAGGCCGAGCGCCGCAAGTTTTGCCGGATCGAGCTGGACTCGCACGGCGGGTTTTTGCTGGCCGCCGAAGCCGACCTGGCCGACTCCGGAAATCTGACTGATCTGCTGCGAAAGATTGTTTTCGGCGTAGTCGTCGACCACGGTCAGCGGCAGCGCATCGGAGGTGATCGCCAGAACCAGAATCGGCGCGTCGGCTGGATTGACCTTGCGATAGGTCGGCGGCGAAGGAAGGGTGGTCGGGAGCTGGCCGCTCGCGGCATTGATCGCGGTCTGCACGTCCTGCGCCGCGCCGTCGATGTTGCGCGAGAGATCGAACTGCAGCGTGATGGAGCTGTTGCCGAGCGTGCTGCTCGACGTCATTTGCGTGACACCCGGGATCTGCGCGAACTGCCGCTCCAGCGGCTGCGTAACCGCCGACGCCATCGTTTCGGGACTCGCGCCGGGCAGCTGCGCCGAAACCTGGATCGTCGGGAAGTCGATCTGCGGCAGCGAAGCGACGGGAAGCAGCGGATAGGCGGCAAGGCCGACGAGCAGGATCGCCGCCATGAGCAGCGACGTCGCGATGGGACGCCGGATGAAGGGGCTCGATAGGCTCACCTGGATTTCTCCGTCGCATCCACCTGCTTGTGGTCCGAAGTGGCGGGGGCGGTTGCCTGGATATGAGCGCCCGGCTGGAGCCGGTATTGACCGGCGCTTACCACCGTTTCTCCCGGCTGCAGACCGCTGCTGACGACGGCAGCGCCATCATTGAACTGCTGCAGCGAAATGGGACGGATTTCGACGGTCGTGTCCGGCTTGACGACATAGACATACAGGCCGTCGGGACCGCGCTGCACCGAAGCCGCCGGAACCGTCACGACATTCTTCTCGGTCCGCACCAGCACCTTCACATTGACGAAATCCCCCGGCCACAGAGTCTCCTTGGCGTTCGGAAAGGTCGCCTTCAGACGTGCCGTTCCGGTGGCCTGGTTGATCTGATTGTCCAGTACCGCAATGGTTCCGCGGTCGAGCTCGGTATTGCCGTCGCGCGAAAGACCGATCGCCGTGAGCGGCCCGTTCGCCATTCCGCTCCTGATGGCGGCAAGCTCTTCTTCCGGGAGCGTGACGACGACCGAGATCGGCCGCAGTTGCGTCACGACGACGAGGCCCGTATTTGCCGAGGCGACCAGATTGTTGCCGGCATCGACCTGGCGAATTCCGGTCCGTCCGTCGATCGGCGAGCGGATCGTCGTGTAGTCGAGATTTGTCTTCGCGCTGTCGATCACCGCCTGATCGAACTTTGTCTGGGCTTCAAGCTGCGCCACCAGGGCGCGCTGCGTGTCGAAGCTCTGCTTGCTGGTGTAGTTTTGCGGCGCAAGCGTTGCGAAGCGCTGCAGGTCGAGCCTGGCGTTCGCAAGCTGCGCCTGGTCTTTTCCTTCGGTTGCGACGGCCTGATCGAAGACCGCCTGGTACGGGCGGGAATCGATCTGCGCCAGCACGTCGCCGGTCTTCACCTCCTGGCCTTCAACGAAGTTGATGCGCTGCAGCTGTCCGTCCACTCTGGTCGTGACGGTGATCGTATTGAACGCCTGCACCGCGCCGAGCCCGTCGAGATAGACCGGCGCGTCGGTGAGCGCGGCGACCGATGTCTCGACCGGAATAGCCGGTTGCGCGTTGCTCGCCGGCGCCGGCCCGGGCCGGTGCCATAGCCAGGCGCCGAGAAGGACAGCGAACAGCGCCGACCCGGAGAGCCAGAGCTTCTTGCGGTTTCCCAGGAATGAAAATCTAGGCACGCTGGTCTCCTGATTGCCACCCGCCGCCCAGCGCTTTGAACAGGCTGACGATTGCGTTCAGGCGAGCAAATCGAACTTGGGCCAAGGTCGTCTCGGCGGTGAAAAGCGCGGACTCCGTATTGAGGACGGTCAGCGTGTTCACCGTTCCGGCGTGCAGCTGCGCATTGGCCGCGTCATAGGCTCGCCGCGCGGAGTTGACGGCTGCCTGCTGCCGTTTCTCCTGCTCGATCGTCTGCTGCGTGGCGGCGAGCGCGTCCTCGACGTCCTGGAAGGCCGATATCGTCGACTTCCGATAATCGGCGAGCAGCTCGTCGTAAAAGGCTTGCGAGAACTGGTACTGACCCTCGAGCTTGCCGCCCGAGAAGATCGGCTGCGCGAGTCCTGCCGCGAGGCTGAACATCATGCCGGCTGGGCTGAAGAGAGAGGAGAGCGCGGTGCTTTCAAAGCCGCCCTGCGCGGTGAGCTGAAGCGACGGCAAGAACGCGGCACGCGCCACCTTGATGTCGGCGTTCGCGGCTTTCAGCTGCGCTTCGGCCATCGCCACGTCGGGGCGCCGCGCAAGCAGCTCCGATGGCAAGCCGGGAGCGACGGCGGGGCTGGACAGATCCGACAGGCTGCCGGTGGCGACGTCGACCGCTTGGGGAGTCTTGCCGACGAGAATGGCTAGCGCGTCGGTAAACTGACGCAATTGCTGGTGAAGCGGCGGCAGCTGGGCTTCCAGCGTCAGCACGGTCGTCTGCTGCTGCGCAACGTCGAGCGCCGTCACCGTTCCGGCGGCGTCCTGGGCTTCCAGCGCGGCCAATATTTCTCGGGCGCTGTTGAGATTGCGCGAAGTCGTGTCGATCTGGTCGCGCAGCTCCAGGATCTGGAAGTACGTGGTCGCGACGCTCGCAATCGTGGTGAGCGCAATGGTTTCCGCATTATAGCGGCTCGCCGCCGCGTTTTGCCTGGCGGCATCGACAGAGGCGTGATTGGCGCCCCAGAAATCGACTTCGTAGCTCGCGCTCAGGTCCGCGTTGAAGAGCGTCCTGGTGCTGCCGCCGCTGCCTGCTGCGGAGCTGGCGTTCGGCGCGCTGCGCGAGCGCGTGGCGCCGCCCGTGAAGCCGACCGAAGGCAACAACGCGGCGCCGGCGACGCGCACCTGCGCATCGGCCTCGCGGATCCGGGCGGCGGCGGCGGCAATGTCCAGATTCCCGGTTTTCGCTTCCCCGATGAAGGTGTCGAGCTGCGGCGAACCAAAGCCCTGCCACCAATCGGCAGCGGGCCATACCGGCTGGTCCGCAGCCTGGTCGCGCCATGTTGCGGGCACATCCAGGCCCGGACGCTCATAGGTCGGACCGACACTGCAACCACTCATGCCGATGATCAGCAGCGGTGCAAAAAATGCCGCTCGCGCACGGCCCATGCCAATGCGCGAAGGACGTGTTGAATCACCGGCGCGCGCGGTCCTGTGCATCACCATCGGATCTCTTCTTCGTCATCGCGACGCACTGACATTGCGCGATCACTGGCGAATACATCCGCGACACCGTGTCCACATCGCGAGGCACGCTTACAGAGCAGGCGAGCCAGGCTGACTCAGCGCAGCGCGCTCGTCGATTAAACTTTCCTTCATGCAAGGTGCACGGAGGCATTTGCGACGAGGACGATGGTCAGCCGGTTGCGCGGGCTGGCAGGCGATCCCGGTCCAATTGGGTCCGTCGGCGCGGACTGGGGACTGCTACCTGATCGGCGCCGTGTGGTTCCGCGTGACACCGTCGGCCATGAATCGCTCCAGATCCTGCGCAAGTTTTTTGTGCTCGGCTTCGTCGCGATACATCATGTGGCCGCCTTCATAACATTTGACCGTAATGCGCCTGGTCAGGTCGTCGGGCAGCGTCGCGATCGAACGCGCTTGTCCCTCGCAGCTATTGGTCGGGTCATAGCGGCCCACCGCGACAAGGATCTGTAGCCCGGGTTGCAGCTGCATCGCGTTCTGCACCCATGACGGATTCTCGTTGAACATATGCCAGACTTCGCCGTCGACACGTCCCATCGCAAGCGCGGCCGCCGCGCCGTCGGTCTGGTTGTACGACCATTGCTTGCCACTGCTGCGCCGCTCCGCTCCCGGCGTCGGCATATACCCCGCTTCCAGCGCGCGATAGGCGAGGTCGGTGTTGAAGCCGAGCGCGCCCGTGTAGCCGAGATCGGTTGCATAGCCCAACTCTTCGCGTAGATAGCGCGATATGTGGAACTGCCGTTCAGGTGGCTGCTTTTCGTCGCCGAACCGGCGCGTGTCGACCTCCGCCAACTCGCGCGCCCTGTCGCCGTCGAAAAAGCCCGTGAGGAATTGTCGCGTGTTCATCACAAGCGTTTTGGCGTCGATTTGGTCGGGACGCACGCCGGTATAGGCGGCGAGCTGCTCGATGATATTTTTGCGCTCCGCGTCGGACAGCGTGTCGGCTTTGTCCAGCGCCGGCAGATAGGCCGCAGCCACCCACGCATCGACCTGTCGCATCGTTATAACGGGAACGCGCTGCAGGTCGGGCGACAGGCGCCTGTAGTGGAGGGCGGTTGCGGCGTGGTTCTGCACGTTCATCGCATTCCAGAACGACACCGGCATCTTCACGCTGGGAAACCCGCCGGAGATCAGCAGAAGCCCCGTGACGTTCAGGCCGCGTTTGGCTAGAAACTCCGCCACCGCAGCGGCGCGCCACACGCCATAGCTTTCGCCCAGCAGGAACAACGGCTGCGTCTGCGCGCCAAAGCGGGCGCGATAGGCGCGCACGAACTCGGACGCGGCCGCGACATCACCCTTCATGTTGAAGAATTCAGGCGCGAATTGCGGCTGCGCCAGGCGACTGAAGCCGGTCTCGACCGGGTCGTAGAACACCAGATCCGACGTAGTCAGCAGGGTCAGCAGATTGTCGACGACGCCGTCCTTGGTGATACGGCGGGGTCCGAGAAACTCGGTGTGAACATAGATTGACGGAATCGTCGGCCCGCCGTTCCAGGCGATCATCAGCGGCCGCGGCGCGCTGCCAGCCTTCTGCTTAACCACATAGGCGACGAAAAAGACATGCGCGTGCACCTCGCCCGTCTCGTCGACACGGATCGGCAGGCGGCCCACGCGTGCCTCGTACTGCAACGGACCGTGCGCAGTCTGCATCGTGTGCTCGGTGATGACGATCGGCTCGTCGCCGGTCACCAGCGGTGCGATCATGCGTGACCACGCGTGTGCCGCGTGTGCGCTACCGGCCGCGAATGCTACGGCGAGCGCGACGGCGATGGCGGCGTGCTTCATTTCGTTCGGTCCGGCATCAGTGCGTCGATGAAGAACATCATTTCGGCGGCGACGAGTTCGGGTTGTTTGATCGAGTCCGGCACCGAATGGCCGCCTTGCGCTTCTTCGATCAGCAGCGGTTTCGCGCCCACCTCTTCCAGCTTGGCGACGAATTTGCGCGCCTGACCGGGACCGACCTGGTTGTCCTCGGTCGAAGTCATCACAAGAATGCGCGGATAGGGCAGGCCGGTACGGATGTTCTGGTACGGCGACCAGGACAGGATCGTCGGCAGGATTTTCGGATCGTCCCAGTCGCCGAACTCCGTCTTCTGGCCTTTGATGATGCCCGAGCCCGACGTGCTGAGCGCGCCGACATCGGTCACCGGCACGCCGACGAAAATCGCACCGAACAGATCGGGATGCTGCGTCACCATCGCGGCGGTCAGCAGTCCGCCGCCCGAACGGCCGAACGCACCGAGCCTGTTCGGCGCAGTGAAGCCGCTGGCGATCAGGTCCTCCGCCACCGCGGCGAAATCGTCGAAAGAGTTCTGCTTGTTCAGACCGGTGCCGGCGAGTCGCCACGCGTCGCCGCGCTCGCCCCCGCCACGGATCGCGGTCGCCGCATAGGCACCGCCGCGCGCGAGCCACGACACCATCCCACGCCCGAGTCCCGACGAGAAATAATCGGGGCTGAAATTGAGTCCGAAACTACCATAGCCGCTCATCACGGTCGGCACTGGTCCGGGCGCGGGATATTTCGGCCGCACCAGATAGTAATCGACCAAGGTGCCGTCCTTGGATTTCGCTGCGCGGACCTCGACCGTGAAGTCGCGCGCCTCGAAGATCTGCTTGCCCGCTTCGATCTCGACCGGCTTTTTGCCGGGCGCGAGCAAGTCGAGCGTGCTGGGCGTCAGAAAGCCTTTCCGTTCGACCAACAGCTCGCTACTGACGCCGTCGGGCTTGATCACGTTCAGCGCGACACCGGGCGGCGCCGATTGCAGCTTGCGCACCGACCAGCCCTTTGTGGTCGGCGTCGCACGCATCAGTGTCTTTCGGAGGTTGTTGTCTTCGACGAACACAATGCTGTCGCCAGTGCCGTCGATCCCATCGCTGACATATGTGCCGCGATCCGGCACGAAGACTGCGCTGACATGGCTGGGCACATCGGCGCGAACGTCGTAGGCGACGATCGTCTCGGCCGCGTACGCCTCGCCCTCGATCGTCGCGGGAGCGGCGAGCTGCACCGATATGTAGGGGTAGCGCAGCGCAGGACGTCCGACATATTTCAGCTTCTGCGGCAGGTCGATCTTCGACAAGGTGCCGCCCGAGTCGATCAGTCGGTATTCGATCGTCGAATAGTCGTGGATGATCGTCAGCACGCCGCGCCGCTGCACACCGGCGCCCAGCGCGAACGCTTCGACGAGCGAGGTGGACGGCGGTGCTTCGTACAGTTTCTTCGCGTCGACGAGGTTCGTGCCGCGCTTCCACAAATAGAGTGCGGCGGGGAAGTTGCTCGGTAGCGCCGGACTTCCGTCGAGTGAATGTGCAATTAGAAGCGTGTCCTGGTTCAGCCAGGCGGTGAAAGAACGATTGGGCCTGGTGCGGAAGCCACCTTCGACGAAGTCGCCTTTGCGCAGATCGAACTCGCGCAGCTCCAGGCTCGACGAGCCACCGGGCGACAGCGCCAGCAAACAGCGGTTGAAGTCGGGCGGCAGACAGCGGCTGGGAAAGTCGAACATGCTGAGCCCGCTCAACACGTAGGACGCGCCTTCGCGACGATTGAGTTCACCGACATCGAGCACGGTGCGCCAGCCCGACGGCGCGCGGCCCGCGCGCTTGGGCGCGACTTGCAGCAGGCCCGACGAATGTGCCGCGTCGCGCGTCAGACGCACGAAATGATCGCCCAGCAGAAACGTCGGCGGGCGCGGCGCGCTGGCGGCGAGACTGTCGCGCAGCTCGCGTTCCAAGGTGGGGAAGAGCGGTTTGGCCGACAAGTTCGCGACGGCGCGGTCGCGCCGTTCCTTGGCCCAGGCGATCGCGGCCGGCGCGCGCTGTTCTTCGAGCCAGCGATACTTATCGATGGCGGTCGCTGCGTCCTGCGCGACAGCGAGAGGCGCCGCGAGCGACAGTGCGAACGACACGGCGAGCAGCCGGATCACCATCCTGTTCGTCCGTCCAGATGGCGGGATGCCCGTGCGAACGCTCGCACGGGCGCGCCAATTACCATTTCTGCGTGACGCTGATGCCGATCGTGCGCGGCGGATTCACTGCGTAGCGATACGGGTCGCCGGGCTGGTTGCCGCCACCGGTGTAACCAAGCAGGCTGCGCTTGTCGGCAAGGTTGATGACGAAGGCGCTGATCCGGGTTCCGTCGCGCTCGACACCGACATGCATGCCGATCTGGCCAAAGCCGGGCATGCGGAAATCGATCGCGTCGAGCATGGAGCTGCGATAGCGATAGTCGGCGCCGATGAACCCGTCCCAGTTCTGGAACAACTCGTGGCGATACTCCGCCTGTAGCGAGGCGACGAACTTGGCGACGAACTGTAGCTGGTCGCCGTCATTTACGGTGCCAACCGTCTGCGTGAAATGCGCGTCGGTGTAGGCGACGCCCGCGACGAGATCGAGACCCGGTAGCGGCGTCAGTTGGAACTGTCCTTCAAAGCCTTTGCTGACCGCAGTGCCGCCATTTCCGTTGACCAGGAACGGCTGGCCAACCACCGCTGGCACCAGCGTCTGGACGTCGGTCCAGTCGATATAGAAGACATCGACATCAAACACCGCGCGGCCGCCCCAGGCCTTCGCCTTGATGCCCGTCTCGTAGCTCCACACCGTGTCAGGATTGTAGGTGAACACGAAGTTCGGAATGTCGAGCGGTGGCTGCGGACGGCCGCCGCCGGGACGAAAACCGCTGGCGGCGCGCACATAAAGCAGCGCGTCGTCGGTGATGCGCCAGCGGATGCCGGCCGAGTAGGTGTCGACATCGTTGATTGGCCGGTCGTGACGCGAGATCACTGCGGTCGGGTTGGCCGGGGTGAAGACATAGCCCGTCTGCACCGTGTCGTTGGCCTGCGAGATATGGCTACGCCGATAGCCGACGCTGACATCAATGTCGGGGCGGATGTAGTAGGTCGCGTTCACGAAGCCCGCGAACTCCTGCAGGTCGTTGCTGGAATTGCTGAGCGACGCGATGCCGGCCGGCTGCGGCAGCAGCACATACTCCGGGCTGCGGATATTGACCGTGCCGCCGGTGTGCGACGTCTCTTTCTGATAGATGCCGCCGACCACCCATTCGAACACGTCGTTGGCGGCTGATTGCAGCCGCGCCTCTTCCGAGACTTTCTTGATGTTGTAGTTGTTGACCAGGCTGGCGACGCTGCCGACCGGCTCGTGCAGCGCGTTGACGTATGACGCGCGCGTGTAGGTGCCGGTGACATCGGTGAATCGGTAGATGTCCTCGCGCGACGCGCCGGTCGCGGACACGAGCGACGCGAAGCCCAGATCGTAGCGAACTTCCGCCGTATAGATCTGGTCCTTGACGCTGTTGGGCTGGGGCAGGCGCAGCCATTGATTGAGGTCGCCGTGCAGCGCGATGAAGGGGGGCGGCGCATTGGGCGCAGCGTTGTACGACACCGCGTTCAAACCGTCGGCCTTGGCTTGCTGGTACACCGCGCCCAGCTTGATCTGCAGCTTGTCGGTCGGCTCGTACAGAATGCTGGCGCGCAGGCCCCAGGCGCGATCGCTGTTGACGTCCTTGCGGCCGTTCAGCCCGTTATCGATGAAGCCACCGTCGCGACGGTAGAAACCGCTCAAGCGCACGCCCAGCACGTCCTGCACGATCGGTGCCGAACCTGCAGCGCGCAGCTTGTAGCCGATTTCGCCGTGCTCGATGCTGCCCATCTCGGCGCTGGTGGTGAAATCGGTCGACGACAGGTTGGGCGACTTGGTCACGTATTTCAGCACGCCGCCCAGTGACGATGCGCCGTACAACGTGCCTTGCGGACCTTTCAGAACTTCGACGTGATCAAGATCGGCTGGATCGATGTCGGGTGTATAGTTTGATCCCTGCGCCTCGTTGCTCGCCGAACCGACCGGGATTTCGTCGACATAGGTCGCGACCGACGAGCCGAGACCCAGCGCCGCGACACCGCGGATGGTGATCTGGTTCTGGCCCGGCCGCCCGAACGACGTGAAGGCGACGCCGGGTACGAAGCCGAGATAGTCTTCAAGATTGTTGGCGTTAAGCCTTTCCAGCGTGTCGCCGCTGATGGCCGAGATGCCAGCGCCGATCGACGACAGTTTCTCGGACTTCTTGTTGGCGGTAACGATGATTTCGGCGACATCGCTGCCGCCGACCAGCGTTTGTCCGCGCCGTCCAGCCGGCGACGCGGCCGCACCGACGCGCGTGATCACCGCCGACCCGTCGATCCCGATCGAATAACGCAGGCCCGATCCCGCCAGCAGCTGCTGCAACGCCGCTTCGAATCCGGTCGCCTTGTCGATGGCAGGCGCGCGCATGCCGCGCACCAGCGCCGTGTCGAACAGCACGTTGCGGTTGAAGAACCGTCCGGTCGCGAGCAGCGCGTCGCCGAGATCCTGCGCCGGCAGCGAAATCGCCGATGGGGCCGGGCTCGCTGCAGTCTGTGCAGATGCCGGTCCAGCGGCGATCGAACTTAGACAGACGCAGACCAATGCTGCGAGTTTCAACTTCACGCTCATCGCCATCCCCGTCCTGTGATGGCCCGGTTCGTTCGGGCTCTTGTGGTGAGACGCGGCACGAAAGGAGATTTGCCAGCGCGTTGCGAAAATCTATCGCCGTGTTACGCGCCTACTGCTTGCGGCGGGCGATCTGGATCGTACCGTCGGGCTGGCGTTGCCACGTCAGCGGGAAAGCGCGGGTGAGGTTGTCGAGGAACGATGGAAAATCGTTGACGCGGTAGATGCCGCTGACCTGCAACGCTTCGAGATCGGGCGTCGCCAGCCGGATCGTCGCAGGCGAGTAGCGCGCGAATTCGCGCACCGCGGCACCGAGGAATGTGCCGGCAAACACGATCTTGCCCGAACGCCAGGCGAGTTCGTCATTCGGATCGACGCGCCTGATCGTCGGCGCGCGTCCTTGCGGCAGCCCGGGCTCATAACTTGCTTTCTGTCCCGGCTCGAGCACTGCTTCAATTGCGCTTGAGCGCGCGTTGCGCAGCTCGACCCGACCGCTAACCAGCACCACCGCGGTTGTCGATTCGTCCCGGCGCACCGCGAAATCGGTGCCGGTCGCGTGCACGACGACGCGATCGGCGGCAACGGTGAAGGGGCGGTAGCTCTCGTGCGCGACGTCGAACTCGGCTTCGCCGGTCAGCAGAAGCAGCTCGCGCTTTCGCCACAACATGCGCACCGCGATCTGCGTCGATCCGTTCAAACGGACGCGGCTGCCGTCACTGAGCTGCACGTCGAGCCGTTCACCCTGGCTCGACTCATAGTGATCGGTTGCGACACTTTCGGCTCGGTAGAGGACAATCGCGGCAGCCAGCACGGCAGCGGCGGCAACCCAACGGGCCGCGCTCACCGGTCGCGTCATCTCAGCCGGTTGCGACCGGTCGCGCCGCGGCAATGGCCCGCGGGCAGTACCGCGCGCGGCTTCGGCCAGCACGCGCCGCCACAGCACCGGATTGCCCAGCGCCGACCAAGTCCGTTCGGTCAGGTCCATCGCATAGGCATGTCGCGGATCGGCCGCGATCCAGCTGCGCAGCGCCTCGACGTCGACCGTGTCGGGTTCGCCCGCCAGCCGGCCCAGCCAGTCGGCGGCGACGTCCATCGTCGCATCGTCGGGCAGGTTGGCGGTGCCGCGCGTGCTCATGTTTGCATCCGGCGTTTGACAAGATGCGCGATCGCACGCTTCAGATGGACGCGCACGGTCGCGACATCGATCCCCAGCCGTTTTGCGATCTCGGCGTGGCTGATGCCTTCGAGGCGCGCCAGCATGAGCACGTCGCGGCGCATCGGATCCATCAAGGTTAGTTCTTCCTGTAGAACCCGCAGCTCGTCGCGCTGCGCCAGCACCATTTCGGGCGAGGGCTGCCACGCGTCGGCGAGATCGATCGCTGCTTCGATGGGCACGTCTTCTCTGGCTCTGCGCAACGTCGCCCTGCGCCGATACGAGTCCTTCAGAAGGTTAGACGCGGTTTGCAGAAGAAATGCCCGCATGTTCGAAATTCTCTCGACCCCGGTCGAGGCGATGACGCGCGCGAACACCTCCTGCACGTAATCGTCGGTATCGACGTCGTTGCGGAGTCGCCGCCGGAAGAAGGCGCGCAATTCCGAGGTTTCGGCCAGCAGCCGACGTTCCGGCTCCTGTTCGAGCAGGTCCTTGTCGCCGACGGTGGGCGTGCGGGGTGGGCGCATCGTCGGCACGATCCGCGCCAGTGCCGCAGAAGGTCAAGTTTTCCAACGCCGAAAACACACTGGATTCTTTGCCGCAAAAACTTTTTTGCACGCCTGGCAATTCGCCCGTGATTGCGCGTCTACCGCAGATGGCCCTTCCACGCGCTCTCCGGCGACGCCGCGTCCTGCAACTGGCGGCCGCGCTGCCGCTCACTGCCGCACTTCCGGCCCGATCCGCGTCGAGCGTGCCGATCCGACTGCCCGACAAGGCAAGCTTCTCGTTCGATGGGACGCACCTGAACGCGGCCTATGCGCACCCGTTGTGTACCCGCACAGCCGAAGCGGCGGCTGCATTTCTCCACAGCCGCGCCCACGATCCCGACCGCAACTGGCCGGTCGACAATCCGCGCGACGCTGCGGTGGCGTTGTTCGCCAAGCTGATCAACGCCGACGCGCACGACGTCGCGGTCGTGCCCAGCACCCTGATCGGCGAGAACCTGATCGCGTCGGCGCTGGGGCTCGGCGCTGATGCGGGCGTGGTGACCGATCCGTTCCACTACGACGCGTCCCTGGTTCTGTATGGCGAGTTGCACAAGCGGGGCATGCCGCTGGAACTGGTGACGCCGCGCGACAACCGCATCGATCTTGCCGATCTCGACGCAGCGATTAGGGCCGATACGCGGCTGGTCGCGATTTCACTCGTGTCGAGCGACACCGGCTATCTCCACGACCTGCATGCCGTCTGCGAGATCGCGCATCGCAAAGGAGCGATGGTCTATGCTGACGTCATTCAAGCGGCGGGTGCCGTGTCGATCGACGTCAAGGCGGCCGGTGTCGATTTCTGCTGTGCCGGGACCTACAAATGGCTGATGGGCGAGTTCGGAACGGCGTTTCTGTACGTGCGCCCCGATCGTCTGCGCGATCTGAAACGCGTGCAGTTCGGCTGGCGTTCGACAGCGAGGCATCACAAGCATTTCTTGCCCTTCGACGAGCCTGGCCCGTTGATCGGCGACTGGGAGCTTGGCAACGATGCGGCCAGCCGGTTCGAAGTCAGCACGCCGAGTTGGGTTGCGTTGGCGGCCGTCGCGGGCTCGCTGTCCTACATTCACGAGATTGGCGTCGGCGCGATCGCGCGCCACCGCGCGCCGCTGTTGCAGCGGCTGCAGGACGACCTCCCCAAACACGGTTTCCTGCCGCTGACATCGCGATCCGCGCAGGGACCGTATGTGGTGTTCGCGTATGAAGGCGTACGCGCCCGCTTCGGCAAAGCGCTCAGCGACGCGAAAATATATACGACGATCTATCGCAACAAGATCCGCATCGCGCCGTCGGTCCATAGCGACATGCATGATATCGAGCGTCTGCTGCAGGTCCTGTCCGCGTAGCGCGGCCGGGCCAGCATCTCGGCCGGCGAGATCATGATGATACCCAGCCGCCCGGGGTCGTTCGTCCCCTTTCTCGCTGCCGCAGCGGGCCAGGTGCCGGAAGCAGATGGCGGCAGACAGCCTGCCGACGACGTGCTCGCATCGCACGCGCATCCGCTCTTCACGGTTGCCCAGGCGCCGGTCCTGGACATCGTGCGCTTGCGGCTCATGGCTGGCGATGTCGTCGACCGCGAGTTCCTCATGCAACTCGCTGCCGCCTTCCGCGAGGACTGCGAGCGCTCGCTGGAGGTGATGGCGCGCGCACTCGCCGACCAGAATAGCGCCCAGTTCTGGGAGGCGGCGCACGCCTTGAGCTCGGCTGCGGTGCAGACCGGCGCGATGCGACTGTCGGCCTACATACGCGGCGCGGGCCAGGACACGACGGATTTCCCGGCGGATGCCGCTGAATTGTTGCGACAAGCGCGAGCGGAAATGTTCGCCGCCTTGCGCGCGGTCGACGATGTCCGCGACGAACGGACCGGCACCGCATAAGCCTGCGAACCGCCGTCGCTGACGCGTAGGGATCGTTCCCATGCGAGCAAGTTGTTCGCCACCAAGATCCCAAACGATCTCGGCCCAGACGTCGTGGTCCGCGATGACGCGCCGGCGACGCAATGCGCAAGCTTGCTTGGCGCAGACTTGCGCACGAATGGCCGCAAGTTGTCGCGCTGGTACGTACCCGTTGTCGTGTCTGCTTACACTGTACGCAGGGCTTTTTCGCACCACAAAAAAAGCGCGAACGTTCGCAGTCGCCTAGCCGACTGGCCGCGGTCTTGCCTGGAAAACGGCTAAAGGCAAAATCCGCGAACATTGGGGAGGAACGACGATGTTGCGCTTGTATGCGTGCGGCAAGGTCGCTGGCTTGAACGCACTTTTGTTGACCACCGTCGGTCTCTGCCTGGGCGCACGCCCGGCGGTCGCGGCGCCGCTCTACGAGTTCGTCACCACCATCCCGATTCCAGTCGCGAGCAGCAATTCGGCCGGGACCTTTACGGGATATGACCTGAGCACGTTCGACCCGAAAACGCAGCTCTATTACCTGACCGATCGATCGAACAACGGCATCGACGTCTTCACGTCCAAGACCAACAGTTTCGTCGAGCGGATCGGCTCCGGCCTGTTCGCCGGTGCGACGCCAAGCAACGACAATGCCGGCCCGAACGGGATCGCGCTGGCCGACGTCGCCGGCGGCAAGCTGTTGGTCGTCGGTGATGGGCCGAGCACGTTCAAGACCTTCACCCTCATGCCCGACGGCCTCACCGTCGTGGGCACGCCGCGCACGACGTCCACGGCCCTGCCTGGCACGCCGACGCCGCCGAACCGCGTGGACGGCGTCGCCTTTGCGCCGACCACCAACAAGATCCTGGCCGCGAACAACGCCTCCAATCCCGGATTCGTCACGCTCACCGACAACACGACGGGCACCGTCACCCGCTTGATCAAGCTCGACGGCACCGGCGGCTTCCCGAACGTCAACGGCGACGGAGTCGAGGCGACGATCTTCAACACGACGCGCGGAAGCTTTTTCGTCGCCGTCCCGAAATTCAACGGCGTCGGCGCCGGCGGCGTGATCGAATTGAGCGCGTCCAACGGCGACCTGCTGCACACCTACGACTTCAATGCGATGGGCCTGTCCGGCGGCTGCGGCCCGACCGGCATGGCGCAAGGGCTGGGTGCAGCAATGGTGGTGGCGTGCGGCGACAGTCCCACCCAGACGATCGTGCTCGATCCGACCGGCGCCGGGACGATCAAGTCTGTTCCGCAAGTGAGCGGCGGCGATCAGGTCGCCTTCGATCCGAAGCGAAACGTGTTTCTGGAAGCGGCGCGATTCCAGCCGGGCGGTCCGGTGCTGGGAATCTTCGACGGCGCCACCACCAGCTTCCTCCAGACGCTGCCGATCACGTTCAATGATCATTCCGTTGCCGTCGATCCGATCACCGGCGAGGTCTTCGTGGCCTTCGGTGCGTCGACCGCATCGAACCCGAACGCGTATTGCCCGGCGGGCTGCATCGGCGTGTTCGCGCCGGTGCCGGAGCCGGGGTCGCTTCCGATCCTCGCGACTGCACTCGCGGCTCTCGCCATGATCGCGCTGCGGCGCCGCGCCTAGCGCGTTTTCCCGCGAAGTGGGTACCGGTTCGCGGAGGGAAAACGCGCCGCATCAAAAAGCTAGAGAGCATGACCCGATCCAATTTGATCGGGCCATGCTCTCACGAGCTTGGCGCAGGGACGGGGCTCACCTCCCGTCCCTCGCGCGCTTGCTTGTCTATGGAACCGACGCTTTAGCCGCGGCTCAATGCGTCGCCACCGCGCCGGAGCCCATCTGCGCCGCCGCGTCGCCGTCCTTGCGCGGGTCCGAAGCGCCGTAATTCACCTTGGCGGCGAAGTCGCGCTGCACCGCCTGGCCGCCGCCCATCACGGCGGGCGAGAAGGCGCCGCGCAGCTTGACGTCATGGCCGAGCCGGGTGAGTTCGGCGCGCACCTCGGCCGGGACGCGGTCTTCGATCTGCACGTCGCAGCCGGCGAAGGTCTCTTTGGAGAAGCGCGCCGCCTCCATCGCGGCCTGGATGTTCATGCCGAAATCGACGACGTTCGACACGAACTGCGCGTGCGCCTGGCTCTGGTTCCAGCCGCCCATGATGCCGAAGGCGATGCGCGTGTCGCCCTTGGCGAGAAAGCCCGGAATGATCGTGTGCACGGGCCGTTTGCGGCCGGCCAGGACGTTGGGGTCCTTGTCGTCGAGCGTGAACAGCCCGCCGCGATTCTGCAGCGCGAAGCCGCCGCCGTCGACGACCACGCCCGAACCGAATCCCAGGCTGACATAGTTGCTCTGGATCAGCGACACCATGTTGCCGTCGCGGTCGACGGTGCTGAGATAGATCGTGTCGGCGCCGACGCCCGGCGGCTTGGCGAAGCGAACGTCGCAATTCGCCTTGTCGGAAGCGATCTGGGTCGCGCGCTGCTGCGCAAACTGTTTCGAGATCAGCCCCTCGGTCGGAATCTTGGCAAAGCGCGGGTCGGCGTCGTAGCGCAGCATGTCGGCATAGGCGAGCTTCTTCGCCTCGATCATCGCGTGCAGCGCGCGCGCCGAATTGTGCCCGTACGAAGCGATCGGGAAAGTCTCCAGGATGTTGAGCATTTCGAGCGCCGCGATGCCCTGGCCGTTGGGCGGCAGTTCGGTGACGGTCCAGCCGCGATAGAGCGTCGAGACCGGCTCGGCGAACTCGCCGCGATAGTCGGCGAGATCGGCGGCCACCATGGTGCCGCCCTTCGCCGCCGAGCTTTTCAGGATGCGTTGCGCGATCTCGCCTTTGTAGAACGCGTCGCGGCCGTGCTGCGCCAACTGGCGATAGCTCCAGGCGAGGTCGGGATTGCGGAACAGCTCGCCGAGCCTGGGCGCGTGATCGCCGCCGATCAGGTAGGTGCGCGCCGCGACCGGGTCTTCGCGCAACGTCGAAACACTGCCGCGCCACAATCCTTCGACGACCTCGCCCGGGAAGATGCCTTCCTCGGCCGCCGCGATGCTGGGCGCCAGCACCTCGGCCAGAGTCTTGCTGCCGAAGCGCGCCAGCATCTGGTCCCACGCGTCGACCGTGCCGGGTACGGTGACCGAATGGATGCCGCGCTTCGGCATCTTGTCGATCCCGTGCTGCTTGAGGAATTCGGGCGTGAGCGAAGCGGGCGCCCAGCCCGATCCGTTGAAGCCGTACAGCTTGCCGCTCTTGGCCTCGTAGATGATGGCGAAGAGGTCGCCGCCGATGCCGTTGCTCATCGGCGCGGTGAGCCCCATCGCCGCGTTGGCGGCCACCGCCGCGTCGACCGCGTTGCCGCCCTGTTCGAGGATCTGCACCGCGATGCGCGAGGCGAGCGGATGTTCGCTGGCGGCGACACCGTATTGCGAAATCACCATCGAGCGCGCCTGCGACCGGTCCTGCGCGCCGGCATCCTGCGCCGAGGCCGGCCCGATTGCGCAACACGCCACGATCAAAGCTGCCAGGATCCGTTTCATCGCGCCCTCGCCGACATGGTCGGGACGCAGCAGATCATGGCCGGCCGGCCGGGCTCAAGCGTCGCTCCGTCGCACAAATTCACGAACGCGCGCCGCTATTCGCCTTCGATCAGGGACGCTGCTCCGGTGGTCTGGGCGCCGGCGTCGCTGCGGCGGCCGGCGTCGCAACGGGCGGGGTCGGTTCGGCGGCGCTCGGTGACAACGGCGTCTGCGCCTTCTGCGCCGGCGCAGCTTCCTTGCTGGGCAGAACCGCGTTGGTCGATCTGGGCGACTGGGTTTTGACCGTTGCGCGCGGCACGACACCGCTGGGCGCGGCGGCGACCTCCGGTTTTTCGGCCGGCTTGTCAGCGGGCGGCGATTGCACGCCGGTGTCGTTGCCGAGAATCAGCGGCATGCCATGCTCGCCCGATCCGATCACGACGACCTTGGCGTTGGGCGACTTGGCCAGCTCCAGCGTCGCCTCGATCCCCTTCCAGCGCAGATAGCCTTCGGTGATGCCGTTGGAGATGATGTCCTGGAATTCGCGGATGCCCTGCGCCTCGATCTTCTTGCGCTCGGTCTCCTTGGCTTCGCGCAGCAGGCGGAAATCATATTCCTGATTGAGCTGGTACTGCTCGTTCTTGCGCTCGACCGCCATTTCGATCGACCTGGGCAGGCGGATGCCGTTGATCAGCACATCCTCCAGCACGACGAACTCCATCTTGTCCGACGCCTTCGGATTGAACTTGTGGCGCATGTCGGAACGCGCACGCTCCTGAATGTCGTGCTGCACCCGGTCGCGCGGCAAGCTGTAGATCTGCTCGGGCCGATAGAGCGCGAAGATCTCGCGCAAATTGGCGCCGATCACCGGCGAGATCAGCGTGTCGCGATAATCCGGGCCGATATACTGGTGCATGTACCCGACATTGTCGGCCAGCACCTGATAGCGGTACGAGACCTCGACCGTGATGCCGAGCCCGTCCGATGACAGGACGTGATATTCGACGGTCGCCTGCTGCAGCCGGGCGTCATAGATGAACAGCTTGTCCCACGGCCAGGTGATCTGCGTCCCTTCCTCGAGATGCTCGTTGATGACGGTGCCGTGGCCGAAGCGGCGCCAGATCACCGCGACATGGCCGGGGTCGACCGTGTGGAAGATCAGCGGCGCGTAATAGACGACGAGGAAGATCGCGAGGAAGACGCCGATCCCGATCTCGAGCGAATAATAACCGAGCCAATCGGTCACGCGTTTCCATAGACGACGGATGGTTCGCATCACGCGACGGCCTCGCTGGCCAGTTCGAGCAACTTGCCTTCCTCCATCCGTAGCTGGCGATCGGCGAGATGGAAGTACCGGTCATCATGCGTCACCGCGATGATGGTGGCTCCCCGAGCGCGCAGGATCGGCAGGATTTCGTAATAGAATTTGCGCCGGAAGATCGGGTCCTGATCGGCCGCCCATTCGTCGAGGATGCAGATCGGCCGCCGTTCCAGCATGGCGACGAGCAGCGCCAGCCGCTTGCGCTGCCCCGCCGACAGATCGACCGTGTTGAAGGCGCGATCGACCAGCGCGGTTTTTTCGGTCAGCTCCATTTCATCGATCAGCGGCTGCACCTCGTCGGGCGAGTCGAAATCGACCCCGTGCAGCTTGCGAAACAGATGAAAGTCCGAGAACACGGTCGCGAACATGTCGCGATAGGACTGCGCGTTGACCGGCGTCACCAGCTCGCCGTCGATCTGGATGCTGCCGAGTTGCGGCAAATAGAGCGCGGTCAGAAGTTTGAGCAGGGTCGACTTGCCCGAACCGTTGCCGCCGGTCAGGAACACGATCTCGCCGGCGCGCAAGGTCAGGTCGATCGGGCCAACCGCGAACGGCACGGCGTGGTTGTCGCGATGCTGGAAGACGACACCGCGCAGCACGATCTCGCGGAAGGCGCGGCGATTGCCGTTGGGCGTCGAGAGCAGCTGCGCGCGCTCGACCGGACCGGCCAGCATCTCGTCCAGCTTGATGATGTTGGCGGCGGCGATGTTGGCGTTGTTGAACACGGGCACGTTGGCCACCAGCCCCGAGATCGGTCCGATCAGGAACAGCACGGCCGTGGTCGTCTTGACCACGACGTCGCTGTAGCCCGAGGACAGCATCGGCACCAGGAACACCATGGTGCCGAGCAGCAGATAGAAGGTCGACTGGGCGAAGATGAAATTGCGCGCCAACTCGGTCTGGGCGCTGGTGCGCAGCGCCGCGGCCCGGGCCGAGGTGACATCGACCTCTTCCTGCACCGCAACGCTTCGGCGGCTGTTCATTTTGACTTCTTTGAAGCCGTCGAGCAGCCCGGTCAGCTCGTCATGCAGCGCGTTCTCCTGGAGCTGCGCTTCCTGCAGCACGGCGCTGACCCGCGCCGTCTTGCGCAGATAGACGGTCACCGCCAGGGACATGAACGCGACGGCGAGCGCGAAGGCGGTGAGCGAGAGCGAGATCAGATAGAGCGTGGCGAAAAAGATCAGCACCGCCGATTGCAGCGCCAGCACCAGCGGCGTCGCTGCCTGCGACATCGTCTGGGTGTCGGTGCGCACGCCGCCATAGATCCGCGCCCGGCCGATTTCCTCGAGGTCGCGCAACTCGCAGGTGCGCACGCGATCGATCAGCCGCACCCGGATCTGGTGGATCAGCTGTTCGACCTCAGCCGCCGTCTTGGTCATCACGAAGCGTTGGGCGAGCACGTAGATCGCCATCACCGCCACGAACAGCAGCACGTCGAGGCGGTCGGTGTCGGATTTGGCGGCGTGCTCGGCAGCGCTGTTGATCACGACGAGGATCAGCGCGTTGGCAATGCCGGCAACGACCAGCATCATCAGCATGCGCCGGCGCGAGACGCCGACGAAACCGCGGTCGAGGAGGCGTAGCAGCTCCATTCAGCTGGCCGCGATTGCTCGTTCACGACGCAAACGACGACGATCGATCGAGCGCAACATCAGCAGCGTGATCAAGGTGACGAACGGTGTGACGAAGATGGACAGCAGAAAATAACCGAAAAAGCCGGCCGGGCGGTTGATCGCCATCAGGCCGACGAGGAGGCAGAGCACGATATAGATTGCGATGGCCATGATCTCTCCAGCGGTTACGGCGCAGCGCGCAGGGGGAAGAAGCCGAATTCGGAAAAGGTGACCAGCCGACGGCAATCGGTGCCGTCCTCCAGCTCGCAGACCTGGACCACCGCCTCGCCGCGCAAGCCTTGGCAGGTCGGCGAGTTGACCTGGGTCAAGATGCGCTGGTGGATGTCGTTGGGCAGAATGGTCGGGTGCGTGCTGAGGGAGGCGCCGACCGCGCGACCGCCCGCATCGAAAAAGCGGATACCGAGCTCGACCACCCGGACCGGCAACCGCAGCGAATTGCGCACATAGATCCAGGGCGAGCAATACAGCCCCGCCGGATCGCGCATATCGCCATAGACCGGCGCGCGCGGGACGTTGACGCTGATGCGCGCAGGGCCGCGCAGCAGCTGCTCGACGAGTTTCTCGCCGGTCAGCGGTATCACCGAGGGCGGCTCCGCCGCCATCGCGGTGGCGGTCGCCAACCAGGTCAGCAGCGCCCATCGCAGCATCATGCGAGTTCTCCCCACCGCACATGGCGGCGCTGGATCGGCCGGCCTGCCGCCGACGCGACCGCGGCGACAAAGTTCGGATCCGGCTCGAAGGTTTCGACCGACCAGGCGGTGCGCGCGGTGTCGGCGCGGATCTGCACGGTGCGGACGTCGAGGGCCGGCTCGGCGGTGCCATCGACCAGCCGCGGATCGATCTGCAGGCCGGCGCCGCAAGCTTTCAGGACGGCTTCCTTGCGCACCCAGCCGCGCAGGGTGCGGCGCGACGCGTCCGAACCGGCAGCGAGCGCGGCGCAATCGGCCGGCGTGAATGCGACGCGCAGCACGGAGTCGAGGTCCGGCAAAGTCTGGTAGCGTTCGACATCGATGCCGATCGGATCGGGTCCGGCCGCCACCGCGATCATGCTCGCATCGCTGCTGCTGCTCTGGTTGAACGCCAGCGACGGCATCCCGGCCAGCGCCGGTTTGCCGGTCGGTCCCGCGACCAGCGCCAGCGCGCCGGGATCGGCGCCGACATAGCGCGCCAGCACCCGCCGCAGCGCCACGCGGCGATCGGCGAAACGCTGCGCATCGCGCGGAGCGTGGAACCGGTCGCGCCGGGTGCGTTCGGCCGGCGAGAGCAGCGACCAGGCCGCGCGCGACTGGTCGTACGTGGCGTCGAGCCGGACGAACCACACGTCGATGGCGTCGCTCATGCCATCGCCTCGGTGGCGAGCGTCGCGACCAGGTCGGGCAGCGACGATTGCTCGTGCAGGAAGAAATGACCGCCCGGCACCTGCAGCATGCGGAACGGGCCGCGCGTCGCGCGGGCCCAGCCCTGCAGCCCGGCCGCATCGACGAAACCGTCATCGGCGCCCCCCAGCGCCACGACGGGGCAGGCAAGCACCGTCGATTCCGGTGCGACCAGCGCCTCGTTCAAGGCGAAATCGGCGCGCAGCAGCGGCAACAGCAGCGCCAACAATTCGGGATTGTCGAAGACCTGCGCCGGCGTTCCGCCGAGGCTGCGCAGATGCGCGATGAAGGCGTCGTCCGGCAGCGCGTGGCGTCCGGGAAAGCGCGGCGGCGCCCACGGATTGTCGCGCGCCGCGACGACGAGGCGCTCCGGCGACGGCAAGCCGGCGGCTGCGAGCGCATTGGCGAAAGCGAAGGCGACGTTGGCGCCAAGACTGTAGCCGAACAGAGCGAAGGGCCGGTCGAGATACGGACCCAGCGCATCGAGCAGCGGCGGGATCGCCGCTTGCGGCGTGCGCGCCAAGGTTTCGCGAAACCTTGCTTCACGGCCGGGCAACTGCACCGGACAGAATTCGACGTCGCGCACACGGCGCCACTTGCGGAACACCGACGCGCCGCCGCCCGCATAGGGAAAGCAGAAGATGCGCAACGCGGCACGCGGATCGGGCGCGCCCGACGGCAGATAGGGTGTGACCGGCAGTTCGCCGACGCGTTGCGCTTCACCCATGCGCCGCGACTTCGCTGTAGGGCGCGCTCATCGCCGCCAGGATCAGGCGCTTGCCGGTGAAGGAGTCGCGCCCGTGCGCGACCTGCATATTGTCAAGCAGCAGCACGTCGCCGCGCTGCCATGTGAAGCGCTGGATCTCGGCCGCGAAAGCGGCGCGGATGGCGGCGAGATCGTCCGCGTCGATGGCGCCGCCGTCGGCATGCACGGCATGGCGCGGCAGGCTGGATTCGCCGAACAGATCAAGCATGGCACGCGCCTGCTCGTCGCCGAGGCTCGACACGTGAAACAGATGCGCCTGGTTGAACCAGATCTCGCGCCCGCTCACGGGGTGCCGCGCGGTCGCCTGACAGGCCTGGCTGGTCTGCAGCCGGTCGCCGTCCCAGCGCGCGTCGATCGCATGCGCCGTGCAATAGGCGTCGACCTCGGCACGGTCGTCGGTCTGGAATACGGTCTGCCACGGCAAGTCGACATTGGGCGCGTAGTTGCGCACATAGCGCACGCCGCGTGCCGCGAAGCGCGCCATGCGATCGGCCCCGATCCGTTCGGTGACGCGCAGCATGTCGGCGAGCGGCGTCGCGCCGCCGCTGGCGGCGGCGATGGCGCAGTGAAAAGCCAGCCGTGTCGGCCAGTCGCGCTGATAGGCGTTCTCGCAATGCAGCGGGATTTCGAGATCGGCGGGATAGATGGTGGCGGTGAAGACGCGATCGCCGACGCTGGTGCGCGGCGTCGAGCGATAGACATAGTCGAGTCGGTCAGCGCCCAGCGCATCGACGAACTCGGCGAAGGAATCCTGGTCGGCGTCGAAACCGCGCAACAGCAACGCGCCATGCTGCAGCAGCTGCGCCTCCAGCAGCGCACGGTTGGCGACGGCGAAATCGGGCAGCGTCGCGACGCTGGCGGGTTCGATCACGAAGGGAAGCACGCGTTGCTGCGCGTCGGCGGCGGCGTGCATCGAAGCGCTCAGGAAGCAAGCGCGCGCGATACCGCGACGCCGGAATCGCCGGTGGGAACCAGGCTCATGACACGGCCGCGCTCACGGAACACGAGGTTCTTGCGCACCAGCAGGTCGTAGGCGGCACCGAACTGGGCCTGCACCCCATCTTCCTCGCGCGGCTCGGCCAACGCGGCGAGACAGGCGAGCTCGCCTTCACCGAGGTCGGTTTCGATCATCATGCCGCGGCGCGTGTCTTCGAGCGTGGTGCCGTATTCGCTTTCGATCAGCGTCAGGCCGGGCGCGAACAGACCATCCTGGGTGTGCCAGCGACGTTGCCATTGCCCGACTGCTTCGCGCAGCGGCGCGATCCAGCTACCGACCGCCACCGCATACGGCGCGTCGGCATTCTGGTCGGCAAAGTAATAGGCCATGTTCATCAGCACGCGCGGCGGGAACGGATAGGCGAGCGCGTAATAATCCAGCGGCGCCAGCTTGAGTTCGTAGCGCGCGGCTTCGGTGAAATACGGGCTGAACCGGTCGAAGCGCACCGGGAACACGCCCTGCGGCGGCGGCAGATGTGCCAGGTGCGGCAGGTCTTCGAGATAGGTGCGATAGGTGTCGGCACTTTCGCCCGGAAACCCGACCAGCAGGTTCCACATCGGCGTGACATCGTATTGCTTGCACAGGCTGAGGAACTTGAGATTGTTGAACGACGTCGTGCCCTTGCGCATCAGCTTGAGCGTCGACGTCGCCAGCGCCTCGATTCCGGGCTGCAGCTCGCGCACGCCGGCCTTCGCGAGGATGCGCAGATCGTCTTCCGACAGATCGGCCTTGACCTCGTAGAACATGACCACGTGCGGCGGCGTCTTCAACCGCGCGAACACGCCGTCCACATATTCGCGCGGCAGGATGTTGTCGACGCTGGCGAAGCGGTGCACGCGATCGGCATAGCGATCGAACAGGCCTTCGATCATCGTGATCGCGGCGTCGGGAGCCATGGCGCGGTACGACATCGTGCCGCCGTTCAGGCCGCAAAACGTGCAATGGGCGCGCTCGCCCCACCAGCATCCGCGCGACGTCTCGAACAGCAGCTCGACCCGGTCCGCAACCTCGGGGAATCGACCCACATAGGACTCGAGGAATCCGTCGTAATCGAGCGCCACCGGCGTCTGGATATCCAACTCGCGGCCCATCTCGGCGATGCCGTCCAGTTGGCGCTTGGGCGAATGCTTGCCGTACACGACGACTTCGTCTTCGGGCACTGCGACTTCGATCGACCGGCTGTTCTGGCGGCTGAGAACGCCGTCGATCCGGTGCATCGCGTCGACGTTGCCGCTGGCGAGATGCTCGACGAATTCCGGGAACGACAGCAGCGCGTGGCCCGAAAACACGAAGTCGAGCGACGGCACGTGGTTGATGATCTCGATTCCCATCGTGCCTTCGCAATTGGCACCGCCCATCACGACGATCTGCTTGGGATTGCGCAGCTTGAGACGGCGCGCCAGTGCGAAGCTGGGCAGGTTCTGGAAGAACATCGACGTCAGCCCGACGAGATCGGCCTGGTCGAGCCCGTGCTGATCGATCAGCTCGTCAAGAATGTCATCGAGGCGTGCCCGCACCGGTTCGATGACGCGCCCATACAGCGCCAGCCGCTCGGGTCCGAAATGCTGGGCGTAGCGCGCGAAAAACGCGTCACTGTTGTCGGGCAGGTCGGGAAACGCCGAACGGCGGAACAGCCATTCGCCAAAACCGCTGACATGCCCCTCCATGCTGTTGGCGATGAAGCCATAGGTCTCGATACCGAACAGGGTGCCGAAAGCATGGTTGAGATAGTGTACGTCGACGCTTGCCCGGCCCGGCATCGCCGCTTCGACCACCGATCGCAGCTGCGTCAGCGCGATCGAGGGAATGTGCAGCGCCGAGAACGGCATGTTGACGAGCTGGATCTTGATCATCGCAACTCCCCGCCGGCGCTCACCTGTAAGATCCCTGCCGGAGTCTCGGAGGCGGACCGGGGTGCGGACCTGCGCCGCAACGAGTAGGTCAGTTCGTGCCCGGTCGCTTCAGACGTCACGGCGGGGGCGTGACGCCTGAGCGAACGGTTTGTCAGATCAGGCGACGGCGGGCTTGCGCGCGCGCGCTGCGTCGACCTCGGCGGCGAATTCCTGCTTCTTCGCCGACAGGTCGAAGGTCAGGAAGGTCCCGCCCTGCTCGAAATGACGCGCGAAGACGCGGCCCAGCGCGTAGGTCGCGGCCACCGACAGGCCCGGCATGGCGATCATGCCCGCCGCGGTGCCGATCACCGGGATCGCCTTGATCAGGCTGCCCGTCACGCTAGCCGCCGCGGCCGGGGCGAGGCTGCCCAGCAACGAGACGACCGTCGACTTCACCGCGTTGCGCTGGAACGGCACGTCATAGAGTTTCGACAACGAATGCAGCATCTTGAGCTGCACGGCGGTGAGCGCCGCGATGTCGGCGCCCGGCACCGGAATGAAGCCCGCACCAGCCGCCCAACCGGTGTAGCCGCCGACGAGCTTCATCGCTTCGTCGTACTTGCCCACGCCGTTGCTTTCGATTTGAGACTGGGTCACGAGCCCTCCCGCACTGTTAGGTCATTAGCCTCAAAGGCCTATTTGGACGCGTTCTTACACAGCAGCGAACGATATTGCTACAAGCAGAGCGCGTTTTTTTGAATCGCTCAAAATTACGGTGTTTAGCGAAACCTTAATTACCACTGCCTGAGTTGTCGTCGTTCCGTAGCTCGGTGCTTCGTTTGCGCGTTCGCCTTCTTTTGCGCGCCGACGCGATCCTGCGCTCGCCAAGAAAATGCCAGTCCAGCGCGGCT
>JAQGIE010000016.1 GCA_028291365.1 Rhodospirillales bacterium
TTCTTCTTCTTCTTCTAGGTAGCTCGAAAGCGAAACGCGGGCGCATCCCAGGTGCGCAGCTTCGGCGGCGCCGGTTCGACCGACGTGAAACCGTGCAGCGATGCCTGCGCAACCGCGTCGCGCGCCACCGCCTCATCATCGCCCTGGTACGACCAGCCGAGAATGACCAGCGCCCCGCCGGGCACGAGCACGCGGCGCGATTCCGCCAGCATCGCGGCGACCACCGCAGGCCCGGCCTGATGCCAGTACGGCGCGACATCGATCGCGAGCACGAGGTCGGTCGACGCGGTCGCGATCTCGTTCAGGCTGTGCCCGTCGCACGGACCGATCCGGACATTGGCAAGACCGGCGCAGCGCCGCTGTGCTGCCGCCACCATGCCGGCCGACACGTCCAGCCCGCGATACTGCGCCACGCGCGGCGCCAGCGCCGTCGCGAAACGGCCGATGCCGCAACCGATCTCGAGCACCCGCGTCGCAGGTTGCAGCAAATTCCAATCCGTCAACGTCGCCACGATCTCCCGCGTAGCTTCGGCGAGCAGCGCCTCGTCGCCGAGCGCGTAGATCGCGACGCTCGACACTTCATCGAGCGCGACGGCGCGATCGAACATGGCGCCGATCGCGGCGGGATCCTGCGCTGAATCGTGATCGATCGCGGCCAGCAAGGCGACGACACGGTCGAGGCCGGGGCGGCGCCTCTGCGCCAGCTCGACCAGCTCGCGCAGACGCGGCTCGTCCGCGGCGAGCCGGCGCAGCGCCGCCACGGCCGAAGCCGCGTCGCCCGCGGCGATCGCCGCATGGGCGAGCGTCAGCGAAGCCGACTGGCTGCCGTGCAGCCAAGGCGTCGTGGCGTGCGCTACGCGTTGATCGATGACGCGTGTTTCGCTTTGGTCGGGGGCGCGTGTTTCGCGCCGGTCCAGGCTAGATCTCGATTCCATCGTGTCTCGTTGGCGAACATCTGTTTGTACGGTTCGTCCCCGCGCAGGAAATGAAATTCGACACAGCCTTCGTCGCTTGCCGCGTCGATGATCGTATGCATCAGCAGGCTGCCCGGGCTTTCGAATGCAAACTCGGGGTCCATGCCGGTCAGATAGCCCGATGCCATGCGCCCGTCCGAGAAACCGTACTGGACCGCCGCGACCCGGTCGCCGATCGATAGGGTCGCCAGCCGGAGCAGCCCCGCGGCGCCGGCACGGACCGCGACCTCGCGATGAAAGCGCGGCAGTTCAGGTTGCGCCAGCACGCCGTCCTCGCCGCGCGATTGCCAGCGCGCCCGGTGGAGCATCGCCAGCGCCTCGATGCCGCGCTCGATCTCGGTTGGGGTGCGCGCGAAGTCGACCCGCACCGGACCGCGCCGAGCCGCGCGGTTGCGCCACAGCACGCATCGCCGCCGGGCGCGCTTGACCCAGGGCGTCGCGAGCTTGCGCACGCGACAGGCAACTTGCGCCGTCGCCGCGCCGCCTTCGGCCAGACTCCAGATCGAGGCTTCGGGCCGCAGCGCCTCGAAGCTCGTCATGTCGGCGTCGCATCGCAGCGCGCGCAGCGCATCGGCGAGCCTGGCCGGCGCATCGCATGTATCGGGATCCAGCAGCACGTCACCATAGTCGGTGACGCCGGTGCCGAGCAGCAGCAGGCGTTTCACCGACTGGGCGTCGGTCCAGAGCTGCAACGGCGCCAGCCCGACCAGGCGCGATCCGTCCCAAACGGTCACCAGACGAAGCGGTGCGCCGCCCAGCAGGTCGTGCCACGGGATCAGCCAGGCGGGATCCTGAAACACGGTGGCGTTCGGTGCGCGACGGCGAAGCTCCGCCCAATCGGGCGCCAGACGATGCAGCGACGACGAATCGTCGTCGATCTCGACGCGCAGGTCAGGCATGGACGCGCGCCAGCTGCGCATACAGGCCGAGATAGTCGCGCACCATGCGATCGGCGCCGAAGCGCGCGCGCGCTTCTGCGCGGCAGGTGTCGCCGTCGATCGTCTCGATGCGATGCAGCGCCTCGACCAGCTCGTCGAGCCTGTCAGCCACCAGACCGGTGCGGCCGTGCTGCACGATCTCGGGCAGCGCACCGCGTCGCAGCGCGACCACCGGCGTGCCGGCGGCGAGCGCTTCCATCGCCACCAGCGAACTCGTTTCCTCGGCTTCGCTGGTGATGAGCAGGCAACGCGCTGCGGCCAGCAAGCGGCGCTTCGTCGTGACTCCCGCGGGGCCGAGATAGCGGCGCCGCGCGTCGAGGCGCGGCAGCAGCTGGTCGGTGAAGAAGCTGCGATGGGCGGCGAAGTCATGCACCTGGCCCGCGAGCAGCAAGGGCAGGCCGGCGCGTTTGGCGATGTCGATGGCGCGGTGCGGTGCCTTCTCTTCGCAGATTCGCCCCAGCCACAGCACGAAGTCGCGCCGCCGCACATCGCGCCGTGCCGCGAGCGACACGCCATTGGGCACGGTCGCGAAGGCTTGCGGCAGCGCGCGACGCTGCGTGTGCGACACGGCGACGAGATGCGCACGCGTGGAGGTCAGCGCGTTGTGCGGATACCAGGCCGGCGGCAGATGCAGCGTGACCAGGCAGGGCACCTCGCAAGCGGGCAGCACCGACGCGAAATCGAGCCCGTGCAGATGAATGAGATCGACCGGCGCGCGCGCCAGCAGGCGACGAATGGCATGCCGCACGCCGGCTTGGGCCTCGGCCAGCGCGGCGTCGTCCCATGGTGGCGGCGGCAGCTTGGTGGCGATGAGGCCGCCTGCCACGCGGCTTCCCTCGCAGGCGATCACGGTCGAGCGATGGCCCGCTTCGACCAGCGCCGCGTCGAGCGTTGCCAGGATCTGTTCGGCGCCGCCGACCGCGTCGCGCGACACCGGCGCGAGCGGCCACGCGATCGACAGGACGTGCAGCGTCACGCGGCGCGCTCGCGCCAGGCGGCGCCGTCGACGCCCCAACCATGCCGTTCGTAGAATAGCGGCCCCGCATGCGGCGGCTGCGCGAAATCGTAGCGCGGGGCGGGACGGTAGCGTTCGATCTCGGCGCAGGGAAACTGCGCCAGGGTCCGCGCCTGCGTCGCATGCGCGTCGAGCATGGCGCGTTTGAGTGCGCATTCGCGCGCGTCGAGCGTCAATTCGATCGTGCCGCCGCCATTGGGCAGGAACCGGCCGCTCGCCAGCGTTCCGTCCGGACCCGCATGGTACGAGGTCATTTCGACGATCGGCGCGGCCGCGGCGCGATGCACCGCGCAGGCGACGCTGTCGTGATCGGGATGGCCGCCCTCGTAGGGATGCGTGACCACCTGCTCGATGTTCGCGTGCACGAACAGGTGCTTCAGCTCGGCGGTGATCGCGGCGAGCGCGGCGATCGCGCCTTGATCGGGATAGAGGAGCTGGATCCAGCGCGCCGCCGCGATGCCGGCGAAGTCGAGCACCATCGCGGTTTCGGCGATGCGCGTCGCGGCATATTGCTCGACCGTGTCGAAGCCGTGCGCACGCGCGTCGGCGCCGTCGCGCGGCGCGCCGTCGGTGACGTGCACCAGCAGCAGGTCGCGAACCCGAAGCAGCAGGGCGGCGGCGCCGATCGTTTCGTCGTCGGGATGGGCGACGACGAGCGCGGTGCGCAGCCCGAGATTCATCCCGCCGCCGCCGCCGTGACGAGCTGCGGCGTGCCGGCGGCGCCGGCGCCGTAATAGCGGCGCAGCATGGTGGCGCAGAAAGCGGCGAATTCGTCGGGATCGCGCGGTGGGCTGGTGTGATGCGGATGGATGCCCGCAGCTTCGGGCGTGAAGCAGAAGGTGGCGGTGACGTCGAACGCCTCCAGTTTCGACATCATGCGGTCGAACCACGCGGCCGCGTCGGGCCGCTCCCAGTCGGCCCAACTCAAGCCGGTGCGGAGATAGGTGACGCCGAGCTCGCGCATCCAGCGCACCGCGTCGTCGAGGCGCGGATCCTCGAAATGGAACCACTGGCACAGGCCGAAATCGGGCGTCAGGTCGGCGAAGCGCCGCAACGATTTTTTGGGCCGCCCATGTTCGTCGAGCAGGCCCATATGGAAGTGGCGGTAATAGGAGCTTCCCTCGGCTTCTTTGTGCCGCGTCGTGGCGGGCCAGGCCTGCGGCAGATCATAGAGCGAATACCAGTGCACGCGCGGCGCGGCGCCGCGCAGCAAGTCGGCGGTGCGGCCGAGGCCCCAATCCTGCACTTCGTCGGCGCCGAAACTTGAAACGCCGACTTCGCTGACCCAGACGGGCAGGTCGGTGACGGCTCTTATCTCGGTGATCTTGTTCGGCCACTCGTCGAGCTTCCACAAATTCCAGTCGAGCGGAAAGCCATGCACCGCGACCGCATCGAGCAGCGCCAGCAAGCCCTGTCGTTCCATGTTGCCGATGAAGGCGGGATCGATCGGCGAAATGCCGCCGAGCACCCTGGTGAGGCCCGGCGCTTCAGTGGCGATCGCGCCGGCGGCGCGCTTCGCCATGTCGCCGAACATCAGCCACCCAGGATCGAACTCGATCTCCCAATGCGACTTGTTGTTGGGCTCGTTCCAGATCATCGCCGCTTCGATCATTTAGGTCCCCGCGAAGCTTGTCCCGGCCCCCGAGCCGGGGGCGGGGACCCAGTATCCCCGCAGCAAATCGGCCTCTGGACCCCCGCTTTCGCGGGGGATAGCTCGGCACAGATAGACTTCGTCTTCCGGGTGGGCCTCGATGCGAAAGCCGGCGGCGCGCAACATCGCTTCCATGCAGGCGCGGTTGGGTGCCCACCAATTGGTGCAGTCATGCGCGTAGTCGCGCTCGATGAAATGCAGTTTTGGATAGCCGGGCGCATCGAAATGCGCCGTCTCGTTGAAGTCGTAATCGGCTTCGACCGCTGCGACCTGGTCGGAGCCGCGCTGCATCGACTGAATCACGAGCAGGTCGCACGCGACATGTTGGTGAATGAGATCGAGCGCCAGCAGCGGGTGGCGCAAATGATAGAGCACGCCCAGGAACAGCACGATGTCGAACCGTTCCTGCAGGGCGCCGACATCGTAGGTCGAGAGCTGGATGAACTCGATGCCGGGAAAGCCGAGCAGCGCAGCCGCAAAGCTGGCTTGGGCAAGATAGCCGGCATCGTGATCGATGCCGACGACTCGCGCCGCACCGCGCTGCGCCATGGCGATCGAGTAAAAGCCCGCGTTGCAGCCGATATCGAGCACGGTCTTGCCGGTCAGATCGGCCGCAATCGCGTGCGCGAACCGATCCCATTTGACGCGCGGATAATCGCCGAGAAAATGATCTGGCGCGGTGCGCACGCCGTGCAGGTCGAGATTGTGGAACCAGGGTCCGAGTTCGCGGACGCGCGCTTCGATCCGCCCGCGCCGGGGATTGCCGATCGGCGCATTCACGACGCGAACCCGCCGCGCGCGCGCCGTACCGGCGTCGGCATCGCCGCCGCGGGCAGGCCGCTCAGCAATTGCATCGCCTGGCGGTAGCCATCAATCGTGCCAACATCGACATAGCTGCCGCCCGCGCGCACGCCGCGCGCCTGTCCGCCCAGCGCCAGATACTGGTTGACCAGCGTGCCGATATATTCGTCGCGCCGGTCGGGTTGCATCCACAGCGCGTGGAGCGCGCGCAAGGTCCGGCCCGGCAACTGGAAGGCGCCCCAGATCCAGTCCGACGCTGCGTCCGGATCCTTGACCTGGATCTGTTGCACGTTGCCGTCCTCGCCGGTGATGACGGCGTCGAACAGCTGCGGCTCGTTGACCGGAAACAGCAGAAACGAGAACTCGTCGCGCTTCAGCCGCAGCAGCGCGTCTTCTGGGAACCACACCGTGTCGGGCAGGCCGATCGCGACTGCGTCGTCGTCGATCACCGCCAGGCAGCGGAAGATGGCGTCGCACAGCCCGCGCGGTTCGGGTTGCACGACGTAGCAGAACTCGGCGCCGCCGAAACCGCCGCCGTAATATTCGAGTATGTCCGACTTGCCCGGCGAGATGACGAAGCAGATGCGCGTAACGCCGGCCAGCAACATGCGCTCGACCAGATATTCGCTGACCGCGCGCGGTCGTTCGACCGGCCCGTCGAAGCGGCTGCCGACCGGCAAAAGCTCTTTCGAGAAAGCGAGCGGCTGGATGCGCGTGCCGTTGCCGGCCGCCGGAATCACGCCCCACATGCAAATGCCTCCGTGGCCGCCTGCGCGGCGGGTTCGAGCAACATTTCCAGTTCGCGTGCGCGATGCTCGGCCGTGTGCTGATCGAGCACGCGCTCGCGCGCGCGCCGCGCCATCGCCGCCAGCGCCGCATCGTCGAGCGCAAGCGCGGCCAGCGTGTCGTCGCCATTGCGCGCGACCAGGATTTCGTCGCCCGGGGTGAAGAACGCATCCAGCCCCGGCCACGCATCCGACAGGATCGGCACGCCGCATGCGGCGGCTTCGAACAGGCGGCCCGGGGGACACCAGCCGTCGCGCGCCATCGCTTCGCGCGTCACGTTCAGGGTCAGGCGCGCGGCCGCGTAAAAGCGCGGATGGTCGGGCGGCGCCACATGTCGCCAGAAAAAGACATTCCCGGTCCACGGAAACTCGATCGGATATTGCGCGCCGCCGATCAGGAAATTGCGCGACGGTGCGCGACGCGCCGGTTCGATCAACAGTTCGATCAGGGCGCTCTGCCGATCGGCGGCATAGGTGCCGAGATAGGACAGATCAAATCCGTTGCAGCCGGGCGGCGCTTCGGGCGCGTGCATGGCGGGATCGACGCTGCCATAGAGCGGCGCGGTCCGCCGCGCGCCGAGCTGGTCGCGCAACGCCGTCAAGGCCGGCCCGCCGGTATAGGAAAGAACGAGGTCGTAAGCGGCGAGCCCGCCTTCGACATAGGCGACGCGTTCGCCGGCGGCGATGCGCGCCAGCGTCACCGGCGCGTCGAGATCGTAATAGACCAGACGCGGCACGCCGAGATCGGCGGCGAGATCGCGCGCGGCGATCGCGTCGGGACAGTAGGACGTCGTCATGGCGACGTCGCAGCCGCAAAGCTCGGCGCGCATGCGCGGCAGGATCTGCGCCCAGTCGTCATAAAGGATGAGCGTGCCGCCCTCGATTCGGTCGAGGTCGCGCGACGCCGCGTACCACGGCGCGTCGCGCTCGAAGAAGACGACGTCGTGGCCACGCCGGCCGAGCGCACGAATCAGCCCCCGCCACAGCGTTGCGTGGCCATTGCCCCAGGCGGAGCTTACCGAAAGTCCAAAGACGACCAGCTTCACGGGCAGGCCAACGTATGTAGGAACCAGCGGTTCCGCTGCCGAAAAGGTGCGAAACACCTTGTCACTGCAGCATCTTCTTCTACTTGGACGGCGCTGGCGCGAGGTCGCCGGCAGGGCTTTGGGGGTGGCGACTTGCCGATCGGCTCGACGCCGGGCGACATTGCACGGAACCCCGAGGGGCGTTATCGCCTTTGTCTGCGCCATGACTGCCGAAGCAACCATTCCCGTCCGGACGAATTTCGCGCTTGCAGCGATGCTGCTGGCGCTGGCCGGGCTGTTGCTCTTCGTTGCCCCCGCCCTGGGCTGGTACAGCATCGGCGGTGGGGCCGGCGGCGTGCTGCTGCTGGCGCTGGCGGTGATCGCGACGCCGCTTCATTGGGGCCTGATCCACGAAGGCATTCACGGCAATCTCGCGCCCGACGCGACCCAGAACCGGACTCTGTCGCGGCTGCTCTCGGTGCCGCTGCTGGTGCCGTTCGAAGTGGTGCGCTTCGGCCATCTCACCCATCACGGTTTCAACCGCAATCCGCTCGACCGGCCCGAAGCGATCGATGCCGAGCCGACCGTGACCGATCGCGCCAAGTTCTATGCGCATCTCCTGTTCGGCACGTCCGCGATCGAACTATCGGTGCCGTGGCTGTTCCTGCTGCCGCGCGCCGGCATTCGCTGGGCGATCGGCCGGATCTACGGACTCGACGATCCGCAGGTGAAGCGCATCCGCAAAATGGCTGAGACGACGTTCCTCGATTCCGAACGCATCGGGCGGATTCGCGTCGACCTCGTGCTGACGGCAATGCTGGTCGTCGCTTCGCTTACTTTTGCCGGGACGTCGTGGCCGTGGGTCGCCGCCGCGTTGCTGGCGCGCGGCGTTACCATTTCGGTGCTCGACAACGCGCCGCATTACGGCACGCCCGTCGACAGCGGGCAGGACGCGACCAACAGCCGTGCGCCGGCACCGCTGCGCGCGCTGCTGCTCAATTCGAATTTCCATGGCATCCATCACGCGCGGCCCAACCTGCCATGGTCGGCGCTGCCGCAGGCTTTCGTCGCGACGGGCGCGCGTTACGGCGCGGCGTGGCTGGACATGGTGCTGCGCCAGTTCCGCGGTCCCGTTTCGGCCGATTCGCTCCAGCGCTGAAGCTGCCCGCGCACGCGCAGCACCACGTCGCCCCATTGACCGGCGTGACGTTGGCGGAACAGGCGCATTGATCCGTACCAGGGACTGTCTTCGCGCGCTTCGAACCAGCGCCAGTCGGGTGCTGCATGCAGCAGCGTCCAGACCGGCACGCCCAGCGCGCCGGCGAGATGCGCCATCATCGAGTCGATGGTGATGACGAGATCGAGCGACGCGATCAGGCGTGCCGTCGCCAGCGCATCGCCTTCTTCCACCAAGGTCAGCCCGTGCGTCGCCGTCTCGTCGCGATCGATGCCGCGCTGCAGGGCGACGAACTCGATGCCGGGCAGGTCGAGCAGCGGGCGCAGCGAAGCGAACTCCAGCGCACGGCGCTCGTCCCAGTCGCCGCCGCGCCAGACCAGGCCCACGCGCTTGCGCGACGCGGTTCGTTCCTCGTCGGGCGGCACCGCGAACAGGTAGGGCGCGGCCGGGATCGTCGCCGGCACGGTGCGGAAATAATGCGCCAGCTCGGTCGATTCGATCGCCGCGTCATGCTCAGGCGAATCGTCGCCCAGCGCGACCCAGGTCGGGATCGATGGGATCGAGGCGGCGAACAGCGCGATCAACGTGGGATGGAGTTCGCACGCGACCGACTGCGCATGTGCAGCAAGATGGGGCAGGTAGCGCGCGAATTGGATCGTGTCGCCCAGCCCGCGCCAGCACCGGACCAGGACGCGCCGCCCTTCGAGCGGATGGCCGTTCCACAGCCAGCGCTCCCAGATCTGCCGGTCCTCGCACGACTGGAAGCGCCGCAGTTCGAGCACGCGGTCGCCTTCGCGCCAGGCCGTGGCAAAGTCGCCGGTCGCCATGGCGCAGCGCCAGCGCTCGGCGATCCGCTGGTCCGGGTCGGCACCCGCGTCGGCGGCGCGGCGATAACAGGTAAGTGCAGCTTCAGCCCGGCCGTCGGCATAAAGCCGGTCGGCACGGGCGAGCCAAACCTCGGGACCCGCATCGGTGCCGGTTTCAACGTTTGAAGGCGCTTCCACCCGGACGAAACACACGGCGCGCGCGCAAGGATCCCGCGACCGCTATGCGGTGCGAGAGACGGTCAGCCGGGAACGATCAGCGAGAGACAATCTGCTTGAGCGAGTTGCCTTCGGCGACTTTGCGCCCGTCCATCGTGTGCGTGCTGTTGGTGCGGGGGTCGAAATAGCCGACGCGTGAGCCGTTGCGGTCGCGCGCCACCAGTTTTCCGCTCTCGTCGCGGACCGACCCCACCTGGCGTCCGTTGGCATCGGAAAGAATTTCGACCATCGCCCGTACTCCATGCACCGCAGCGACCGGCGCCGCGCATGGTCCAGAGCGTAGCGGCGACCTGCATACGCGGCGCGACATGGACGTGAACGCGGCATGAAATCGTCCGACCCGGCGGAACGGCAGGCCGACGCACCCTGCTAGCGTCCGCGCCAGATGACCTACGCCCTGTTGGATGACGCACATTGGTGCCGGCTCGACCGCGATCTCGGCGCTGCCCAGACCGAAGAACTACGTGCGCTCGCGACCCGCTCGCTGCGGTCGCTGCTCGAGGGACTCGAGTTTGCGACCGCCCATGGTGCGCGCAGCGACGTGCGGCGCGGCGCCGAACGCCTTGCCGGAACCGCCGCAATGGCAGGCCTGCCGGCCCTGACCCAGGCCGCACGCGCGCTCGAACGCGCGGCCAAGTGCGGGGAAGGGACCGATGCGGTCATGAAGCCGGTGCGGATGTTGGGACAGCGCTCGCTGGACGCGCTGTCGCTGGCGGGGCCTTCGCAGGCGGCTCAGCCGCCTTCGACGCCGACCAGCTTGTAACCCGCGCCCTGGACGGTCACGAGCAGCGAAGGCTTCTTGGGATCGTCGTCGAGCTTGCGGCGCAGCCGGCTGATCAGCACGTCGATCATGCGTTCGGTGGCGTCTTCGCGCGCCACCGCGTCCAGCAGATGTGCCCGGCTCACCACGCGTCCCGGCGCTTTGGCCAGCGCCACCAGCAATTTGTACTCGGCCGGCGCCAGCGGCACTTCGGCGTTGTCGCCGTCGATCAGCGCCCGGCCGGCCATATCCAGCGTCCATTTGCCGAAGGTGAGTCGGCTCTGTTCACGGCGCACGCCGCCGCCCGAGCGCCGCAGCAGGTTGCGCGCGCGCAGCACCAGCTCTTCGGGGTCGAACGGTTTGACCAGGTAGTCGTCGGCGCCGAGTTCGAGCGCGGTGAGCCGCGCGTCACGGTCGGTACGGGCCGTGAGAACGACAATCGGCGTGGTCCAGCGGCTGCGCGTCTTGCGCGTCAGCACCAGCCCGTCTTCGTCGGGCAGGGTGAGGTCGAGAAAGATCAGATCGACCGGCGCGCGCTCGAGCGCGTCATGCATGCCCCGCCCGTCGATCGCGGTCTCGACCTCGAATCCTTCCTTCCGCAGATACGCGGCGAGTAGCCCTTGGGCGAGCGGGTCGTCCTCGACCACGAGGATCCGTTGTTTGCGCATGCGCTTAAGGCTTCGCATGAAGGTGCCAAGCCGCCAAGCCCGACCTGTGGTCGAAAGGCTCGGAAAATGGACACAATCCTGTTCCGGCGGTCTGAACTGCGATCGGCAGGGTTCCCTCGGCGGGACCGTCGTGCCGCGAGCGAGATCGCCAAGACGAGGACCCGAACCGTGCGAATCGGCTGGACCGGCCTGCTGGCCTGGGCGCGGCGCCTCGTGTAGGCCGGCCGGATGTCGCCGGTCGCCACCACGCTTGCCGTCCTGTTCGGGCTCATCGCCCTGGGCTGGATCATCCGCCGCGCTCAATGGGTCGACGACGCCTTCTGGCGCCCGGCCGAGCGGCTCACCTACATCCTGCTCTTTCCGGCCTTGCTGGTGCGCAGCCTCGCCAATGCCAACATCGCTTCGCTGCCGACCTTGCGCATTGCCGCGGCGCTGGTGGGGGCGGTGCTGATCGTCGCCGCCGGGCTTTATCTCTCGCGGCGCAAAGTGGCGGCCGACGGGCCCGCCTTCAGCTCGGTCCTCCAGGGGGCAGTCCGCTACAACACCTATATCGCGCTCGGCGTCGTGGTCGGCGCCGCGCGCGCCGACCTGCTGCCGATCGCGGCGATCTCGATCGTGGTGCTGATCCCGATGGTCAATGCACTGTCTGTCATGGTGCTGACGCGGCACGGCGCCAACGCGGCGGAGCGCGGCGTGCTCGCCGAGATCGCGCGCAACCCGCTGATCCTGAGCTGCGTCGTCGGCATCGCGCTCAGCGTCACCGGCATCGGTCTGGCCGGGCCGGTCGATCGCATGCTCGACGTGCTGGGACAGGCATCGCTGGGGCTGGCGCTGCTCGCGATCGGTGCCGGCCTGTCGCTCGACTCGGTACGCGGCCGCACGCGCGAGATCGTGCTGTCGAGCGTGCTGAAGCTTCTGATCATGCCGGGGCTGACGGCGCTGTTGCTGCTGGCCCTCGGCGTGCACGGCGCGCCGGCCGCGGTGGTGATCCTGTTCCAGGCCATGCCGACCGCGACCAGCAGCTACATCCTGGCGCGGCAGTTGGGCGGCGACGCCGACCTGATGGCAGGCATCATCACGGTGCAGACCATTGCCGCCGCCGTGACGCTGCCGATCGTGTTGGCGCTGTGGCCCCTGGCGTAGGCGCGAGGCGCCTCGCGACTTTCATCTGAAATTCGGGAGCGCGTTCGGCGCCAGCGCGTTTTCCCGCGAAGTGGGTACCGGTTCGCGGAGGGAAAACGCGCCGAACCAAAAAGCTAGAGAGCATGACCCGATCAATTTGATCGGGTCATGCTCTAGGTAAACACCACCCGCGCGATGGTGCCGCGGCCGGGCGCGCTTTCCAGTTCCAGCCTGCCGCCTTCGCGCTCGATCAGCGCGCGTGCCAGCGGCAGGCCCAGCCCCAACCCGTCGACCTGTCGCACGATCGTTTCTTCGAGTTGACGGAACGGCAGCAGCGCCTGCGCCAGTGCGAGTTCGTCCATGCCGGCGCCGCGATCCTCGACGCGGATTTCGATGCCGTCGGCGTCGCGGCGCGACACGACGAGCCGCACACGCTGTCCGCGCTCGGAGAACTTGACCGCATTTTCCAGCAGGTGACGCAGCGCGCGCGTCAGCGCGCCGCCGTCGAGCAGGCGTGCCGGCACCGTCTCGTCGAGCAGCAAGGTCAGGATGATGCCGCGCGCGGTGGCGTCGCTCGCGACCGTGGCCGCCGCTTCACGACAGGGAACCCGCACATCGATCAGCGAACGCGCGTCGATGTCCGACGGCGCGTCAAGCCGCGCGAAGGCGACGATCTCGTCGACAAGCCGTCGCAGCCGCCGGGCGCCGTCGCCGATGTCGGTGACGTAGTCGCGATAATGGTGCGAGCCGAGCGGTCCCATCGCTTCGCTCTGCATCAGGTCGGCGAATCCGACGATGGCGTTGAGCGGCGTGCGCAGCTCGTGGCTGACGGTGGCGAGAAAGCGCGTGCGTGCCGCTTCGGCGCGCTGTGTCATCAGCAGCGCCTGTTCGAGTTCCTCGGCGGTGCGTTCCAGTTCGGCGCGCTGGCGCAGCAGTTCGACCTTTTCGCGGAAGGCGCGGCGTGCGCCCATCAGCAGGTTGAAGGCGAAGAACGGCGATAACAGCCCCAGCGCGATGCCCGCCGCGTCGCCGCGCAGCAAGCAGGCGACCGCAAGCGGCGCCATCGCTGCAGCCAGGAAGGCGCCGACGGCGCGCGGCCAGCCGGCATAGACGGTGGCCGATCCCGCGCACAACCCGGCGATCAGCACCAGCACGACGGTGAAGACGTTCCAGTCGTCGTGCGCCAGTGCGGCGCCCAAGGCGCCCCACAGAAGTCCATGCGCGCAGGCGGTGATGGTGAAGCGGCGCATCCATTTTTGCGGCGGCTCGCCTCCGGCGCGCTGCCATTCGGCGCGCAGCACCATGCGGATCGCGATCAGCATGCCGAGCGCTGCGTACCAGCCGCCGATCCAGGGCGCCGCGCCGGTCAACCACGCCAGCACCAGCGTGGCGCTGCCGATGATCAGCGCCGTGCCCAAGGGCCAGCGCGGCGCCCACAGCGTCGCCGAAAGCGCGCGTAGCAGCCACGGTTCGAGCGGCGTCACGCGAACGGCGCTTTCATTCGCTCTGGACCAGCGTCGAATTCGATGCCGCACCGGTCACGCGCCACGCCGGCAGTCGCACCACCGCGCGCGTGCCGCGGAACTCGCCGCGCTCGAGCGTGATCGAGCCGCCATGCAGCTGCACCAGCTCGCGCACGATGGCGAGGCCGAGCCCGACACCTTCGCGACTTGCCGCCCACGGATCGCCGGCGAGGCGCTGGAACGGCGCGAAGGCGCTGGCGATCGCCGACGCCTGGATGCCGACGCCGGTGTCGACCACTTCGATGCTGAGATCGCCCGACGGCAACAGCGATGCGCCGAACGTCACGCGCCCGGCCGGCGGCGTGTATTTGATGGCATTGGTCAGCAGGTTCAGCAGCACCTGGTTCATCGCCAGCCGGTCGCAGAACAGACGCAGGTCGGGATCCGGCATCTCGCAGCTCAACTGCAGTTGCGCCTCGGCGGCTCGCTCGCTCGCCAGCGAACGCGCCGCCGCCAGCAACTCGGCGACCGCCAGCGTCTCTTCGCTGAGCTCCTTGCGGCCGGCTTCGATCTTGGCGAGGTCGAGCACATCGCCGATCAGTCCCAGCAGATGACGTCCGGCGACCTGGATGTTTTCGGCGAACTCGCGGCGGCGTGACGTGTACTCGACGCCCTCTTCGCGCAGCAGATCGGCGAAGCCGAGCACCGCCGTCAGCGGCGTGCGCAGCTCGTGACTCATGGCGGCGAGGAACTCGCTCTTTGCGGTGTTGGCGGCTTCGGCCTGGCGCTTTGCGGCGGCGAGTTCCAGCGACTGCGCCTGACGCCGGCGCAGCTGCCGCAACACCAACGCCGTGAGGCCGCAAATCACCAGCGCGATTGTCACCGACGTCGCGCCCCACACGGTCGCCGTACGGCGCCATGCCGCCAGCACCTGGTCTACTTCCAGCGAGACGCCGATCACCAGCGGCTCGGCCTTGAGCGTCTGCAGCGCCAGGATGCGATCGGCGCCGTCAAACGTGCTGGTGAGCCGCACCGTGCCGCTGCCGGTCTTGCGCACCAGGTCGGTGAAGGGGCGCGAATTGGCGAAGGAGCGCCCGATCATCTCCTCGGAATGCGGCCAGCGCGACAGCAGCGTTCCGTCGTCGCGAAACAGCGCCAGCGTGCCGCCAAAGGGCAGGCCGATGCCGGCATAGAACTGCTCGAAAAAGGCGCATTCGATGGCGGCGAGCACGACGCCCGCAAAGCTACCGTCGGAGCGGTGCAGCGGCCGCGCGATATAGAAGGTCCAGCTTCCGGTGCTCCGATTCCGCACCGGTGCCGAGATGAAGCGCATCAGCCCCGGGTCGTCGCGCAGGGTGATGAAGTAGTCGCGGTCGTCGGCCCGGAGCGGCGGGGTCGGCCAGCGCCGTGAAAAGCTCAGCACGTCGCCCGACGTGGCGACCAGCGACAGCGCGTCGAGTTGCGGCAGGCCGGCTTTGAGATCGGCCAAAAGCGCATGTGTGGCTTGGCTTCGCGCCGCCGTCTCAAAGTCGGGCGCGTCGGGATCGAGTCGGTCGCCGACCAGCTTCAGCGTCAGTTCGGCGGCGCGAATCGTCTGTCTGGTCTGCTCGGCCAGCACCAGGGCCAGATGGGTGGCCTCGCCGGTGGACTGCGCCAGGACGGCTTCGCGATGCTGCCAGACCGCGGCGCCGCCAAGCGCGAGCGCGAGCAGCGCCGCGGCGGCACCGCTGACGGTGACGAGGTGGGCGGAGCGGCGACTCCGCGCGAGAAGGTCAGCTAGGCGGGCCATCGCGGAAGACCCTGTCTGGCGTCCCTAAGGAAAGCGTAAATCTCCGCGAAATCTCTGGCTTCCGGGGCGATTTAAGCGGGCGGTCCTCGCCCGACCTGATCGGTGCGAATCGCGCCGCAGCGTCGTCGGCGCGGTGAAGGCAAGGCCGGATTCGTCCACAGCCATGCGCATTGCGACGCATGTTCGATCAAAAAACCCGCATGAAATCGTGCGGAATCGCTTGACGCGCGCGCGCTGACGGTGATGCTCGTGCCGAGGATTCGTTGTTTTCTTTTCGGGGAGGGACATTTGGCTACGAAGAAAGCTGCTCCGGCGAAGGCCGCCAAGAAGGCTCCGGCCAAGGCCGCGAGCAAGTCGTCGTCCGACAAGCCGACTCGCGTCGGTCCGCGTCATCTCGCGGAAGGCATCGTCGCGACGTACGACCTGTCGAAGAAGGACGCGCTGGCGATCGTGACCGGGGTGTTCGAGGATGTGGGCAAGCGCCTGCAGAAGGGCGAGGTCATCGCCGTTTCGGGCTTCGGCCGTTTCGTCGTTCGCGACCGCGCTGCCCGTATTGGCCGCAACCCGCAGACGGGTGAAGCGGTGAAGATTCCGGCCAAGCGCACGCTGCGCTTCACGCCTGCGAAGCCGCTGAAGGAAGCGGTGTTGAAGAAGAAGAAGTAAGCTCTTTCGAGCTTGCTTTGCGACGGGGCGGTGGGCTGACGCACACCGCCCCGTTTCGTTTTTGGGGGTTATTCCCCGCGCAAGCGGGGATCCAGGTCGACCCGCCGCGCACTATTCGGCGACGCTGCTGCGAATGGATGGATCCCCGCTTTCGCGGGGAGTAGGGGCAGCCATGACAGGGTTTTTGGACCGCCTGTTCCGCTTGCGCGAACGCGGCACCGATGTGCGCACCGAACTCCTCGCCGGCGTCACGACCTTTCTCACCATGGCCTATATCGTCGTGGTGAACCCGGCGATCCTGCAGCCTACGGGCATGCCGGTTGCTGCGATCGCTGCCGCAACCTGCCTGTCGGCGTTCATCGCCTGCGTGTTGATGGGGCTGATCGCGAACGTACCGATCGCGCTCGCGCCCGGCATGGGGCTCAACGCGTACTTCACCTATACTGTCGTGCTCGGCATGAACGTGCCGTGGCAGACCGCGCTCGGGTGCGTGTTCCTGTCCGGCGTCGCGTTTCTGCTGCTGACCTTCGCCGGCATCCGCCAGCTCATCGTGCAGGCCATTCCACGTTCGCTGTTTGCCGCCGTCGCGGCCGGCATCGGCCTGTTCCTCGCCTTCATCGGCCTGCATTCGGCCGGCATCGTCGTCCCCCATGCCGGCACGGTGGTGGCGCTGGGCAATTTGTCGTCGCCGCCGACGCTGGTCGCCATCCTGACGCTGGTGCTGACCGCGATCCTCCAGGCCTGGCGTGTGCGGGGCGCCATCCTGATCGGCATTCTGGCCGGCACCTTGGCGGGCTGGACCGCCGGCCTGGTGCAGCCGCAAGGCACCGCCTACGACCTGACCGCGCTGTCGGCGACGGCGCTGCAGCTCGACATCGGATCAGCGCTGAAGATCGGCGGCGGCGGCGTCGGCGTCGGGCTGATCGAGATCTTCTTCGTCTTTCTGTTCGTCGATCTGTTCGACAATGTCGGCACGCTCGTCGCGGTGACGCGGCGCGCCGGGCTGGCGCGGCCGGACGGCTCGATCCCGGCGCTCCGGCGCATCCTGCTCGCCGATTCCACCGCCGCCATCGTGGGCTCGCTGGCGGGGACGTCGACGGTGGTGAGTTACGTCGAAAGCGCCTCGGGCATCGCGGCCGGCGGCCGCACCGGGCTCACCGCGCTGGTCACCGGCCTGATGTTTCTGGTGGCGCTGTTCGCGGCACCGCTGGTCACGGCGATCCCGATCGCGGCCACCGCGCCGGCCTTGATCCTGGTCGGCGGGATGATGCTGGGCGCGCTGGCCGAGATCGATTGGCACGATCCCGAAATCGCCATTCCCGCCTTCCTGACGCTGATCATGATTCCGTTGAGCTTCTCGATCGCCAACGGCCTGTCCTTCGGCATCACCGCGCACGCGGTGCTGCGTCTCGCACGCGGCAAGGCGCAACGTTCGGAATGGCTGCTCTATCTGCTGGCTGTGCTGTTCGTGCTGCGCTTCGCCTATCTGACGAGTTCAGCGTAGCGCCGCGACCGTCGCGCGCGCGACCTCGGCCAGCAGTGCTTCGCGCGCATCACCGCCCAGCTTCGATCTGCTGAGCAGCGTCACGATTGCGACGCGACGCCCGTCGGGCGCGGTAACGATACCGACGTCGTTGGTGGCGGCCGCGATGCCCAACGCCATGCCGCTCGATCCGGTCCGGTGCGCCAAGGTCCATTCGGGCGGCAAGCCCGCTTTGAGGCGCGCCGCGCCCGGCACGGTGGCCGTCATCAGCCGCAACAGGTGCTCGGTCGATTCCGCCGACAGGATCTGTCCCGCCGCCAGCCGCGTCAGCAGGTCGAGCATGCCGGACGGCGTGGCCGTATCGCGCGGGTCGCGCAGATAGGCCTCGATCGCCGCCTGCCGCCGCTGCACCGGCAGCGCTGCGATGGCGCGCTCGCGCACCTGATCGTCATGCAGATTGTTGCGCCAGCGCCCGAGACCGAGCGAATCCGATTGCAATTGCTTTTCCGGCCGGTCGACACGCACGCCGTAGACGCTCTTCAGCATCAGCACCGCCTGCACGGCGGCAGGGCCGCCGACTTCGTCGAGTAGCGCGTCGCACGCCGTATTGTCGCTCTCGACGATCATCGCTTCGAGCAATTGTCCGACCGTCCGGTCGAGTCCGTCGGGGCCGATTGCGCGCGCCAGCGGGCTGTAGCCCGGCGCGCGTTGCGCCTGCGTCAGATGCACGTTCTTGGCGAGCGACATGCGCCCGCGATCGACGCGGTCGAGCAGCGCGACCGCGATCGGCAGCTTGTAGACGCTCGCCATCGGGAATGGCCGATTCCCTTCGAGCAGCAATGTCGTGCCGTCGCCGAGATCGCGGACCGCGACGCCAAGCTTGCCGGCACCGTCATGCGCCGTCAGCGCGGCGAGCGCGGTCTTGAGCTGCGGCACGTCGAACGACGCCTGCGCTGGGGTAGCAAACACGAACACGACCAACAGCAACCACGGCTTTGCACGCATGACCGCCCTCCCCGGCGTTTCAAGTTCCGCGCGAGAGAGACGTGGAATTGTGGCGTTTTAGCGCCGAAGACCTTCTCGGATCTGCAATCGTCAGGCGAGCGTCCGGACCGGCGAACCGCTCAACCAAGCCTCGATGTCTTCGACAGCCTGTCCGAAGTAAGCGCGGTAGTTGCGATCGGTGACGTAGCCCAGATGCGGCGTCGCCAGCACGTTCGGCAGCGTGCGCAGCGGATCGTCGGCCGGCAGCGGTTCGGTTTCGAACACGTCCAGGCCGGCGCCCGCGATCCAGCCTTCGCCGAGCGCGCGCAGCAGCGCGTCGCGCTGCACGATCGCGGCGCGCGACGTGTTGATCAGATAGGCGCTCTTCTTCATCTGGCGCAGTTGCGCTTCACCCAGCAGCCCGCGCGTACGGTCGCCCAGCACGACATGGATCGAGACGTAGTCGCTTTGTTCGAGCAGCGCGTCGAGACTGGGCGCACGCGTCGCCTCGGCCGCCTGGGCGCGCTCGTCGGTGAGGTTCTGGCTCCACGCCACGACGTTCATGTCGAAGGCGCGCGCGACCTTCGCCACGCGCGCGCCGATCTTGCCCAACCCGATCAGCCCCAGCGTGCGGCCGGCAAGATCGGCGCCGACGCTCGACTGCCAGGCGCCGCCTGCGCGCAGATTGTTGGCTTCGGGCACGACATGTCGCGCCAGCCCCAGCAGCAGCGCCCAGGTCAGTTCGACCGGCGGCTCGGAGAAACTGTCGGTGCCGCACACTGTGATGCCGCGCGCTTTGGCCGCTCCGACGTCGATCGCCAGATTGCGCATGCCGCTGGTCACCAGCAGCTTCAGGTTGGGTAAGCGTTCAATCAGCGACGCGGGGAAGGGCGTGCGCTCGCGCATGATGACCAACATCTCGCAATCGCCGATTGCGGCGACGACTTCATCCTGGCTCGCGAAGGGCGTGCGGATGGTGCGCAGCTCGACTCGGTCCTCGATCCGGGACCAGTCCGCCATCTGCCTTGCCGCACCCTGATAGTCGTCGAGAATCGCGCAAATCCGACGCATGCCTGGTCCTGCCTTGGTTGCCCGCAGGATCCGATTCAAAGCAACCGGGTCATGCTTCGGCAGACGCTATCCGGCCTCGCGCCGCTGCGCTACACACCCGCCTTCAGTTTCCCGGAAGGAACGATCGATGCCGTCGATGTACGAGAGTTCGGTGCCCGTGTTTGCCCGTTTGCTGGATGCGCTTACGGGCGTGCTGAAGAAGGGCCAGCAATCCTGTACCGACCGCAAGATTCCCGAGTCGGTGATGCTGCAGTCGCGCCTCGCCCCCGACATGTTCCCGCTGGTACGGCAGGTGCAGATCGCCTGCGACATGGTCAAAGGCGGTGCCGCGCGGCTCGCCGGCGTCGAGATTCCGTCCTATCCCGACGATGAGCAAGATTTCGCACATCTCTATGCGCGGATCGAAAAGACCAAGACCTTCATGAATTCGCTCGACAAGGCGTCGTTCGAAGGTTCGGACGCGCGCAAGGTCACGCTGAAGATCGCCGGCAACCCGATGGAGTTCGTCGGTCAGCCGTACCTGCTGCTGTTCGTGCTGCCGAACTTCTATTTCCACCTGACCGCCGCGTACGCGATCCTGCGTCACAACGGCGTCGCGCTCGAGAAGCGCGATTTCATGGGCGGACTGCCGACCTGATGCGCCGATCCGACATGCAGCGTCGCCGTTTTCTGCAAGGCGGCGGCGCCGCACTCGGCGTTCTGGGGATGGCCGCCTGCGCGACCCCGCGCACCGGCCCGCGCATCTCGTTCGATCCGTCGCTGGTGCTGCATCCGATGCGCGCCAACAATGCGCGCATCCTCAAAGTCACGGTCTGCACGCGCCCGTTCCGTGCCGCCGGACCGCGGCTCGAAACCGAGCGCGTCGGCGACAAGATCGTCGTCCATAATTACGGCCATGGCGGCAGCGGCTGGTCGCTCTCCTGGGGGTACGGCACGCTCGCGGTCGAACAGGCGCGTAGCACCGGTCACCGCGACATCGCCGTGCTCGGCTGCGGCGCGCTGGGCCTGACAGCGGCGACGCTGGCGCAGCGCAGCGGCGCCACCGTCACGATCTACGCCAAGGATCTGCCGTCCGATACGCGCTCGGCCAATGCGACGGGGACCTGGTCGCCCGACTCGCGAATCGCACTGCAAAGTGCAGTGACGCCCGACTTCGAACGGCGCTGGGCGTCGATCGCGCGCACGAGTTTCGCGGCCCACCAGTCCTTCCTCGGTGTTGCGGGCAACCCCGTCGAATGGGTCGACCGCTTCATCCTCTCCGACCGGCCGTGGGACGCGCCGCACCAATCGTCGGGCGGTCCGGAGTTTGCCGATCTGCGTTCGCTCATTGCCGGCCTTGCGCCACGCCTCGAAGAGGTCGAGCCCGGCACGCACCCGTTCCCGGTGCCGTATGTGAAGCGGAACAACTCGCTGCAGTTCAACGTCACCTCGCTGCAGCATACATTGATGCAGGAATTCATGGCCGCCGGCGGCAAGATCGAGCGCCGCGATTTTCATGCGCCGGCGGATCTCGCCGCGTTGAAGCAGAAGGTGATCATCAACTGCACCGGCTACGGCGCGCGTGCTCTGTGGCGCGACGAGTCGATTATTCCGGTGCGCGGCCAGCTCACCTGGCTGCTGCCGCAGGCCGAAATCCGCTACGGCGTGATCTATAACGATCTGCTGGCGATCCCGCGCAGCGATGGCATCATCGTGCAGCGCGACACTGAAGCGACCGGCTTCAACGACCCGACCGTCGAACCCGACCGCGCCGAAGCCGAACGCGCGGTGGCGTCGCTGGCCGAACTGATGGGCCGCATGAAGGTCTGAAATCGCTTGCCTCGAACCCCGCGCGCGTCCTGAATCGCGCGCGGATTTTTATCGACGAGGCAACGATGCGGATTCTGGGACTGGTTGTTCTGCTGGCAAGCGCCCCGGCCTGGGCGCAGGACCCGCCGCGTCCGCTCGTGCCCGAGGATCTGTTCAGCGAACGCGTGCTCGCCGATCCCGAATTGTCGCCGGAAGGTTCGTGGGTCGCCTACGCGGTCACCGCTGCCGACAAGAAGCAGGACAAGAGCATCACGCATGTCTTCATGTCGTCCTGGGACGGCAAGCAGACCTTGCAGATGACCTCGACGCCGAACGCCAGCGAGAAGAATCCGAAATTCAGTCCCGACGGCCGCTATCTCGCCTTTCTGTCGGGACGCGGCGACGAGAAGGAGGTCGAACAGCTGTGGCTGCTCGACCGCGCCGGCGGCGAGGCCGAGAAGATCACCGAGACCAAGGGCTCGATCAGCGACTACGCCTGGTCGCCCGACGGCAAGCGGCTGGCGTTGATCGTCGAGGATCCCGATCCCGAAGCGGACGACGAAGAGACGGGCGGCAAGGACAAGAAGAAAGCGAAACAGCCGATCGTTCTCGACCGCTTCCAATTCAAGCAGGACGTCGAGGGCTATCTCGGAAAAAAGCGCGAGCGGCTGCACGTGCTCGACCTCGCCGATCGCAAGATGATCCGCGTCACCAGCGGCGAGTTCGACGACGCGATGCCGGTCTGGTCGCCCGACGGCAAGCGCATCGCGTTCGTGTCGCGGCGCAGCCGTTTCGATTTCGATCGCGACGACAATTACGATCTGTTCCTGGTCGATGCGGCCGAGAATGCGGTACCGCGCGCGCTGACGAACTATCCAGCCGCCGACAACAAGCCGGAATGGAGCAGCCGCCCGGCCTTCAGCCCCGACGGAACGCAGATCGCGTATCTGCAAGGCCCGTCGCTCAAACTGTTCGAATATGGCGTGCGCAAGCTTGCGGTCGTTCCGGTCGCAGGCGGTGCACCGCGCCTGCTCGCCGAAACGCTCGACCGCAACCCGCGCGGTCCGGTCTGGAGCAAGGACGGCAAGTCGATCCGCGTCATCATCGAAGACGACCGAACGCAGTATCTCGCCGAGGTGTCGCTGCGCGACGGCGCGCTCAAGCCGATGCTGCAGGGGCGCAACGTCGTCGCGGCTTACACCAGCGCCGCGGGCAAGGAGGCGGTGCTGTTGGGCACGCCGACCGCGCCGGCCGAAATCTTCGCGCTCGAAGGCCGCACGCCGCGCCAGGTCACCCGCCATAATGCGTGGCTGCAGGCGATCAAACCGGCGCCGGCCGAAGAGATCAGCTTCAAGAGCGCCGATGGAACCGAGATCCACGGCATGCTCTACAAGCCGCCCGGATTCCAGGCCGGCCGCAAATACCCGACTTTGCTGCGTCTCCATGGCGGGCCGCAGTCGCAATATGCGCTGTCCTTCTCGTTCGAGCTGCAGGCGCTCGCTGCGCACGGCTATCTCGTCGTCACCGTCAATCCGCGCGGCAGCACCGGACGCGGCGAAGCCTTTTCCAGCGCGATCTACGCCGAATGGGGCAAGAAGGACGGCGACGACGTGCTCGCCGCGGTCGATTACGTCACGGCGCAGGGCATCGCCGATCCGGCGCGGCTCGGCGTCGGCGGCTGGAGCTATGGCGGGATACTGACCAACTACGTCATCGCGCGCGACACGCGCTTCAAGGCAGCGGCCAGCGGCGCCAGCATCTCGAACATTCTCGCCGGCTACGGCACCGACCAGTATATCCGCGACTACGAGATGGAGCTGGGCCGTCCGTGGGAGAACACGCAGACCTGGCTCGACCTGTCAGTTCCGTTCCTGCATGCCGACCGCATCAAGACGCCGACGCTGTTCCTGTGCGGCGAGAAAGACTTCAACGTCCCGCTGCAGAACTCCGAACAGATGTACCAGGCGCTGAAGAGCATCGGGCTCGACACGCAGCTGGTGATCTATCCCGGCCAGTTTCACGGTTTGAAACGGCCGAGCTACAAGCTCGACACGCTGCAGCGCTATCTCGCCTGGTACGACAAGCATCTCGGCGTAAGTGCGCCCGGGGAAGGCGGGGCGCCCTGAAGCTTTTTGATTTGGCGCGTTTTTTCTCCGTGACCGGTATCCACCCCGTATCAAGCACGGGGTAGCGCGCGTCAGAAGATCAATCGAGAACCACGCGTCTCACGAACCGTGCACGCGCCGCAACGTCGCCAGCATGCCGCCGACGCCGATCAGCGCTGCGCCCGAGACGCGTTCGCGCCATAGCGAAAAACGCTTCGACAAGGCGGCGCGGCGGCCGTGGCTGGCGAGCCAGGCATAGAAGGCCAGGATCGGCGTTTCGATCGCGCTTCCGACGATCGCCAGCGCTGCATATTGCGGTACCAGCACGGCCTGCGGGTCGATGAATTGAGGCAGCAACGATCCGAAGAACAGAATCGATTTCGGATTGCCGAGCTGCGTGCCCAATCCCTGCACGAACGCGCCGCGCCATACCGGCGGCGGCGGCGGCTCGTCGGCGTTCGCGTTCCGGCGCGCATGCCAGATGGTGCGCAGACCAATCCAGGTCAGGTAGGCAGCGCCCGTATATTTGACGATCGCAAAGGCCAGCGCCGACGTCGCGAAGATCGCAGCCAAGCCAAGCCCCGACAGGCAGAGATAGATCGTGTTGGCGACCTGGATGCCGAGCGCTGCTTGAAAGCCGGCTTTGAACCCGCGCTGCAGGCCTTGTGACGTCGTCACCAACACCGCCATCCCCGGCGTCAGTGCAAACAAAAGCATCAAGGCTGCATAACTTGTAAGCGTGCCGAGATCGATCATGGCCGGACCTTCTGTTGCGCGGGACGATTATATTGGTTTGACCACATCCAGCACGCGCAGAGATTTTGCCGCATAGTCGAGAAAAGCGCGCGTGCGGGCCGGCAGGTGCCGTGCGCTGGGGACGACGAGCTGTACGTTGAGCGGCGGCGGTTCAAAATCGGGCAGCAGGCGCACCAGCGTTCCCGCCGCAAGATCGTCGGCGACCTGATAGGACAGGGCGCGGCCGATGCCGCGTCCGGCGCGCAACGCGATCAGCATCGCATCGATCTCGTTGACGTTGAGGCGCGGCGTGACACGGATCAGGAGTTCGCGCTTGCGCCCGCCGCCGAAACGCCACTCGCTGGCGAGCGCGTTGGTCGACGCGGTCACCAGCTCGTGGGTCTGGAGGTCATCCGGTGTGCACGGCACGCCATGCGCGGCGAGGTAAGCCGGGCTGGCGATCAGCACGCGCCGTACTTCGCCGACCTTGCGCGCGATCAGCGGCGAATCGGCAAGCGCGCCGATACGCACCGCGACGTCGAGCTTTTCTTCGACCATGTCGAGCCAGCGATCGCTGAGCACGAAGTCGATCCGCACATGCGGCTGCAGATCGAGAAAGCGGGCGACGATCGGCGTCACGTGGCGGCGGCCGAACACGAGTGGTGCAGTGACGCGCAGCAGGCCACGAATACCGCCATCTTCGCCGGCCGCCTGCATCGCCTCGTCATATCCTGCGAGCAACGGACGCACCCGCTCGGCCAATGCACGACCGGCTTCGGTCGGCGCCAGGCGGCGGGTCGTGCGCTCGACCAGGCGGACGCCGAGTCGCTCTTCCAGCCCGGCCAATGCGCGCGTTACCGCGGGCGGCGATTTGTTCAGCTTTCGCGCCGCGGCGCGAAACTCCCGCCGTCAAGGATCGAAAGAAAGATCGCGAGTTCGTCGAGCCGGTCCATCGCCAAGCGCTTCACATCGTGAACTGCGCTCCATCGGCGCGGGGCGCGGGTGGAGCTGAGGGTATGGAGGGCCGATCGTTCCACGGAGCGCAAGAGTGACTTGTGCCGGCGCCGCGTTCAGCCGGGGTCGAACGGGCGCTATTTCTGCTTCGTCATCCCCGCGCATGAGGGGGCGACGAAGGGACAATGTCTTTTCTGTCTGGGTTGGCGAGGAGGGGAAGACGATGGCGGATCAGGTTTCGCGGGTGCTCTACACGACCAAATTCTCGGGCCATGGGCATCGGGTCGAGCAGTTCATGAATCTGCTCGGGCTGGCGCATCGCATCGTCGATACGCCGGCCGAAATGCGCCGCACGCCCGAATTCGCCGCGATCAGTCCGTTGCGACAGATCCCGGTGCTGAAGGACGGCGACCTGACCCTCGCCGACAGCAACGCCATCCTGGTCTATCTCGCCAAGAAATATGACCTCAGCGGCACCTGGCTGCCCGAGACCCCGGTCGGGGCAGCGCAGGTCCAGCGCTTCCTGTCGCTCGCGGCGGGCGAGGTGGCCTACGGACCTGCCACCGCGCGCAGGGCGCTGCAATGGAACCTGCCGGGCGACCCGGTGCAGGCGGCCGCGATCGCGCAACCGTTACTGCAGTTCCTCGACCGTCACCTGTCGGCGAACGACTTCCTCGCCGCCGCGCATCCGACCATCGCCGATCTCGCCTGCTACCCTTATGTGGCGCACGCGCCTGAAGGCGCCATCTCGCTGCAGCCGTTCCCGTCGGTGCGCGCCTGGATCGCGCGGGTCGAATCGATCCCGGGCTTTTGCTGCATGGAACCTCTGCCCGTGCCCGAGCTCGCGTGATGCAGATCGGCCTGACGCCGTTCCACACCGGCGAGATCGAAGTGCAGCTTCGCGCCGGCGTGCAGCAGCGCGGCGCGCCGATTCGCAACTTCATGCCCGACCAGCATCGCGATTTCTTCGCCATGCTGCCCTTCGTCGCCGTTGCCACCAATGATCCGGGCGGCTGGCCGGTGGCAACGTTGCTCGCCGGCGCGCCGGGATTCATCACCAGCCCCGACGCGCAACATCTGACCATCGCGTCGCTGCCCGACCCGATCGACCCGATCGCGCCGCTGCTGGTCGCGGGCGCGCCGTTCGGCGTGCTCGGCATCGACCTCGCGACGCGCCGGCGCAACCGCGCCAACGGCCGCATCGTCGCGCGCGACGACGCGGCGCTGCAGGTCGAAGTCACGCAAAGCTTCGGCAACTGCCCGCAATATATCCAGGGTCGCGTCGTTCACGGCGTGCGCGAGATGCAGGCGGGGGTGCTGGAACGGCTGCCGCAACTCGACCACGCGGCACTGACGCAGCTGGAGCGCGCCGACACGTTCTTCGTCGCGACCAGCACCGCGATGCGCACCGGTCACGCCTTCGGCGTCGACGTCTCGCATCGCGGCGGCCGGCCCGGCTTCGTGCGCGTCGACGACGCGTCCGGCCACGCGGTGCTGACGATCCCCGACTTTCGCGGCAACCGCTATTTCAACACGCTCGGCAACCTGATGCTGGAGCCGCGCGCGGCGCTGCTCTTCGTCGATTTCGAGCGCGGCGACCTGCTGCACGTGCAGGGCACCACCGAAATCATCTGGGACGGCGCCGAGGTCAGGCGCTTCCACGGTGCCGAGCGGCTATGGCGCGTGCGCGTCGAGCGCGCCTGGCGCCGTCGCAATGCCCTGCCATTGCGCTGGGATTTTCGCGACTTCTCGCCCGCCACGATGGGAACGGGCGGCTGGCACGACGGACCCTAAAGCATCATCCGATTCAGCCGAATCGGATCGCGGTCAGGGCATGTTGCTCGCGCTGCAGGTGAACGCCCCGCTGCCGCTGCGTTCCCACAGCGAGATCGGCACGGGCTCGCGCAGGATCTTCTGCCGGAAATAAGCAGCATTGGTCCGCGCTGCCGTGGCCGACATCTGGCCCAGCAGGATCGGATCGGCCAGTTCTTCCTGGTCGACATAGGTGGCCAGGCGCGCGCGGGCCGCCGGGCTGATGCTCGCGGCGACGTGCAGGACCGCTTTGATCGGCTTGGAGCCGAACCGCAGCGAGAGTTGGAAAGCGACAGTGTCTTCGGTCATGCGCGCAACCTACCGCATTTGAGCGCAGCCGTCCCGGTCGATGCGACCGTCTGCCGGCCGTCGTGCCGGAGCGCCCATTTTTCCTCGCTTTTTTGTCGCGGCGAGCGGCGCCGCGAAGATTTTCTGCAAGGGCCATTAGGACTTCTGCCTGGGTGAGAAGGCGAACCGGACCGTAAGAGGCGCTCCCGTCCTCAACGCAGCAGGGTCGCCATCGATGTGTCCGGAATTCGTTCCTCCCCGCCTTTCGCCCATTCCCGTTCCCGCCATCTCCGGACTTCGACCGAATGCATTCGCCCGTTCGGCCGCGCCTCGCGCGCGCGCCGCTTTTCGCCTCTGATCAGCACCTCTCGCCTGACCTTGTCTCCCCGCGTCACCTGTTTCTCGGCTTCGCCGCGCTGGGCGCAATTCTGCTCGCCGATCCGGCCAAGGCCGACGACGTCGTGCCGATCGAAGGACGCTTCGACGAAGTCATCGTAACGGCCGAACGCCGCACGACGACGCTGCAGAACACGCCGATCGCAATCACCGTCGTCGGCGGCGCCGACCTTCGCGACCGCCGCCTGGAGGTGCTGCGCGATCTGGCCGGTGAAGTCCCGTCGCTGTTCACGCCCGGCATGCACCAGAACATGCAGAGCATCTTCATCCGCGGCATCGGCACCAGCGATCCCGGCACCTATCAATCGGTCGGTATCTACGTCGATGACGTGTTCATCCCGCGTCAGTTCGGCAATGGCCTGTTCGACCTGCCAGACATCCAGCGCGTCGAAGTGCTGCGCGGCCCGCAGGGCACGCTGTACGGCCAGAACACCAGCGCGGGTGCCATCCGGTTCATTTCGCGCGAGCCGGGCGACACCGTGGTCGGTTCGTTCGATTTCGGCATCGGCAGCCTGGCCGCGCTCGAGGCGCACGGCTATCTCGCCGGGCCGCTGGTGCAGGACAAAGTGTCGGCGAGCATCGCCTACACGCACCGCGAACGCGACGGCTACACCTACAACGCGACCTTGGGAAAAAACGTCGACGCGCTGGCCACCGACCAGGCGCGCGTCAAGTTGCGCTTCACGCCGACCGACCGGCTCGACATCACGCTGTCGGTCGACGCGACGCGCGAGCGTTCGGACAATGCCGACTATGTCTCGTTGAGCTATCCGGGCAGCGACCCGCGCCGGACCTACAACAACCGCGACCAGAGTCTGGTACGCGACAGCGGCGGCGCCGCGCTGCGCGTCAGCTACAGGCTCGACGACCAGTTGACGTTGCGTTCGATCACGTCGGTCCGCGGCTTTCACGACGATCCGTCGCCATGGGACCAGGACGGCACGCCGGCCGAAATCTATGGCTGGAACCAATATATCGAAGAGCGCGCCTACTCGCAGGAGTTCCAGCTACTCGGCCATGTCGAGCGCTTCGACTTCACGCTCGGCGCGTCGTATTTCCGCGAGCGTCTCGATTTCGATCGCGTGACGGTGCAGAACGCCAAATACACTGAAATCGACAGCCGCCTGCGCGATCACAACGCCGGTCTCTACGGCCAGGGCACCTACAGGATCACTGACGCGCTCTCGCTGACTGCAGGCCTGCGCTACAACTACGACTCGCAGCGCTTCAGCAACGCGTCTTACAACACCACCGCAGCCGAAGTCCGTACGTCGCAGATCTATCAGATCCAGGGTTTGCACAAGAGCTGGAACTCGCTGACGCCCAAGCTCTCGCTCGACTATCGCTGGTCGCCCGATCTCATGACCTATGTCAGCTGGACCCAGGGACAGAAGGCGGGCGGCTATAATCGCGGCGCCTCGACCGCCCTGATCGCCAGCGTGCCGGTGCAGCCCGAAGACGTCACCGCCTACGAAGTCGGCACCAAGATCCGCGCCTTCGACGGCCGCCTGCAGGCGAGCGTCGCGTTGTTCTACAACGACTTCCAGAACTACCAAGCCTCGGTCACCAACCCGCGCGTCGACGGCGTGCCGATCACCGGCAACGTCGTGGTCAACGCCGCCAGCGCGCATACCTACGGCGCTGAATTCGAAGCGGCGGCACGGCCGTTCCGCGGCGCCGAGATCAAGCTGTCGGTGGCCTATCTGCAGACCGCGTTCGACAGCTTCGCCAATCCGACCGGTGCTGCGAACACGAACTATGCCGGTCACCTGCTGCCGTCGGCGCCGAAATGGAGCATCAGCCCGCAGGCGACCTACACGTTGCCTTCGGTCGGATTGCCCGGAACGCTGCAGCTGCGCGGCCGCCTGCGCTACGTCACCTCGACCTACAGCGACGTCGCCAACACGGCGATCACCAAAATCTCGTCGCAGACGACCACCGATCTCGGTGCGTCCTATGTGCCGGATGTCGATCGCTGGTCGGTGTCGCTGTCGGTCACCAACGTGTTCGACCGCACCTTCCGCGTCACCGGCAACTACAACCCGACCGTCGGCTATTGGACGGCGGGCTACAACCAGCCGCGTCTGGCGATCGTATCGCTGCGGTACGACCTCTGAAAAACCGTCTTCAGCAAAGGAGAATTGCGATGGGTAATGGTCTCAAGAAAATCGTCAATGAAGTCAGTTCCACCGTCTACAGCCTGCCTTGGTTCGTGGCGCGCGACGAAGGCTTCTTCGCCGAGCAGGGATTCGACGTCGAATTCATCAAGGCGCGCGGCGGCAACGCCAAGAGCGGCTCCGAGGATACGAACTCGGTCAACCCGATCATCAGCCACGTGCCGTTCGAACAGGGCGAAGTGAAGCTGTTCCGCGCTTGCGAGGAAGGCAATCTGCGCCGCGCCTACGATCTGGGCGAGGCCAAGGTCGACGGCTGCGACGTGCATATCACCAGCCTGCAGCCCTCGCGCCCGTTGCACGCGCTGATCTCGGCGCCGGGCTCGAACATCGACCGGCCGGCGCAGCTGGCGGGCAAGGGCGTCGCGGTGAATTTCTTTGCCGGTTCGCACTTCGCCGCCATCCGCCTGCTCGAAGGCTTCGTCGGCAAGGGCAATTTCAAGCTGCAGCATTTCGGCGGCCCGGCGGAACGGTTCGACGCGGTGTTCAAAGGCGAAGTTCCGGCCGCGATCATCATGGAGCCGTATGTGACGCTGGCTGAAAAGCTTGGTGCCAACATTCTCGCGACCGGCTTCTTCGTCGCCACCGACGTGGCGCGGGACGACCTGCCGCAAGAAGACCTGCAGAAACTGTATCGCGCCCTCGACAAGGCGTCGGACTTCCTCAACGAGTCGCCTGCGAACAAGCGCAAATACATTCCGTATCTGCTGCAGGACATTCCCGACGACTTCGCCTGGGGCAAGCCCGAGGTCGAAGACTTTCACCTGCCGCATCTTCGTTTCGGCCACACCACGCCGTATCCGAGAAGCGAGTTCGATCGCAGCCTGCAGATCCTGACCGACTACGACCTGCTGACGCCGAAAGCGTCGTTCGAGCGGGTGGTCAAGAATCAGGTCCAGATCGTCGCCGCTTGAGGCGACGGACACCGCCCGCGCGCCACCCGTCGCGCGGGCGGTGAATTTTTTCGAGGTTCCGATGTTGCTGCGCCGCCTGGTCCTGCTGCTCGTCCTGCTGGCGTCGCCGGCGCGCGCCGCCGAACTGCCGATCTTGCCGATTACCGTCTTCGCCGCGCCGTCCTACAGCGTCTGGCTGCCGACGATCATCCAGCAGACCGGCATCGACACGCGGCTGGGCTTTCGCCTCGAGGTGAAGCAGAAGCCAGGGCAGGTGGCGTATGCCGAATTCGCCAGCGGCATCGACAAGGTCTGCTTCTGCGCCGCGCCCGCGGCGGTCGCGCGCTTCGTCGAACAGGGCGCTGACATCACCTTGCTGTGGAACGTTTTCAATCTCGAATATGTGATCGTCACCGCCGATCCGTCGATCCGCTCGGCGCGCGATCTTGCCGGCAAGCGCATCGCCGCCGATACCGGTACCGGCGGTTGGGCCGTCGCGTCGCTGCTGCTGCGCCAGCAGGGGCTCGATCTCGCCAAGGTGCAGATCCAGTCGGCCTGGGGTGCGGCGCAGGTGGCGCAGCTTGTCGCCGGCCGCGTCGACGCGCTGGTCACCGGCCCGGCCGAAGCGACCCTGCTCGAAAGCAACAACCCGCCCGGCACGTACCATCAGATCGCAGTCTCCGACCGCACCAGGTGGCAGGAAGTCGCCTCGAGTCCGGGCATTCCCAGCATTGCGATGGGCGTTTGGCGCGACTGGCTCGACGATCCGCTTCATCGCGACCTGGCGCGTCGTTTCTATCAGGCCAATCTCGAAGCGGTTGAATTCGTCCGCGCTCATCCCGACGAGACCGCGGACATCATCAGCCGCAACGTACGCGTCACGCGCGAGCACGTGCTGCTGACGCTGAAATCCTACGGCCACATTCTCAATGTCGGACCGATCGAACCCTACGCGCCGGCGATCCGCCTGCTGACCCAGCAATGGCTGCCCGACGCCAAGCTGTTGCCCCGGCCGATGCGCGAGGACGAGCTGGTCCGTTTCATCGGCGGGCTGCCTTCCTGACATGGCCGAGCTTTCGCTGCATGACGAGCCGCAGCCTGCGCGGCGCTGGGTTCCGCGACGCGCACCGGTGCGCCGTGGCCCGGTGAGCGCGTTGCCGCTCGAAAGCTGGATTGCCTTCGCCGCCGTGCTGGCCGCGTGGGAGATCGCATCGCATTTCCTGCCGCCGTTTCTGTTTCCGTCCTTGGCGACGGTTGCAGCGACCTTGGTCGAGACGCTGCAATCGCCGGGCTCGGTCGAGGCGATCGCGCTGACCTATGCGCGCATCCTCGTGTCGCTGGCGCTGACGTTCGCGATCGCGGGCGGGCTCGGCATCTGGGCAGCCGTCCATCCCGGCGTCGACCGTGCCATCGCACCGTTGGTGCAGCTGAAGCAGGGCGTTCCGGCGGTGTGCTGGGCGATCTTTGCGATCATCTGGTTCAAGGGAATGGAGCCGCGCGTCTTTTTCGTCGTCGCGGTCAGCACCTTTCCCACCTTTTTCTATCAGCTGCGCGACGGCGTGCGCGGGATCCCGGCCGATCTCTGGTCGATGGTGCGCGCCTGGCGTCCGTCGCGCTGGCATCTGCTGCGCAAGCTGCTGCTTCCGTCGCTGGTGCCCTCGATGTTGGTGGCGTGGCGCATCAATCTCGGCAACGGCGCGCGCATCACCGTCACCGCCGAACTTCTCGCGGGGGTGAGCGGCATCGGTCACTTCCTGCGCGAATCGCAGGAGCAGTTCCGTATGGACGCGGCGATCGCCTGGACCGTGGTGATGGCGGTGTTCGTGCTGTCGATCGATTTCGGCATGGGCCGTCTGGAAAGGAGGTTGCTGGCATGGCGACAGAATCCGAAACCGAATTGACCGCCGACGCGATCCGCTTCACCGGCGTGCACAAGCTGTTCCGCACCGCAGAGCAGGCGACGCTGGCGCTGCGGCATCTCACCTTCGCAGTGGCGCGCGGTGAATATGTCTGCGTGCTGGGCCGCTCGGGCTGCGGCAAGTCGACCACCGTCAACCTGCTGCTGGGGCTGGGCGTGCCGACCTCCGGGCAGGTCTCGGTGCTCGGGCATGACCCGCATCGCGAGTTTGCGCGGTTGCGCGGACGCATCGCCTGCGTATTCCAGAACGACCGCCTGCTGCCCTGGCGCAATGCGATCGACAATGTGCGGCTGCCGATGGAAATCCTCGGCCTCGACACGTCTTCGGCCGAAGCCGAAACCTGGCTCCAGCGTCTCGGCCTGCAGGGATTCGAATATGCGATGCCGCACCAGCTGTCGGGCGGCATGCGCCAGCGCGTGGCGCTGGCGCGGGCGCTCACCAGCGATCCCGACATCCTGCTCGCCGACGAGGCTTTTGGTCATCTCGACGAGGTGACCGGCAACAGTCTGCGAACCCAGTTCCGGCAACTCGCCAAGGACCGCGGCAAGACGGTGCTGCATATCACCCATTCGATCGACGAAGCGCTCGATTTCAGCGACCGCATCCTGGTGCTGGGAAAACCCGGCAGCGTCGTCGCCGATATCGCGAAGATTCGTGAACTCGACGTCTCGTCGCGTGTCAGGTTGCGCGCCGAAATCCTGCAGCATTTGCAAGGCCCCGGGGTTGCAGCCGCAGCTGCAGGCGAGGCGGGCGTACCGCCGCATCTGTGGGAAGCGGGATCGTGACCGTCACCGCGGTCGCCGCCGGCGACGCATCGCCGGCGGCGACCGCGCTATCTCCGGGCCGGATGCGCGCGATCGCGCTGATGGTGGCCACCGCGTTCTTCATGGAGCAGATGGATTCGACCGTGCTGACGACGGCGCTGCCCGCGATCGCGCACGATTTCGGTTCCGATCCGCTGGCCATGAACCTGCTCCTGACCTCGTATCTGGTCGGGCTGACCGCCTTCATTCCGGCGAGCGGCAGCGCTGCCGACCGATTCGGCGCGCGCCGCGTTTTCGTTGGCGCCATCGCGCTGTTCACGCTGGCTTCGATCGCCTGCAGCCTGTCGCCATCTTTCGGCTTTCTGGTCGGTGCGCGATTCGTGCAGGGGATCGGCGGTGCGATGATGGTGCCGGTCGGCCGTCTCGTCGTGCTGCGGCGCGTGCCCAAGTCGGACATGGTGCGCGCCATGGCCTGGGTGCTGATGCCGACGATGATCGCGCCGATCGCGGGACCGCTGGTCGGCGGGTTTCTTGCCACGGTTCTTTCCTGGCGCTGGATCTTCTATGTCAACGTGCCGGTCGGCGTGATCGGCATCGCCATGGCGTTGTGGCTGATCCGTGACGAGAGCGATGCGAAGCGCGCCGGGTTCGACCGCTTCGGGCTGATCCTGTCGGGTTTGGCGCTGTCCAGCCTCGTGGTCGGTCTCGAACTGCTCGTGCGCGATCTCGTGCCGCGCCTGCCCGCGGCTTCATTGGTTGTCATCGGCTTGGTCGCGCTGGTCGCTTATCTACGGCGCGCGCGCCGCGTCGATGCACCGTCGCTCGATCTCGGCCTGCTCGACATCGCGACTTTCAGGATCGCGACGCTGGGCGGAATCCTGTTCCGCATCGGCATCGGCGCGGTGCCGTTCCTGCTGCCGATGATGTTGCAGCTCGGCTTCGGTCTGTCGCCGCTCGAAAGCGGCGCCATCACCTTTGCCGGCGGGGTCAGCGCGCTGCTGGTCAAGATGACCACGGTGCCGATCCTGCGCCGGGTCGGATATCGCGATGCGCTGGTCTGGAACAGCGTGCTCGGCGGAATTTTCCTCGCGCTGTGTGCGGCCTTTTCGCCCGGCTGGCCGCTGGCGGCGATGTATGCGGTGCTGCTGCTCGGCGGCTTCGTGCGCTCGCTGCAATTCAACGCGTTCGGCACCATCGCCTTCGCCGACATACCGGCGTTGCGCATGAGCAGTGCCACGACCTTGCACAGTACGGTGCAGCAACTGTCCTCGGTATTGGGAATTTCGATCGCCGCCGCTGCGCTGGGCGTGTCCGTCGCGGCGCGCGGCGACACGCAGCTGGCGCTGGCGGATTTCTCGTCCGCTTTTCTCGTCGTTGGCGTGCTGACGCTGGCGGCGGCGCCGCTCTGCGCGCGGCTCGACCAAGATGCCGGCGCCGTGCTCAGCGGCCAGCGTCTGCGAAACCCGGCCTAATCGCTCTCGCGCGCTTCGGCGGTGAGCCAGGCGATGAAGGATTTCACCTGCGGCCGCCATCCGCTCTTGCGCGGATAGACCAGGTAATAGGCGAACTCGACGGCGGTCTCGATTTCGAACGGTGTCACCAGCCGTCCCGCCGCAATGTCTTCCTGCGCCAGCGCGCGCTTGGCCAGGGCAACGCCGCGTCCTGCGACCGCGGCTTCGATAACCAGGCTGCTCTGGTTGAAGCGCGGGCCGCGCGTGCCGTCGACATCGCGAACGCCGCGCGCCGCCAGCCACATCGTCCAGCTCGGGCAGGACGGATCGGCGTCCGGCGATTCGTCGTGCAGCAGCACGCAATCGGCGAGATCGCCGGGCCCGGTCAAGGACGCGCTTTGCAGCAGTGCGGGGCTGACGACCGGCACCACCATCTCGGACATCAGCCGCCGCGTTTCGACTCCGACATAGCCGCCGCGCCCATATCGGATTGCGAGATCGACGTCGGCTTTGCTGAAGTCGACCAGCTCCATGCTCGCCGACAGCCAGATGTCGATGTCGGGATGCTGTTGGTTGAAACGTGCCAGGCGTGGCGTCAGCCATTTGGCAGCGAAGGACGGCGCTGCCGACACGGTCAGCCGTTGCGGATCCTTGCTCGGCTGCAGGATCAACGTCGCCTCGGCGAGTCGTTCGAACGCTTCGTGCAAAACCGGCACCGCCGATTGCGCGCTGTCGGTCAGCAACAGGCCCTTGGGCGTGCGGCGGAACAAGGTGACGCCGAGATAGTCCTCGAGATTCTGGACCTGCTGGCTGACCGCGCCCGGGGTCACGGACAATTCATCGGCCGCCTGGGTGATGTTCAGGTGTCGCGCCACCGCCTCGAAGGCGCGCAGCGCATTGAGCGGCGGCAGCCGGCGTCGGGCGGCGCTCATGGGCGGGCAAGTGCTGAACGGGAAGGCGGCACAGAAATCCAATGACTGAACGGCAAATCGGAAACTACGATTCCATTTTGGGATCACTACAGCAATAACAAATACAGGACGTCATTTAGATCTACAGGCTCCCCCCGCAGGAAGCGCGTGCGTCGGCCGGGAAAGCTTGGCTAAATCTTCCTGACAGACTCGCAAGCAAACAAAGCGGGCGGTTGGGAGGAAGCAGTGAGCACCAATCCGGAAATGCCGGCGACAGCACCGACGACTCTCGAGGCGCTCGGCCCGGTGGACGAAGCCGCGCTGCGCGAGGCCGAAAAATTCATCGAAGCCGAAGAAGGCGCCGTCAACCGGATGGGCGGCTGGATCGGCCAGGCGATCGCGGCCGTCGCGATCGCGATGAGCCTGTTCCACCTCTATGCCGCCTACGCCATCGTGCCGACGCAGGAGCTGCGCTACGGCCATGTCGGCTTCACGCTGTTCCTCACCTTCCTGCTGTTTCCGATCGCCGCGCGCTTCCGCGACCGCATCCGCTGGTGGGACGTGATTCTCGCAATCGTCTCGGTCGGGGCCATCGCCTATGCGCTGCTCGGCGGCGACGATTTCACCGACCGCGCCACGATGCCCGACAGCCAGGACTGGGTCGTCGGCATGGTGTTCATCGTGCTGCTGCTCGAGGCGACGCGACGTTCGACCGGCATCGTGATGCCGATCGTGTCGGTGTTGTTCGTCGCCTATGCGCTGCTGGGGCCGCATCTGCCGGCACCGTGGACGCATCGCGGCTACGACCTGCATCGGCTGGTCGGCCATCTCTACATGACGCTGGAAGGAATCTTCGGCGTCGCGGTCGACGTGTCGGCGACCTTGATCATTCTTTTCACCATCTACTCGGCGTTCCTGCAGCATTCGGGCGCCGGCAAGTTCTTCATCGATTTCACGCTGAAACTGATGGGCGGCAAGCCCAACAGCGCCGGACGCACCGTGGTGCTGTCGTCGTTCCTGCTCGGCGGACCGTCGGGCTCGGGCGTCGCGACCACGGTGATGATCGGCTCGGTCGCCTATCCGATGATGAAGAAGGCCGGCTTCTCGCAGAACGCTGCCGGCGGCCTGCTTGCAGCGGGCGGTCTCGGCGCCATCCTGTCGCCGCCGGTGCTCGGCGCCGCCGCGTTCCTGATCGCCGAGTTCCTGAAGATCTCCTATCTCGACGTGATCTGGATGGCGACGATTCCGACCATCCTCTATTACCTCTCTCTGCTGTTCATGGTGGAGCTGGACGCCAAGAAATTCGGCGCGCGTCCGGTCGAAGTGCTGACGCAGGACACGCTGGGCGGGCTGCTGCGCAAATACGGCTTCCACTTCGCCAGCCTGATCGCGGTCGTCGTCTTCATGTTGATCGGCTATTCGCCGATGCTGTCGGTGTTCTATGCGATCGTGACCGCGATCGTGCTGTCCTTCCTGCGCAAGGACACGGCGCTGGTGCCGCGCAAGATGGCGCAGTCGCTGAAAGACGGTTCGATCCAGGCCTTGTCGACGGCGACGACCTGCGCCTCGGCCGGCATCATCGTCGGCGTCGTGACCTTGACCGGGCTGGGACTGAAATTCAGCTCGATCGTCATCGAATATGCCGGTGGAAGTCTCTTTCTCACCGCCATCTACACGGCGCTGATCGTCTGGGTGATCGGCCTCGCGGTGCCGGTGACCGCGTCCTACATCATCTGTGCCGTCATCGCGGCGCCGGCGCTGACCAAGCTCGGCGTGCCTGACTTCGCCGCGCATATGTTCATCTTCTACTACGCGGTGCTCAGCGAAGTGTCGCCGCCGACCGCCCTGTCGCCCTTCGCGGCGGCAGCGATCACCGGCGGCGATCCTTACAAGACGACGCTGCAGAGTTGGAAATACACGTTGCCGGCCTTCCTGGTCCCGTTCGTATTCGTGCTCGACCCGCTCGGCACCGCGATCCTGATGGACCAGAAAGATACCTGGCTCGAGATCGTCTACATGACGCTGCGTACTGCGGTCGGTCTCGCCGCGCTTGCCGCCGCCTGCCAGGGCTGGGCCGTGGTCCGCACCACGTTCGTCGAACGCGGCCTGTTGATCGTCGCGGGCTTGCTGATGGTGTTTCCGTCGCTGATCGGAAATGCCGAACTCGTCGCGGCGATCGGACTGGTGCTGGCGATCGCGGTGATCGTGGTGCAACGGTTGAAAAATGGTGGTCGCGCAACAGCGACCGCCTGATCAGACAACAAACGAACGGGAGGGAACATGACTGGAAAATTGAAACTCGCCGTCGCCGCATTCGCGGTGATGGTACTCGCGGCGGGCGGCGTCGCGGCGCAGCAGAAGAAGAACATTTCGATCGGCACCGGCGGTACCGGCGGTGTCTACTACCCGCTCGGCGGCGGGCTGGCGGCGGTGCTGTCCAAACATCTGCCCAACGTGACCGCGACGGCGGAAGTGACGGGCGGTTCGGTCGACAATCTCAAGCTGGTCGGGTCGGGCCAGGGCGATGTCGGCTTCACCATGGTCGACGCGGCGCTCGACGCCTACAAAGGCGAGGACAAGTTCAAAAGCGGCAAGCTGCCGCTGCGCACCCTGGCGGTGCTCTATCCCAACCGCATGCATGTCGTCGCGCTCGACGGCGGCGGCATCGAGAAAGTCGCCGACCTGAAAGGCAAGCGCGTCTCGACCGGCGCGCCGGGTTCGGCGACCGAAGTGATGGCGTTCCGCCTGATCGAAGCGGCCGGACTCGACAAGGACAAGGATCTGAAGCGCGAGCGCCTGTCGGTCGCCGAGTCCGTCAACGCGATCAAGGACAACAAGATCGACGCGTTCTTCTGGGTCGGCGGCGTGCCGACGGCGGGCGTCACCGACCTTGCCGCGACCCCGGGCACCAAAATGAAGCTCGTCGATCACGCCGAACTGGTCGACAAGATGAACGCCAAATACGGCGCGCTCTATGTCGGCAACGTCATCAAGTCGGGCAGCTACCCGGGACAGACCAAGGACTCGAAGAATATCGACGTGTGGAACACGCTGGTGGTCAACGAGAAGATGGACAACGACACCGCCTACGCGATCACCAAGACGCTGTTCGAGAAAAAGCCCGACCTCGTCGCGGTGCATAAAGAGGCCGAGAATATCGACCTCAAGAACCAGAACGAGAAGAATGCGGCGCTGCCGTTCCATCCCGGCGCGATCAAGTACTTCACCGAGCAGGGCATCAAGCTGAACTGAGTTCGGCGCGCGGCACACGAAAGTCCGGCATCGCGAGGTGCCGGCTTTTTTGTTTTCAGCCTGCCCGCCATCAGGAGCCGTTGCGCCTGCCCGGACGGGAGGGCGTCGAGACCCTGGATCCGGCGGCGCCGCCCGAAGTCTTTGCGGCAGTGATTGGGCCCAGCCTGTCCGGGAGGAAACTATCCGGGCTGCGGGCACGTTGAAGCGCCATGAACCTGGGCGCGCGCGAGCCGGGCGGCGTCGTTGCCGCGACTTCCAGCCCGCCGCGTACGGCGGCGGGCAAGACCCTGCGCCTGCGGAGCAACGACCGGGGCAGTTCCGCGCTCGGGATCCTGGCAGGACTCGCAATCATCGCGGCGCTCTATGTCGGGCGCGAAATCTTCATTCCGTTCGTCGTGGCGACGTTGCTCGCCTTCGTCCTGGGACCGCCGGTGCGCCGGCTGCGGCGGCTGGGCACCGGTCGCATCTTCTCGGTGGCGATCGTGGTGGCGGCCGCGGTGGCGCTGCTCGCGAGCCTCGGCTTCGTGGTCGGCGGCCAGCTGACCTCGCTGGTCGACCAGCTGCCCAACTACCAGCGCAATGTGCAGAACAAGCTGCGCGCGTTGAAGCAGGAAGGACAGTCGGATCTGATCACGCGCGCGACCAACATGATCGAGACGTTGCAGGCCGAACTCGACGGCTCGCGCGACAGCAAACCAAAGACCGGCACCCCTGCGCCGCCGCCGCCGCTGCCGGTCGAAATCCACCAGCCTCCGCCGTCGTCGGTGCAGGTGCTGAAAAATCTGTTGGCGCCGCTGCTGCGGCCGCTCGGCGCGGTGGCGCTGGTGCTGGTGTTCCTGATCTTCCTGTTGTTACAGCGCGAGGATCTGCGCGACCGGCTGATCCGTCTCGCCGGGTCGCACGATATTCACCGTACCACCGCCGCGCTCGACGATGCGGCGCGGCGTGTCAGCCGTTATCTGCTGGTCCAACTCCTGGTCAACGCTGCCTTCGGTTTGCAGATCGGAGTCGGACTGGCGCTGATCGGGATTCCCAACCCGATGCTGTGGGGACTCGCAGCCTGGGTGCTGCGCTTCATTCCGCTGCTCGGCCCCATCATCGCCAGCGTGTGCCCGATCCTGCTCGGCGTCGCGGTCGATCCCGGCTGGTCGATGGCCCTGTGGGCGATGGCCCTGTTCTTCGTCGTCGAGATGGTCACCGGCAACCTGATCGAGCCGCTGATCTACGGCCACAGCACCGGCCTGTCGCCGCTCGCCTACATGCTCTCGATCACCTTCTGGGCATGGCTGTGGGGACCGATCGGGCTGCTGGTCTCGACGCCGCTTACGGTCTGTCTCGTCGTGCTGGGACGACACGTGCCGCAGTTTGAGACCCTGGCGGTGCTGCTCGGCAACGAAGAGGTGCTGGCGCCGGAAGAGACCTTCTATCAACGGCTGCTCGCCGGCGACGCGATTGAGGCGAGCGCGCAAGCCGAGTCCTTCCTTGCCAACCGGACGCTCGATGCGTTCTTCGCCGACGTCGTGCTGCCGGCGCTGGCGCTGGCGCAGCACGACGTCGATCGCGGTTCGCTCAGCCCGCCGGACCAGCAGCGCCTGATCGAGCATATGCTGACCGTGATCGATCTGGTGTCGGATCTCGCGGTCGAGCAAAGCAACACCCCCGAGGATCGCGCCGCGGCGCCGCGCCTCGAGCAGGACGTGCCGGTTCTATGCGTGCCCGGACGCGGCCAGCTCGACATGCCGGTGGCGGTGATGATCGCCCGTCTTCTGGCGCTGCGCGACATCGGCACCCGCATCAGCGCCACCTCGCCGGTGCAGTCGGGCGATCAGACCGAGAACGTCGCGATCGCGTGCCAATGTTTTGCCCGCGCACCCAGCCCGGCCTATGTGCGCATCGCGCATCGCCGGCTGCGCCGCGCCCTGCCGCCCAACGTGCCGATCGTGCTGGCGCTGTTCGGCGCCGAGGGGCAAGAGCGCGGCGTTGAGACGATGGACGCCGAAGGGATCACCACCAACCTGCGCGAAACCATCGACAAGCTGGCAGACGCGGTGACGGCGCTGCGCGGCACCGGACTACAGGGGCGCACCGAGACGGCGGCGGACTGAACTGCGCTCTGCCGCATTGCGTGGCAGATGAATTACGAAACTCGACCCCGCACCCGGCGCGCTTTCGACGCTGATCCTGCCACCCTGCGCCTGGACCAGCGTGCGCGCGATGGTGAGGCCGAGGCCGGTGCTGCGTTCGCCGCCGGTCGGGCGCGCCACGCCGGTCTCGAATTCGCCGAACAGGCGCGCCAGTTCGGCCGCGTCGATGCCGAGCCCCTGATCGCGCACGCTGAAGCAGATTTCATCCGCGGCCGCATGCAGCTCGATGACGACGACGCTGCCGCGCGGACTGAATTTCAGGGCGTTGCCGGCGAGATTGTCCAAGGCCTGGCCGGTGCGCGCGGGATCGAACCAGGCCTGGCAGGGGCCCTGGGCGTGAACCTGCAGCTGCAGCGACTTGCGTTCGGCGGTGAGCCGCAGCAGATCGCAGCGCTGCCGCAACCAGCCCGCGGCTTCGACCTCTTCTTTGGCGATCTTGACCGAGCCGCTTTCGATCGCCGCCACGTCGAGCAGGTCGTCCATCAGGCGCAACGCGGCCTCGCTGCCCGTCTGGACCGCGTGGAGCAGCCGGTCGCGTGACGAATCGCCGGGCGCGGCAAGCAGCAGCGCGCTGGCAGCGTGAATCGAGCCGACCGGATTGCGCAGATCATGCGCGACGAGGCGCAGCACGCGGTCGCGCGATTCAATCGCTTCGGTCAGCGCGCGCGTGCGCTCCTGCACCAGCGTCTGCAGCCGCCGCCGCACGGAATCAGCCAGCAGCGCAGCAGCGCCGAACGGCATCGCCAGCATCGGCACGGCGGCCAGCCACTGCCAGATCGGCTGCCACGGCAGGAGTTGCATCGCCGCCGCGGTCTGGATGCCCAGCGACAAAGCGGTGGGGCAGGCAAAAGCGAGCGTCAGCAGGCGATGCTGCGAACGCGTGACCAGCGCCCAGACGCACAGCACCGTGCCTGTGATCAGTGCGGCGGTGATGCAGAGCGTGGTGAGCGGCAAGGCGATGAGGGGCGGCAGAAACCAGGCGGCCGCCAGGGTCACGGCGAGGGATGGCGCCAGGATGTGGATGACGCGCGCCAGAAGCCGCTTGCCCTCGAGCTGCAGGAAGTGCAGCGCGAAGAGCAGGATCGAGGCGTAGAAGCCGCCGAGGAAGAATTGGTAGAAAAACCGGTTCAACGCCGGTTCGAGCAGCACCGACGGCCACAGCACGCGGTCGAGCCCGAGAAACATCTGCGCCAGCGGCAGCGCGCAGAGGGACATTGCGAGGCCGTTGCGATGCACGGCGCCGCCGATCCGGCGCCACATCGACGCGAAGGCGAGCGCGGTGGTCAGCAGCGCGCCAAGCAGCAGCAGGATCGCGTGTTCGAAACGCTGTTCGCGTGCCGTGCCGGCCGCGAAGGGTTCGAGCCGCAGCGCGCCGGCCGAAATGTAATGCGTCTTCATCCGCAGATAGACGGTCGGACGCGTTTCGCCGAGGCGAAAGAGCCCGAGCGCGAACCAGCGCTCGCCGTTGTCGTGGCTGCGCAAACCGCCTTCGCTGCGGCGCACGACGATGCCGTCGGCGTCGACCGCATAGAGATCGACGATGTCGGCGCGGATCGCGTTGCTGACAATCTGGAAGTCGGGCTGCGCCGGCAGATCGAGCGTGACGCGGAACCAGACCGTACCGTCGTGCGGGGTGATCGACGGGCGCGGCGTGCCGGTTGGCCGGAAGCGCGCCTGCATCGAGGGCGACAGAATGTCCTGGATGGTGGCGTCATCCGAGGCTCCGTCGAGCCGCTCCAGCGCCTCGCCGATCACGACGGTCTGATTTTCCGCCGCACGCACGGTGGCGCAAGCGCCCGGCCGCGAAAAAGCGGCGAGGGAAATCAGCAGCAGGAGGAGAGGCAGCGCGCGCACGCCGCTTTTCTGCCGCCAATTTCTTTCGAAATCGGCAATGGCGCGCGGTGAGTGCCCTCTCGCCCCTGTCAAGTACGGGGAGAGGGGGCGTGCATCAGGCCCGCGCAATCGGCAGCGAGGCCGAATCCTTCAGGCTGCGCATGACGAAGCTCGAGCGCAGATCCTTGATGCCCGGCATCAGGCGCAGCCGGTCGAGCACGAACTCGGAGTAGGAGCGCAGATCGGCGGCGGCGATATGGAGCAGCGCGTCGTACCCGCCCGAGACGATGTGGCACGACACGACTTCGGGCATGGCGCGGATCTCGCGCGCGAAACGCTCGGCCGTCTGTTCGTTGAAATTCTCCAGCACCAGCGTCACGAACGCGATCAGCCCGACGCCGACGAATTCGGGTTCGAGCCCCAGACTGTACCCGGTGATCACGCCCTCTTCTTCGAGCCGCTTGATGCGGCGCGAGCAGGTCGATTCGGTCAGGCCGACCTTCTCGGCGATGTCGACGTTGCTGGCGCGCGCATTGTCGCGCAGCGCGCCCAGGATCTTGATGTCGAACGCGTCGAGCGCGGGCGCGTCGGGACGGGCCGCACGCTCGATCAATCCGGTTTCCTTTGGGGCTTTCTTGCGCACAGATCGGTTTCCTTGCCGGTTTCCTGCGGAATAGGGGTCTGGAACGGGCCACAATGCAAGGACATCGCCCGCGGCTCCGTCGTACCCATCCGCTCCCAACAGGAGGACTGGACGTGCAGGCAACGACACTCGGCTATCCCCGCATCGGCCGTGCGCGCGATTTGAAGCGCGCGCTGGAATCCTTCTGGGCTGGCGACATCTCGGAAGCCGAGCTCGAAGCCACGGCGCATCGCCTGCGCGCGCTGGCGCGCGAGACGCAGCGCAGCGCCGGCCTCGCAATCGTGCCCAGCGGCGATTTCTCGTTCTACGACCACGTGCTCGACACCGCGATCGCGGTCGGCATCGTGCCCGAACGGTTCGCGGGCCTGGCCGGACTGCGCCGCGCCTTCGCGATGGCGCGCGGTGAGAAGGGCGGCCCGGCGCCGCTCGAAATGACCAAATGGTTCGACACCAACTACCATCATCTCGTGCCCGAGCTGACGCGCGGGCAGCGTTTCCATCTCGCCGATGCGGCGCCGCTGCTCGCCTATCGCGAAGCGCGCGCCGGCGGCCCGGCGCGACCGGTGCTGCTGGGGCCGGTCACCTTGCTGCATCTGTCGAAAGCTTCCGGCTTCGATCCGCTCGAGGCGCTCGACGACCTGCTTCCCGCCTACGCAAGTCTCCTTCGGAGCCTTGGCGAGGCGGACTGCGAGTGGGTGCAGATCGACGAGCCGGTCCTGGCCCTCGACGCGACCGAGCGGGTGCAGAATTCCATCGATCGCGCCTATGGCGCGCTGGCGCTCGGGCCGCGTCCCAAGCTGTTGCTGACCTCGTATTTCGCGCCGCTTGGCGACAATCTCGACCTGGTTGCGCGGCTGCCGGTCGACGGCGTGCATCTCGATCTCGTTCATGGCCGGGCCGATCTCGAACCGGCGCTGGCCAAGATTCCGGCCGACAAATTCCTGTCGCTGGGTGTGGTGGACGGCCGCAACATCTGGCGTTGCGACCTGCGTCGCGCGCTGGCGACGATCCGGACCGTTGCCGATAAGCGGGATTCGTCGCGCCTGTTCATCGCGCCCAGCTGTTCGCTGCTGCACGTGCCGGTGTCGCTGGCCCGCGAGCACAAACTCGGTTCCGAATTGAAGAGCTGGCTGGCCTTTGCCGACGAAAAGCTCGCCGAGATCGCGACTCTGGCCAAGGGCGCGGTCTACGGCGCCGGCGCGATCGAGCAGGAGCTCCGCGTCTCCGATCTCGTCGTCGCCGGTCGCGCCGCATCGCCGCTCGTGCGCAACGACGCCATCCGCAGCCGCGTGCAGTCGTTCGATTCCGGCGCGTGGGGGCGTCCGGCCTATGCGAAACGCGCCACGACGCAGCGTGCAGCGCTGGCCCTGCCGTTGCTGCCGACCACGACGATCGGTTCGTTCCCGCAGACCGACGAGATCCGGCATGCCCGCGCCGCGCTCCGCCGGGGCACGCTCGATGCGGCCGGCTATGCCAGCGCCATGCGCGATGCCGTGGCCTATACCGTCGCCGCCCAGGAGGCGATCGGCCTCGACGTGCTGGTCCATGGCGAGCCCGAACGCAACGACATGGTCGAGTTCTTCGGCGAACAGCTCGACGGATTCGCCGTGACCGAAGCGGGCTGGGTGCAAAGCTACGGCTCGCGCTGCGTCAAGCCGCCGATCCTGTATGGCGACGTGCAGCGGCCGCGCCCGATGACGGTGGAGCTCGCGGTCTATGCCCAGTCGCTGTCGAAAAAGCCGGTCAAGGGCATGCTCACCGGCCCGGTGACGATTCTCAAATGGTCCTTCGTGCGCGACGACCAGCCGCTCGAGGCGACCTGCCGGCAGATTTCGGTCGCCATTCGCGACGAAGTCGTGGACCTGGAAAAAGCCGGCTTGCGCATCGTGCAGGTCGACGAGGCGGCGCTGCGCGAGGCCTTGCCGCTGAAGGCGGCGCAGCGCGCCAATTTCCTGCGCTGGGCGGTCGAATCCTTCCGCATCGCCACTGGCGGCGTCGCCGACGCGACGCAGATCCACACCCATATGTGCTACTCGGAATTCTCCGACATCATGGAGGCGATCGAGGCGCTCGATGCCGACGTGATCTCGATCGAGGCGGCGCGATCGGACATGTCGATCCTTGCGTCGGTCGCCAATCACCGGCTCAACGAAGTCGGACCCGGCGTCTACGACATCCATTCACCGCGCGTCCCCGACGAGGCGGAGCTTGCCGGCCGCATCCGCACCGCCGTGCGCAGCTACGCGCCGGAACGGCTGTGGGTGAATCCAGATTGCGGGCTCAAGACGCGCGCCTGGCGCGACGTCGATCCGGCGCTGCGCGCGCTGGTGGCGGCGGCGAAGACCGTGCGGAGCGAGCTGACGTGAGCGCGCCTGCACACGCCAGCTCGTCACCCCGGCTATCGCTCTCTTCCCTTTTGTTGGGCGGCGCAACGAGTTGCGACGCACGCCGCCACCTCTCACTTGTCACCCCGGCGAAGGCCGGGGCCCATGGCTCCGCCGTCCATCCGTTGCAGAAAGGCGCGCTGCCATTGACGTTTTCGCTTTATCTCCCTCGATCGCACGCTTGGCCTGCAATGGGCCCCGGCCTTCGCCGGGGTGACAAGTTGGGTTGAAGACGTGTGAATCGAGTAGGGCGAAGGCCGGGGGTGGCGATCGGAAGTTATTCGCTCGGGAATAGGTGGAAATAGGGCGCCGCTTCTTCGAGCACGCGGGCGAAAGACGGGCGTGCTTCGAGCCGCGCCAGATAGGCGGCAATGCGAGACTCGGCGGCGCCGAACGGGACCACCTTGTTGCCGTAATACAGCGCCGGCGCAGCCGCGCAATCGGCGAGGCTGAACGCGTCGCCGGCGGCGAAGTCGCGCGTCGCCAGCTCGCGTTCGAAGATGCGATACGCGTCGGAGATCTGCTGGCGCGCCTGCGCCACGCCGAGCGGATCGCGCTGGTCGGCCGGACGATTGCGGTCGCCGGTGATCTTCTGCATCGGCAGGTGGATGTGCAGGTCGAGAAACCGGTCCCACAGCCGCGTGCGCCGGGCGAGCTCGGAATCGGCGGGCGTGAAGTGAACGGCGCCGGCATAGTAGCAATCGAGATAGTCGATGATCGCGCTCGATTCCGGCACCGTCTCGCCGCGAGCCTGGTCCTGCAGCACCGGGAACTTGCCCATCGGCCAGAGCGCCACGAACGGCGCGCGCGACGCCGGATCGCCGAGATTGACCAGCACCGTCTTGAATGGCGTGCCGTTCTCGTAAAGCGGGATCAGCACCTTCCAGCAGAAGGACGAGAGCGGGTGATAATGCAGTGTCAGCGACATGGTCAGACCCAATTCATCGTATGCAGGAACCCACGCATTCGCTGCCGTTGCGGCGAGCATCGAGGCCGCGCAGCGCCGCCGGCAGCAGGAAATTACCTTCCTGACTGCGTAACAATCAATGTTGGTGAGAAAATTCGCCGAGCGGGTTCTTTGCGCAAGTTGCTGCGGAGCGCGCCGCCTGTTCCAGCTTGAGAATGGCGGCCGGCCGATCCGAAACTCTGTTTCGAAAAGCCTGTTTTCGCACTGCAATGCGCAGCGGACGGGTTGCTTGTGGCGAGTGGATGCGGCTCGGCGGCGCGTGCAATGTCATGTCCGCCGAAAGTTTTGACTCGATTCAAGACCAACGACGGGTTCGGCGAGCGTCGATCGGATCCGCAAGGACAGGAGAGTTTCATGTGGTACCCTCGCTCTGCTCTGGCCCTCGGTTTCATGCTTGCGGGAAGCGCGTTCGCGCAGGAACCGCCGGCGCAGCCAACGATCACGCAGACGCCGGTGCCGCCGCCGGTCGCAGCTGACATTCCGGTCGGCGCGAAATCCGGCGCGCCGCTCACGAAGGAAGATGTCGGCGCCTGGCTCGACGGGTTCGTGCCCTACGCGCTGGGTCGTGGCGACGTCGCGGGTGCCGTCGTCGTCGTCGTCAAAGACGGCCAGATCCTGTTCGAGAAAGGCTATGGCTACGCCGACGTGGCGTCGAAGAAGCCGGTCGATCCCGCCAGGACGCTGTTCCGGCCCGGATCGACCTCCAAGCTGTGGACCTGGACCGCGGTCATGCAGCAGGTCGAAGCCGGCAAGCTGGATCTCGATCACGACGTCAACGACTATCTCGATTTCAAGATCCCGCCGTTCGAGGGCAAGCCGCTCACGCTGCGCAACATCCTGACGCATACGAGCGGTTTTGAAGAATCGGTGCGCGGCCTGATTCTGGGCGACCCTGCGCCGCTGCCGCCGTTGGGCGAGTACGTGAAGCGTTGGGTTCCCCAACGGATCTTCGCGCCGGGCACGACGCCGGCATATTCGAACTATGCGACCGCGCTTGCGGGCTACATCGTCGAGCGCGTCTCCGGGCAGAGCTTCGACGACTATCTCGACGCGCATCTGTTCGCGCCGCTCGGCATGAAGAATTCGACCTTCCGCCAACCGCTGCCGGCCGAGATGAAGCCGTTCATGTCGAGCGGCTACCTCCAGGGTTCAGGTCCGGCGCAGCCGTTCGAAATCGTCATGGGAGCGCCCGCGGGCGCGCTCAGCACGACGGGCGAGGACATGGCCAAATTCATGATCGCCAATCTTGCCGGCGGCCGCGGGCTGCTGAAGCCTGAAACGGCGACGACGATGTTCGGCACGACGCTGGGCATCATGCCGGCGGTGAACCGGATGGCGCTGGGCTATTTCGAGTCCAATCACAACGGCCACGAAATCATCGGCCACGGTGGCGACACGGTTAATTTCCATAGTTTCATGTGGCTGTTCATCCACGACAATGTCGGCCTGTTCATCTCGATGAACAGCGCCGGTGCGGCCGGCGCTTCGGGCGCGATCCGCGGCGCGCTGATCGAACAATTTGCCGATCGCTATTTCCCGTCGCCCGACAAGAAGCCCGCGCCGATCGATTCCGCCGTCTCGGCGCAACACGCGAAGATGATGGCCGGCACCTACATCACCAGCCGGCGGTCGGACTCGACCTTTCGCCGCGCCAACGAGTTCTTCGGTCAATCGGCCGTCCGCACCGACGCCAAGGGCCGCCTGATCACCAGCACGCGCACGCTCGGTGGCGCACCGGTGCATTGGGATGAGATTGCGCCCTTCGTCTGGAAGAGTGCGTCCAGTGACGAGCGGTTGGGCGCGAAGGTCGTCGACGGCGAAGTCGTGATGTGGGGCGTCGATACGTCGTCGCCCTTCACGGTCAATCTTCCGGTGCCGTGGTATCGCATCTCCGCCTGGCTGCGTCCGGTGACCGAGATCGGCGTGGCCGCGCTGGCGCTGACGGCGCTGTTCTGGCCGATCGCAGCCGCGGTGCGCCGTCGCTACAACGCGCCGCAGGAACTGACGGGGGTTGAACTCAAGACCGGTCGTGCGCTCAGCGCCCTCTCGGCGCTGGTCGTGCTGACCTTGCTCGGCTGGGCGCTCACCTTGCCCGGTCTTGGGATCGCGGGTCTGGGCTGGCAGATCTGGCTGCTGGAGATCGCGACCTTCCTTACCGTGCCGCTGCTGTTCGGCATCGCGGTCTGGAATCTCTATCTCGTCTGGACTCGTCCGCGCAGCATGTTGGCGCGGGGATGGAGCGTGGTCCTGGTCCTGTCCGCGGTCTTCGTCGTGTGGACCGCGGCCGTCTTCAACCTGTTCCATCTCGGCACGACGTTCTGACGATGCCGGCGGGCGCTGCGCGTCCAAACGCGCGGCGCCCGTCTTTGCGCAGAGACGCGTGAAAGGAAGAGACATAGTGCGCCAGTTCGTTGCGATGTTGTTGGTCGTCGGCGTGGCCGCCGGATTCAGCCAACGGAGCGGCGCGCAGACGCCGCCGCTTCTGTCCAGTTGCGACGGCGCCGACCGCGCGCCGGCCTGTGACGCGTTGCGCGGGGACAGGGCGGAAGGATGGACGGCGCAGTCGCGCGCCGAGGTGATGGCGCAGCATGGCATGGTCGTCACCAGCCAGCCGCTCGCAGCCCAGGCTGGTCTCGACATGTTGAAGCGCGGCGGCAACGCGATCGACGCGGCCGTATCGGCCGCTGCGGTGCTGGGCGTGGTCGAGCCGATGAATGTCGGAATCGGCGGCGACCTTTTTGCCATCGTCTACATCGCGAAAGAGCACCGGCTTTACGCCTTGAACGCGAGTGGAACGGCGGTCACCGGCGCAACGCCCGAACGTCTTGCCGCGCTCGGCTATAAGCTGGCGCCTGCGAGCCTCACCGGCGGAATGCCGATCCACGGCGTGACGACGGTGACGACTCCCGGAACCGTATGGGGATGGGGCGCGCTTGAATCGCGGTTCGGAAAACTCGGTTTCGGCAAAGCGCTGCAAGCGGCGATCGACTACGCCGACGGTGGCTTCCCGCTGTCGCAACGGATCGCGCATGATTGGCGGCTGCCCAAGGCGCTGCCGCTGACCCACTGCTGCACCGAGTTCGATCCGGACTCGGTGGTGACCTGGTACGTCAACGGCAAGCCGCCGGCGGTCGGGCAGGTATTCCGGAACGCGGACCTCGCCCGCACGCTCAAGAAGCTGCAGCGCGGCGGTGCGCAGGCCTTCTATCGCGGCGAAATCGCTGCCGCGATCGTCAAGAAGTCATCTTCGCTGGGCGGCAGCATGACGCGCGAAGACCTGGCCGGATTTCGCGGCGAGTGGACCGAGCCCGCACGCTCGACCTATCACGGCTACGACATCTACGAATTGCCGCCGCCGTCGCAGGCCTGGGCGACGCTTGAGCTGCTGAACATTCTCGAAGCCTGCGTTCCGTCGTGGTCGCCCGGGCGTTCGCTCGCTGATCTCGGCCCGCAAAATCCGACCTACTGGCATTTGCTGATCGAAGCCAAGAAGCTCGCTTTCGCGGACCTGATGGCGGTCAACGCCGATCCGAATTTCGCCAGGGTGCCGTGGCAGGAGCTGGTTTCGAAGGATCATGCGCGGTCGTTATGCGGCCGTGTCGATCCCAATCGGTCGTCTGCGACGGCAACGCCCGAACCCAAAGGCGCCGGAGATACGGTCGTGCTTTCGACCGCGGACGCGGACGGAAACGTGGTCGCGCTGGTGAGCAGCAATGCGAGCGAGTTCGGTTCGGGGATCACCGTGCCCGGCTATGGCTTCGTCCTGCATAATCGCGGCGTCCTGTTCTCGCTCGACCCGCAATCGCCCAACGTGATCGCGCCCGGAAAGCGGCCGTTCAACACGCTTTCGGCGGGCTTCGTGATGAAAGGCGACCAGCCTCTGCTGTCGTTGCTGCTGATGGGCGGCGACATGCAGGCGCAAGGCCACGCGCAGATTCTGGTCAATCTGTTCGACCTCGGCGCCAATCTGCAGATGGCAAGCGACATGGCGCGCTTCCGGCACACGCAGGCCTCGAACAAGCTCACCTTGGAACAGCCGCTGCTCGACCGCGTCGGCAAGGACCTCGCGGCGATGGGGCATCAGCTGACGCCAGCCGACAGCCGGGGCATGGGCGGCTTTCAGGGAATCTGGATCCAGCCAGGCGACAAGGATGCACGATCGTCGGTGGTCTATCGCGCCGGCTCCGATCATCGAAAGGATGGTCAGGCAGTCGGTTGGTAGCGATCGCTGTGCCGATCAGCGCGTCGTCGTCACGATCGGCAGTTCAATCGAGCTTGCCGCCGCGCCGCTGTGATAGATGCGCTGCGTCGCGACTTTGTAGTCGGTCGCCTTGGCCAGGAAGATGTTCGGCACAAAGCTCTGCGGATTGCGGTCATAGACCGGGAACCAGCTCGACTGGATCTGCACCATCACCCGGTGGCCGGGCAGGAAGACGTGGTTCACGGTCGGCAGCGCGAAGCGATAACGCTGCGCCTGGTCGGCCGGAATCGCCGACGGATGTTCCAGGCTTTCGCGATAGCGGCCGCGGAAAATGTCGGCTGCGACCATCAGCTGATAGCCGCCCAGCTCGGCCTGCGACGGCACTTCTTCCGGGTAGACGTCGATCAGCTTCACGACCCAGTCGGAATCCGTGCCGGTGGTGGCGGCGAATAGATTGACCATCGGGGCGCCGCCGAGACGCATCGGCTCGGTGAGCACGTCGGACACGTAGCTCAGCACGTCGGGGCGATCGGCAACGAAGCGCTGGTCCCGGACCAGCCAGCGGCGCCATGCATCGGCATCGCCCAGGCGCACCGGACGCGGCCAGTTTGGCACCGGCTTGTTCGGATCCGAGATGTAATCGTCGTGCGCATTCGCGCCCGCATTGGCGTCGGCGGCCGGCGCTGCGAAGCCGAGCTTGAAGCCGGCCTGGAGATAGATCGGCTTCGACGTCGAGGCGCAGCCTTTCTCGCAGGAAAGCGGCCAGCTTTTGTAGCGCGTCCAATGATTGGTGCCGGTCTCGTAGGCGGTGACCGGCGAAATGTTCGACTTGGGCGCGCCGTCTTTCAGATACTGGTCGAGGAACGGCTTCAGGATGTCACGGCGGAATTGCAGCGCCGTGTCGGTGTCGAACTTGATGACACCGAGCTTGTCGCCGTCGCCCCGGGCGCCGCTGTGACGCCACGGCCCCAGCACCAGGAAATTCTTGTCGTTCGCACCGTCCTTGGGCTCGGTCGCGGCATAGGCGGCGATGCCGCCATAGATGTCTTCCTGGTCCCAGATGCTGGTGACCCACATCGTCGGCACCGCGAGCGGCTGCTTGGCGAGGATCTTGTCGAGCGCCTGGTCCTGCCAGAACGAGTCGTAGGCGGGATGCTCGAGGATCTTGCGCCAGAAGGGGAATTGGTCGAGCCCGGCGCGCTTCGCGTAGTCGCCCGCCGAACCGGCGGCGCGATAGCCTTCGTAATCGTCGTAGCCCAGATGCGGCATGTGCTCGCTCGTGCGGCGAGCGCTGGTCTGGGAATAGATGTAGTCGAAATTCGGCTGGCGGAAGGCGCCGTTGTGAAACCAGTCGTCGCCGATCCAGCCGTCGATCATCGGACACATCGGGACCGCGACTTTGAGCGCCGGGTGCGGATTGATCATCGCCATCACGACGGTGAACCCGTCATAGGACGAGCCGATCATGCCGACCTTGCCGTTGCTCTCCGGCACGTTCGTCACCAGCCAGTCGATCGTGTCGTAGGCGTCGGTCGAATGATCGACCTTGGTTGGATTCAGCGGGCCGACCAGCGGCCGCGTCATCACATATTCGCCTTCGGATCCTTCCTTGCCGCGGACGTCCTGGTAAATGCGGATATAGCCGTCGGCGGTGAAAGGCTCGTCGTCGAGCGGCAGTCGCGACAGCCGGTTGAAGCTGGCATTGCGGTCGAAACGGTGGCCCGCATTGTAAGGCGTGCGCTCCAACAGCATCGGCGCGCCCTTGGCGCCCTTGGGAAGCACGATGACCGTGCGCAGCTTCACCCCGTCGCGCATCGGAATCATCACGTCGCGTTTGACGTAGTCCGCTCCTTCGGTCGTCGCGTCGAACTTGTCGGGAATGTCGGGTGCGTAGACCGGCGTCTGCGCTGCGGCAGAAATCGCAAGGGCAGACCCCAACAGGAAAAGCGACAGGATCGGTGCTACGAAACGGATCATCATGGTCCCTCGAAGGCCTGGGCGGCGGCGAGTATCGGTGGGCGACAAGATTCGGGCAACGCTTCCGGACCGCGACATCATCGGGCACGCCAGGCGACCGAACAGGGCTTGCTGCCGCGGCGTGACGACGAGCAGCCGCCGCGCATGGCGCCGACCTGTTACGCAATGTGTCCGTGGCTGGCCTCCACCCTGGCGCGCTTCGCCGCCATGCCGCGCGCTCCGGCGAAATGCGCGGGTTTACGGGTCCCCGGATCAAGTCCGGATCCTTGACGTCTAAAAATTCTCGCCGATAAATGGCGCTGCGGCGTTGCAGAGAGATTGTCCCATGGCAGAGCGGGCGGATCCGAGTCAGGTCCCGGCGGACTACGAGACCGATGCGGGCGATCGGCATGACCAGCTGCGTCTCTGGCTGCGTCTGCTCTCCTGCACCTTTCTCGTCGAGAACGAGATCCGCACGCGCCTGGCGCAATCCTTTGACACGACCTTGCCGCGCTTCGACCTGATGGCGCAGCTCGATCGCGTACCCGAAGGGCTGACGATGAGTGCGCTCAGCGCGCGGCTGATGGTGTCGAACGGCAATACGACCGGCATCGTCGAGCGGCTGGTCGCCGAAGGGCTGGTGCGGCGCACCGTTTCGGACACCGATCGGCGCAGCACGTCCGTGTCGCTCACCGCCAAAGGCCGGGCCGCGTTCAAGACCATGGCGGCGCAGCACGAAGCCTGGATCCGCGAATTGTTCGGCGAACTCGAGCCGGCCCAGACCAAGCGGCTGCTGAGCTTGCTCGGCGCTGCCAAGGAGGCGGTTCGCACCTCGCTCGCGACGCCACGTCCAGCCGCCGCCCCGCGCCGCCGCAAGCGCGCCAAAGCCTGATTTCGTGCCCCTGAATCTCGCGCTGGACGGTCGCGTCAAAAAGGTTTAGACCTAAACTATCAACCGATGGGAGAGGGACGGGCATGCGGGTCGTGTGCGTCGGCGGCGGGCCGGCCGGTCTCTATCTCGCCATTGCGCTCAAGCGGCGCGATTCCGCCCACCACGTCACGGTGATCGAGCGCAATCGGCCGTTCGATACGTTCGGCTGGGGCGTCGTCTTCTCCGACCAGACGATGGAAAACCTGCGCGCGGTGGATCCCAAGAGCGCCGATGCCATCTTCGACAGCCTCGCCCATTGGGACGATATCGACGTGCATGTGCACGGGCAGACGATCCGTTCGGGCGGTCACGGTTTTTGCGGCATCGGCCGCAAGCGCCTGCTCAACATCCTGCAGGAACGCGCGCAGGAACTCGGCGTCGATCTGAAATTCGAAACCGAAGCCGATCCCGACCAGGTGCTCGCCACCTACGACGCCGACCTGATCGTCGCCTGCGACGGCGTCAACAGCAGGATGCGCGCGCGCTGGGAAGGCGTGTTCAAGCCGCGCATCGAGCTTCGCCGCAACAAATTCGTCTGGCTCGGCACGCACAAAACGTTCGACGCCTTCACCTTCGGCTTCGAACAGACCGAACATGGCTGGATCTGGTTCCACGCCTATAAGTTCGACGGCGACACCTCGACGTTCATCGTCGAATGCGACGAGCCGACCTGGCGCGGCCTCGGCTTCGACCAGCTCAGCCAGGACGACAGTATCGCGCTGTGCGAGCGCATCTTCGCGCGCTATCTCGACGGCAATTCGCTGATGAGCAATGCGCGCCATCTGCGCGGCTCGGCCTGGCTCAACTTTCCGCACGTCACCTGCGAGCGCTGGTACCACGACAAGATCGTGCTGATGGGCGACGCGGCACACACGGCGCATTTCTCGGTCGGGTCGGGCACCAAGCTGGCGCTCGAAGACGCCATGGCGCTGGCCGAACGGCTGCACGACAAGCCGACCTTGCAGCAGGCACTGGAATCGTACCAGGCCGAACGCTCGCTCGACGTGGTCAAGCTGCAGAACGCGGCGCGCAACTCGACCGAATGGTTCGAGCATCTGCCGCGCTACCTCGCCTTCGAGCCGATGCAGTTCGCCTATTCGCTGCTGACCCGCAGCCAGCGCGTCAGCCACGACAATCTGCGCGTGCGCGACAAGGCATGGCTCGACGGGCTGGAGACGTGGTTCGCACGGCGCGCCAGCGCCCAACTGAAGTCCGGAGCGGGCGCCAACGTGAATCGGCCGGTGCCGCCGATGTTCACGCCGTTCAAGCTGCGCGGGCTGGAGCTGCCCAACCGCATCGTCGTTTCGCCGATGTCGATGTACAGCGCGAAGGACGGCGTGCCCGGCGATTTCCACCTCGTCCATTACGGTTCGCGCGCGCAGGGCGGGGCGGGGCTGGTGGTCACCGAGATGACCGACGTGTCGGAACAAGGCCGCATCACGCCGGGCTGCGCCGGCCTCTATGACGACGCGCAGGAGCGCGCCTGGAAACGCATCGTCGATTTCGTGCACGGCGAGACCGGCGCCAAATTCTGTCTCCAGCTCGGCCATGCCGGACCCAAAGGTTCGACCCAGCTCGGCTGGGACGAGATGGACGCGCCGCTGCCGGACGGAAACTGGCCGTTGCTGGCGCCATCGGCGGTTCCCTGGTCGCCGCGCAACCAGGTGCCGCGCGCAATGACCCGCGCCGACATGGACACGGTGCGCGACCAGTATGTCGCCGCTTGCGCGCGCGCGGTCCGTTGCGGGTTCGACATGATCGAGCTGCATTTCGCCCACGGCTATCTGATGTCGGCCTTCCTGACGCCGGTCAGCAACCGGCGCAGCGACGAATATGGTGGCCCGGTCGAGAACCGGCTGCGCTTTCCGCTGGAAGTCTTTCGCGCCGTGCGCGCGGCGTGGCCTGCGGACCGGCCGCTGTCGGTGCGACTGTCGGCGACCGACTGGTGCGAGGAGGGCAATGACGAGGACGACATGCTCGTCATCGCCGCCGCGTTTCGCGATGCCGGTGCCGATATTATTGACGTGTCGGCGGGGCAGACCACGGTCGACGCCAAGCCGGTCTATGGCCGGATGTTCCAGACGCCCTTCTCGGACCTGATCCGCAACGAGGCGCGCGTGCCGACCATGGCGGTGGGCAACATTTACGAGATCGATCACGTCAACAGCATCATCGCGGCGGGCCGCGCCGATCTGTGCTGCCTGGCGCGGCCGCATCTGTCGGATCCGTACTGGACGCTGCGCGCGGCGGCGAGCCAAGGCTATGACGACGTCGATTGGCCCAAGCCGTATCTGTCGGGCCGCGACCAGCTGAAGCGAACCATCGTGCGAGCGACCAATGGCTGAACGTCATGCCGTCGTCACCGGCGCCACGCGCGGCATCGGCTGGGCCATCGCCAGGCGCCTTGCCGAGGACGGCGTCCGCGTGACGCTGATCGGGCGCGACATGAAGCGCCTGGTCGAGCGCGCCTCTTCGATCGGCGCCGACTTCGTCGCCTGCGACGTCACCGACGCCGAAGCGGTCGGCCACGCCTTCGCCGGTCTCGATCATGTCGACATGCTGATCAACAATGCCGGCATCGCCGAAAGCGCGCCGTTCCTCAAAAGCGACGACGCGCAGTTCCAGCGCATGTTCGACGTCAATGTGCTGGGTGCGGTGCGCTGCACGCGGCACGTGCTGCCCGGCATGATCGAGGCGGGCTGGGGCCGCGTCGTCAACGTGGCGAGCACGGCGGGGCTGCGCGGCTACGGCTATATCGCCGCCTATGCCGCGTCGAAACACGCGCTGGTCGGCGTCACGCGCTCGCTGGCGCTGGAGACGGCCAAGCGCGGCGTCACCGTCAATGCCGTGTGCCCCGGCTTTACCGAAACCGACATGACCGAAACCACGCTCGACCGCATCGTCGAGAAGACCGGCCGCACGCGCGAGCAGGCGATGGCCGAACTGACGGCGAGCAATCCGCAGGGCCGGCTGGTGCAGCCCGACGAGGTCGCCGCCGCGGTCGCGTTCCTCTGCGGCGACGGCGCCGCTTCGATCACGGGCCAGGCGATCGCCATCGCCGGAGGAGAAGCATGAAACTCGACGCCGACTACAAGCCGGTCCATTTCCGCTGGTCGCTCGATGGCAAGGTCGCGACCATCACGCTCGACCGTCCCGAGCGCAAGAATCCGCTCACCTTCGAGTCCTATGCCGAGCTGCGCGATACGTTTCGCGCGCTGGTCCATGCCGACAACATCAAGAGCGTGGTGCTGACCGGGTCGGGCGGAAATTTCTGCTCGGGCGGCGACGTGCACGACATCATCGGGCCGTTGGTCGGTCTCGACATGGCCGGGCTGCTCGCCTTCACGCGCATGACCGGCGATCTCGTCAAGGCGATGCGCGCCTGTCCGCAGCCGATCGTCGCCGCGGTCGACGGCATCTGCGTCGGTGCCGGTGCGATCCTCGCCATGGCCTCCGACATTCGGTTTGCCACGCCGGAGTCGAAAGCCGCGTTCCTGTTCGTGCGCGTCGGTCTTGCCGGTTGCGACATGGGCGCATGCGCGATCCTGCCGCGCATCGTCGGCCACGGCCGCGCGTCGGAGCTGCTCTATACCGGCCGCACCTTGCGCGCCGACGAGGGCGAGCGCTGGGGCTTCTGGAACAGGCTCATCGCGGCAGACGAGCTGTTGCGCGAGGCCAGTGAATTCGCGCGCAGCCTCGCCGACGGTCCGACCTTCGCGCACGCCATGACCAAGACGATGCTGCACCAGGAATGGGACATGGGCATCGACGCCGCCATCGAGGCTGAGGCGCAGGCCCAGGCGATCTGCATGCAGACCCAGGATTTCCGCCGCGCCTACGAAGCCTTCGTCGCCAAGGCGAAGCCGATCTTTGAGGGGAACTGACGAATGCCGTCGCCGCTCGATCTCGACTGGCCGTTTTTCGAAGATCGCCATCGCGACTTCGCCGCCAGGCTCCACGCGTGGGCCGCAACGCTGCCGGCGCACGGTGATGACGACGTCGACGCGACTTGCCGCGACCTGGTGCGGCGTCTCGGACGTGACGGCTGGCTGCGCCACACCGTTCCCGGAACCGACGGCGCGATCGACGTGCGCAGCCTGTGCCTCGCGCGCGAAACGCTGGCCTCGCGCGACGGGCTCGCCGATTTCGCCTTCGCAATGCAGGGGCTCGGCGCCGGTCCGATTTCGCTGTTCGGCAGCGACGAGCAGCGCGCGACCTGGCTGCCGCGCGTGGCAAGCGGCGACGCCATCGCCGCCTTCGCGCTGTCGGAACCCGAAGCGGGCTCCGATGTCGCCGCGATGACGATGACCGCGACCGTCTCGGGCGACTTCTACGTGCTCGACGGCTGCAAGACCTGGATCTCGAACGGCGGCATCGCCGATTTCTACACCGTCTTCGCGCGCACCGCGCCCGGCCCCAAAGGCATCACCGGCTTCGTCGTCGACGCCAAGACTCCGGGCCTGAGCATCGAAGCCCGCATCGACGTGATCGCGCCGCATCCGCTCGCCACCTTGCGCTTTCGTGATTGCCGCGTGCCGCACGGCGCACGCATCGGCGAAGAAGGGGCGGGGATGCGCATCGCGCTCGGCACGCTCGATCTCTTCCGCTCGACCGTCGGCGCCGCGGCGCTGGGCTTTGCCCGTCGCGCGCTCGACGAAGCGCTGACGCGCGCGGCCGAACGCCGGCTGTTCGGCGCGCCGATGGCCGAGCTGCAGCTGATCCAGGGCAAGCTCGCCGACATGGCGCTCGATGTCGATGCCGCCGCCTTGCTGGTCTATCGCGCGGCCTGGCAGGCCGATCGCCGGTTGGGCCGCGTCACGCGCGAAGCGGCGATGGCCAAGCTCTTCGCGACCGAAGCGGCGCAGCGCGTCATCGACGAGGCGGTACAGATTTTCGGCGGCCACGGCATCGTGCGCGGCAACATCACCGAACGCCTCTATCGCGAAATCCGCGCGCTGCGGATTTATGAGGGCGCGAGCGAGGTGCAGAAGATCGTCATCGCACGCCAAATACTCCCCGCGAAAGCGGGGATCCACTCATGAGCCGCCGCGATGACGAAATGGATCCCCGCTTTCGCGAGGAACCCATCGATCGCTACGTGCTCGAAGGTCTGCCGCCCTTGTCAGCGCAGCCCGACTTTCTGTTCGACCGTCCCGAACTGCACTATCCGGCGCAGCTCAACGCCGCTGCCGAGCTGCTGGCTTCGGCACCGCCCGGCCGCGTGCTGTTCCACACGCCGGCGCGGCGTTGGACCTATGGCGAGATCGACGCGCTGTCGTCGCGCATCGCCCGCGTGCTGGTCGAAGCGGGGCTGGTGACGGGCGGGCGCGTGCTGCTGCGCGGCCGCACCACCGCGATGCTCGCGGCAAGCTGGTTCGGCGTGCTCAAGGCCGGCGGGGTCGTGGTCGCGACCATGCCGTTGCTGCGCCAGCGCGAGCTTGCGGTGATCGTCGACAAGGCCCGCGCTGACCTGGCGGTGTGCGAAGCCGACCTGCTGGATGAACTCGCGCCGGTGTGCAGCACCGTTCTGACCTTCACGCCGGAAGGCGACGGCGACGAAGAACTCGACCGTCGCGTGCGCGGCGTCACCGGCGTGTTCGCAACCGTCGCGACCGCGGCCGAGGACGCGGCGCTGCTCGCCTTTACCTCGGGCACGACCGGCACGCCCAAGGCGACGGTGCATTTTCATCGCGACATTCTCGCCATCGCCGACTGTTTTCCGCGTTCGATCCTCGGCGTTCGGCCCGACGATCTGTTCCTGTCGAGTGCGCCGCTGGCCTTCACCTTCGGGCTTGGCGCGCACATCATTTTCCCCGCGCGCTACGGCGCCGCGTCGATCCTTCTTCCCGTTGCGACGCCCGAATTTCTCGGCGAAGCGATCGCGTCGCGGGGGCCGACCATCCTCATGACCGCGCCCACCGCGTATCGCGCCTTGCTCAAACATGCGCGCCGCGACGAATGGGCGAGCCTGCGCCGCTGCGTGTCGGCGGGGGAGCATCTGCCCGCCGCGACCTTCGATGCGTGGCTGTCGACGACCGGCCACAAGCTGATCGACGGCATCGGCGCGACCGAGATGCTGCATATCTTCATCGCCTCTCCGCCCGACGCGATCCGTCGCGGCTCGACCGGACAGGCGGTGCCCGGCTATGTCGCAACCATCCTCGACGACAACGGCGACGAAGCGGCGCCCAACGTGCCCGGTCGTCTCGCGGTGCGCGGCCCGACCGGCTGCAGATACCTCGCCGATGCGCGCCAGGCCAACTACGTCGCCAACGGCTGGAACATCACCGGCGACACCTATCATCGCGATGAGGACGGCTATTTCTGGTATCACGGCCGCAGCGACGACATGATCGTCGCCTCCGGCTACAATATCGGCGGTCCCGAAGTCGAAGAAGCGCTGCTGCTGCATCCGGCGGTGCGCGAATGCGCCGTGGTCGGCTCGCCCGACGGCGAGCGCGGCATGGTGGTCAAGGCGTTCGTCTGCCTCGCCGACGATCGTGCCGCCGACGAAAAGCTGGTGCGCGAGCTGCAGGATTTCGTCAAGGCGACCATCGCCCCGTTCAAATATCCGCGTCGCATCGAATTCGTCGACGCGCTGCCGCGCAACGAATCCGGCAAGCTGCAGCGCTTCGTGCTGCGCGACCGGGAACTCGACCGCGAGCGCGCATCATGAGCTTCGAGACCGAAATTCCGGTTCGCTTCGCGCATGTCGACGCTGCCGGGATCGTGTTCTATCCGCGTTATTTCGAAATGCTGAACCAGGTCGTCGAGGAATGGTTCGAGCGCGAACTCGGCACCTCGTTTCGCGACCTGCATGTCGATGGCAGCCATGGCGTGCCGGCGGTGCGGGTTGAAACCGACTTCCTGCGCCCGAGCCGGCTTGGCGACCGGCTGGTTTTTTCGCTCGACGTGGTGGCGCTCGGCCGCAGCCGAATCGAATTGCGCGTCGTCGCCACGCTCGGCGGCGAAGAGCGCGTTCGCGTCAAGCTCGTCCTCGCCTATGTGTCGCTGTCGCCGATGCAATCCTGCGCCATTCCCGACGCGCTGCGCGCGCGCATGGAAATTTTTCTCGTACCCGAACCGGAGCCGTCATGATCGAAACCGTGCAACCCGCCGACTGGCCGCGTCCGAGCGGCTATGCCAACGGGATGGTGGCGAGCGGCCGTTTCCTGGTTCTGTCGGGCCAGATCGGCTGGAACAAGGGCGTCATCGAGACCGGTGACTTCGTCGAACAGACGCGCATCGCGCTGGAAAACATACGCAGCGTGCTGGCGGCGGCGGGCGGGGCACCCGAACATCTCGTCCGCCTGACCTGGTACGTCACCGACATGGTGCAGTACCGCAGCCGCCTGCGCGAAATCGGCGCCGCCTACCGCGCCGTGTTCGGCAAGGTCTTTCCCGTGATGTCGGTGGTGCAGGTCACGTCGCTGGTCGAAGAAAAAGCGCTGGTCGAGATCGAAGCCACGGCGGTGCTGCCGTGAAAGCGCTGACGCCGCGGACGCTGCGCCAGTACGGCAACGACTTTCAAAGCTTCCGCGACTGGTGCGGCGCGGTCGATCGTCCGGCACTCCCGGCCGACTCGGCGACGGTCCTGAACTTCGTGCGGCACGAACTCCAGCGCGGCCTGGCCGTGCCGACGATCGGCCGCCGCATCGCCGCCATTCGCCACGCCCATCTCGCCGCCGGCCATGCCGTGCCGACCGAGGATCCGCGCATCCGCGGCGCCCTGGATGAATCCGGAACGGCGCCGCGCCTGGTCTTGTCCGGATTCGGTCAACTCTTGGCCCGGTAGTCGCCGCGCTAGGTAACCCCGATCGCTGCTTTGACGCGCGAAGCGGTGAGCGGCATCTCGCGCAGCCGCACGCCCGTCGCATCGGCCAGCGCGTTGGCAAGCGCCGCCGAAGCCGGTCCTTGCGCCGCTTCGCCGGTGCCGAGAAAAGGTTGGCCCGGGCGGTCGATGACATGGACCTCGATGGTCGCAGGCAGATCCGCGAAGCGCAGGATCGGGTAGCTGCTCCAGTCGAAACCGGTGCGCCGTTCCGCATCGAAATTCATCGCTTCGAAATTCGCCCAGCTCAAGGACTGCAGCAATCCGCCTTCGGTCTGGTTGCGGATTCCGTCGGGACTGACCGCCTGGCCGGAATCGATCGCCGCCACCGCGCGCCGCGTCGAGATGCGGCCGCTTTCGCGGTCGACCTCGATCTCGAGCGCGACGGCACAATAGGCGCCGAGATTCTTGTAGCGCGCAAAGGCGAAGCCGCAGCCGCTGCGTCCATTGCCGCGCGCCCGTTGCGCCCAGCCGAACCTGGTCGCGGCCAGCTCGACGACCTCGCGCGCACGCGTATCCGCCAGATGCGCCAGTCGCAGCGCGACAGGATCGAGAGTCCCGGCGCGCGCCAGCTCGTCCAGCATGCATTCGATCGCGAACACGTTCATGTGCGCACCGAGCGAGCGCAGCGCCGACACGCGCAACGGCTTCACTTGCAGAAAGTGATGCAGCACATAGGCGTTGGGAACCTGGTAGAGCGGGTAGGCATTGCGATCGCCGCCGCCTTCGGGCAGCGGAATCGGCTTGTCCTGCTGCACCGGAAAGGGCGGATCGAGTTCGGCGCCCGCGAGCAGCCCGCCGGCGCTGACCGGACGGGCGTTATGGCTGTTGCTCCACACCTCGTGTCGCCACGCAACAATCCGTCCGTCGCCGTCGAGCGACGCTTCGAGTTCGGCGAGCATGGCGGTGCCGAGCGGCTCCCAGCCGTGCTCCTGCTCGCGCATCCATTGCATGCGAATGGGCCGGCCCGGCATCGCGCGCGCCACCAGCGCCGCGTCGGCTGCGACATCGTCAGCGCCGTTATGGCCGTAGCAGCCCGAGCCTTCGACGTGAATGCAGCGCACCTTGTCGGACGGCAGGCGCAGCAGGTCGACCAGCGAGCGCTGCAGCCCGAACACGCCCTGGCTGTGCGTCCACACGGTCATCACGCCGCCATCGAACCTGGCGACGGCGCAGGACGGGCCGATCGACCCGTGCAGCAGCCACGGCCGCGAATAACGTGCCGATACGGTGCGCGCCGCTGCCGGTGCCGTCGCGCGCGAGTCGAGCACGACATTGTCGAGCGACGGAATCCGTTTGAGCAGAGTCGGCAGGTCTTCCTGCGGCAGGGCAGGCGCGGTGCGCGACCAGCCCGCCGCCTGCAGCGCCTGCAGCGCACCGATGGCGCTCCATTCGCGCTCGGCCACCACGGCGGCAAATCCGCCGTCGCGGATCAGCCGCGCCCCGTCCGGCAACGCGGTGCCGGGGTCGAGCTGCAGCCTGGTGCCGAAGCTCGGCCCGCGCAGCACGCGGGCGTGGAGCATGCCGGGCAGGCGCATGTCCTGCACATAAGCGGCCCCGCCTGTGAGCTTGGCGGGAATGTCGATGCGCGGCAGGTCGCGGCCGACGGCGCGATAGGTCGCCGGATTTCGCAGCGGCGCGTCCGGCCGTGCCTCGACATGCAGCGTCACGGTGCCGGCGATCTCGCCATACGAGACGGTGCGTCCGTCGGGTCCGCGCAAGCTGCCGTCGCCGCCGGTCGACACGTCGCCGGGCGCGACGTTCCAGCTGCGCGCCGCGGTTTCGGTCAGCAGCAAGCGCACATTCGCCGCGGCGTTGCGGATGGCGGTGCCGCTATCCTGCATCGAATGGCTGCCGGCGGTGACGCCTTCGTCGGGCGTCGTCGCGGTGTCGGCGGTGACGAGCTCGATGGCGGACGGCGCGATGTCGAGCTCGTCGGCCGCGACCTGCAGCAAGGCGGTTCGAATCCCCTGGCCCAATTCGACTTTGCCGGTGAAGACGGTGACATGTCCGTCGCCTCCGATGCGGATCCAGGAATCCAGCAACGGTGCGCTCTTGAG
>JAQGIE010000047.1 GCA_028291365.1 Rhodospirillales bacterium
TGCCGAACTGGTGCACCCAGCGATGGCCGTGACAGCAGATCTCGTCGCCGCGCGCGACGATGGCGCGAGCGAGGTCGGGGGCGCGCTCGAGCGCCAGCGCCGCGGCCGTCCAGGTCGCGCGCACACCGTGCTGATCGAGCAGTTCGAGAACCCGCGGCGCGCCTTCGGTGATGCCGTAGCGATAGTTGGATTCGTTGCCGTGCATGCGCACCGGCTTTTTCATCACCACGCCCAGCTCGTCGACGGGCTCGGGCACGCGGTCGCCGTCGGCCAGCAACATCTGTGCGCCTTCTTCGACATTGACGACGATCGACAGCGCCAGACGGGCGCCGTCGGGCCAGCGATAGGTCAACGCGCGCCTGCCGAGGCCGTGCGCATCACGTCATAGACGCCGCCGAGGAAACGATCCTCGCGCTTCACGTCGTCGGGTTCGCGCATGCGCGGGCGCAACGCCTGGTTGGGCTCGCCGACATAGGTGCGGCCGTCCCACTGCGCCGCCAGGAAATCGAGCGGATCTTTCGGTGACATGCGGCCGAAGTCGCAGCGCACGTTGCGGCGAGTGTCGCCGACCTTGAGAACCGCCAGCACCGAAATGATGCCGGGATATTTCGGATTGCTCACGATGCCGTGCGAGGTCGCCTGCGCCTTGCCCGACACGAAATCGACGATGCGCGGATTGTCCGAGGAATATTTCGCGCCCTGCACGCAGGCCGCCAGCAGAATGTCCTCGAGCGTCGCCTTGCCTTGCGCGCGCGCCGCTTGCGGCGCCGCGGCCAGCAGTGCCGCCGTCGCAACAACGTAGGACAGGGTTTTTCCGATTCGCATGGCTCAGTGCACCTCCTCGCCGCCCGAGACGTTCATCGCCTCGCCGGTGATGTACGACGCCTGGTCGGAACAAAGAAAGGCACAGGCGTTTGCCGTGTCCTCGACCAACCCGGGCCGGCCCAGTGGAATCCGCGCCCGCATCGCCGCCAGATACTCGTCCATCGTCTGGCCGCGCGCCTTGGACATGAACTCGTTCTGCCAGGCGCCAAGGCCGGTTGTTACGTGATTGGGGCAGATCGCGTTGACGGTGATGTGGTGCGTGCCGAATTCCTGGGCCGCCGCGCGCGTCAGCCCGACCAGCCCGTGCTTCGACGCGCTGTAGGCGGCAGCAAAGGCGAAGCCGGATTTGGCCGCCTGGCTTGCGATCGACACGATGCGACCGCCCTGGCCCTGACGGATCATCTGTGTTGCAGCGTGTTTCATGCCGAAGAAACAGCCGCGCAGATTGACGTTCAACACCGCGTCCCAATGTGCCTGCGACGTTTCGGTCAGCGGGCCGAAGAGATAGCCGATGCCGGCATTGTTCACGAAAATATCGAGCCGCCCATACGTCGCGACCGCGTGCGCGACCAGTCGCTGCACGTCGTCTTCGAGCATCATGTCGCCCTGGAACGTGGAGCATTCACCGCCGGCGGCACGAATCTCGTCGGCGACCTGGCGCAGCTCGTCTTGCTTGCCGATGCCGTGCGCAGGCGCGGTGTCGCCGGCAACGCGCCCGAGATCGTGCACGACGACGCGGCAGCCTTCGGCCGCGAGCCGTTTGGCCATCGCTTCGCCGAGCCCCTTGGGACGGCCGGCGCCGGTGACGATCGCGACTTTGCCGGCAAGTTCGGGGTAGGTCGCCATCAGCCGAGCTTGTCGCAGAGGAGGAAGATCGGATCGTCGGCGTAGCTGCGGAATTCACCCGCGACGCGCTGCATCGTTTCGCTCGCGACGTCGCTGCCGAACTGCGCCATGTCGTCGACCTCGATCAGCTCGACATATTGATAGGGCAGCGCCCGGTCGCTGCCGAGCAGGCCGGTGGCGCGATAGACGTCGAACCCGCCGATCGAGGGCAGGCCGCGCACGATCGGCAGATCGGTCGCCCGCGCCCAGGCTTCATAGGCGGCGGCGTCGACGCCTTGCTTCAGATTGAACAGAACGACGACCTGCGGCATGGCGTGCGGCTCCGGCTCGAATGGACCCGAGCGTTATAGGAGCCCGCTGCCGCCCGGGAACAGGAAAGCCGGGGCGGGCCGGGCCGTGGTGGTCCCGCCGCGATCAGCGGGGTCCGCCTGCGATCTCGCATGTCGTTCGCCGCATGCACCGCCGATCTATAAGTAAGCGCTTATATAAATGTCCAGCCGCGCGGGCAGCCAATGGACGCGGGGTCGGCGGATGCTTGAGACGTCGCCGGCCGGGATCCAGATTGAGTGCAACTTGGACGGAGCATGCGATGGCCGATCAGACTGTTTCGCGGCCGAAGCCGGTCGGGCCGCCGCCTTGGACCGATGTCGGCCGGCACGCCGTGTTTCCCGAGGGGAAGCACGACGAGATCGCGCGCTTCAATTTCCTCGCGTCGCTGAACCAGCATATCGCGACGCGGATTTTTCCCGGCAACCGCCTCGCCTACGAAGCGCGGGTGAAGCCTGCCTTCGAAAAGGCGGCCGGTCGCGCCCCCAAGGACCGGCACGAAGTCCGGCGCGCAATGTCGAAGGACGAGTATTACCGGTTCTGGTCGTCCTTGCGCCGGACCTACATGGAGATGCGGCAGGAGAACGGGCGCGCCATGGTGCTGCGCCAATTGCCCGAGCTGATCGACAAGGTGAAGCAGATCAACGAGGGCGCGACGACGCTGCGGCTGGATCCGACCGTCGCGGTGCCGAATTATCTCAGCGCGGTCGACACGCATTGCATGCCGGGCAGCTACTACACCGAAGTCGCACCCGACGACGTCAGCGCCGCGGCCAATTACGACAGCGGCATCTTCGCCACCACGGGCGGGCTGCTCGGGCGCTTCAACGATGGCGGCGGCCGCGCCATGCTGGCGTGGTTGCGCCGCGCCTATCCCGACTTCAAGCCCAAGCGCATTCTCGATATCGGCGCCGGGCTGGGTCACAACACGGTGCCGTTTGCGACCGCGTTTCCCGATGCGCGCATCGTCGCCATCGACGTGGCGGCGCCGATGCTGCGCTATGGCCATGCCCGGGCGCAGTCGATGGGCGCCAGGAACATCGAATTCGTGCAGATGAACGCCGAACGGATGGATTTCGCCGACGGCGAGTTCGACCTGATCGTCACCGCGCAATTCTGGCACGAGACCTCGTCCAAGGCGCTGCCGGTGCTGATGCGCGAAATTCATCGCGTGCTGGCGCGCGGCGGCATGACCGTGTCGCTGGAGCAGCCGCCCTATCACAATATGGCGCCCTATGACGCGTTCATCCGCGACTGGGATTGCCACTACAACAACGAGCCGTTCTGGACGACCGTGCACGACACGCAGATGGTCGAGATGATGGTGCGGGCGGGCTTTGGCAAAGAAGACTGTTTCGAAGCCGAATTCCCCGCCGTGCTCGAAAGCGATTTCGCCGCCGAGACCAAGATGGACAAGGGCAAGGACTTTGGCCGCGGCGGCATGTGGTACGGCTTCGGTGCGTGGAAGGCATGACCGAATTCGATCCCAGGCTGCTCGATCCGCGCCTCAAGGCGAAAGGGCGCAGGCCGTATTTTTTCGATGATCCAGCGATCGACAAGCTGCTGACTATCGCCATGGCGCTGGCGGGCGAGCTTGCGGTGGCGCGCGAGCGGCTCGACACGGTCGAGCGCATCCTGGCGCAGAAAGGCCTGCTGACGCCCGACGAGATCGACGCCTATCGGCCGGACGAGGCGTCAAAAGAGGAACGCGCCGCGTGGCGTGCCGACTATATCGCGCGGGTCCTGCGCATCCTGCAGAACGAATACGAGGCGCTGGACCAGACGCGCGCCGACGCCGATTACGACGACGTCGTGCGCGATCTGGCCCGCGACTAAAGTTGAAAGCCCTACCGCGCCGGGTCGATCAAGACGGCTGAGATTTTGCCCGGCATGTTCCAGCCTTCGCGCAGCGCGCGGAATTCCGGATCGAGCCACAAGGCCGCGACCGCGCCGCGCGACGGGAACGCGACGACGCGCCACGCACCCTTGGGCGGCGTGCCTTCGAGCACGTCGATGTCGCTTTCACTGAGCCGCGCGACGAGCACACCGCCATAATGCTTGATCGCGTCGGCTTCGGCCGCGTCGGACGGAGGCAATTCTCCGCGCAGCAGAAGGAAGGCCGGATGCGCGCTCGGCATCGGCGTCGCGGCGCTTTCGAATGCGGCCAGCCAGTAGCTGCCGGTATTGGCGCGCAACGGAAGGGACTGCTGATACGCGTCGCTCTTGTACCAATCGCGCACGCCGCGCGCGGTCGGAAAGCGCACCAGCGTGATCGTCTCGGCGGGCGGCGTGCCCATCAGCGGTTCGATCTGCCCGCCGGGCGCGAGGACGAAATGTTCGGCACCGCGCTGGGCAAATTGCTGGCCGACGCGCTCGACATAGGTCGTCAGCGACGGCGTCGTGCGTTGGCCGTCAACGCCGACCAGCAGCCAGCTTGCGCGCGGCACCTCCGGCGTGCGCGACGACGCGCAACCGGCCAACAGCAGCAGCGCCAGAATCGAAACCAGCGAACGCATTTTCGCCCCCGAGAATCACACCCAAGCAGCGTTGATACACGGAAGGCCGGATTCACTACAGGCCGCGTCGACTGACAGCCGCGAAATGCTATCTCGGGCGCAGCATCTGCGCCGCGATCGGCGCTTGCGCGATGGCGGCGTCCGGCGAAGCTGCAGGCGGAGTCGCCGCCTTGGCCGGACGCGTCGCCGGGGTCGGCGCCTCGCTGTCGAATTCGTTGGCTCGCGGCGTCCCGGCGCCGGGGCGCAGCACCTGCCGCGCCTCGCCGTGCAGCGCCACCAGCACGACCGAGCGTTCGTCGATCGACTCGACTCGCCAGCGATCAGCGAGCAGGTCGCCGGTGCGCACGACGCGCGCGCCTTCACCGGGCAGCATCAGCCGAGCCGCCCATTCACCGTCGCGGCCAAAGACCGCCTGCACCGCCAGGCCGCGCCCGCCCCGCACGCCGTCACGTTCGGCCATCCGGTCGAGCAACGCTTCGACGCCCGATGCTTCACCTGCGAGGTCGGGCGCGAGCTTCGCGGTTTCGGCTTGGGTCTGCGCCAGCTCGCGTTTCAGCCGCGCCAGCACGAGCTGCATCTGCAGCGCGCCGATCTGGTCGATCAGCGTTGCCCGCGTCGGATCGGTGCCGTTCAGCGGCGCTTCGTTGGCGACGATCGATGGCGGCAGTGCCGACAGGATCGCGGCCGGCGGCGATGGTTGCGGCTGCGTTGCCGCCGATTGCGGCGGCACCATCGCGGGCGTCGCGCTCACCGGCTGCGGTGCCGACGGCAGACGCGAGGCCATGACGGGCGGCGGCGCTTCGCCACCAACGCCGAGCCAGCGCCCGATCGGCAGGTCGCGCGCCAGCCACAGCGTCGCCAGCAGGCAGGTGCCCGCGACCAGCGCCTTGGCACCCGGAAAGCGCCTGGGCGGCGCGTTGAATTCCTCCACCGGTTCGTCGTCGTGCAGGATGGCCATCGAGCCCCTCGCTAGGGTCTGAGATCCAGCAGCGCTGTCGCGCTCACTGTTTGAGGTAGATGAGCGCCGTCGCGCTCCAGGCCGGCACCGCGCCGGCATTGCGCAACGTCGCCTCGCGCAGCGTCGCGGCGGGCAGGCGCGCGAGCGCTGCGGCGACGTCATCCAGCGGCAGCAGCACGCCGGTCAGCGCGATCTGCACCGAAGGCGCGCCGGGCGGCCGGCGCACGATCGGACCGCTGCCGGTGTCGCGCGGCGGCGGTTCGGTCGCGGGCATTTCGGTCGTCGTCGCGGCAAGCCGTGCCGCATCGAGCGGATCGAGCAGCGACGCGGCCAGCGCTTCGCGCGTCGACGGATGCTCGGTCGCGCGCGGAACCAGCCCGCGCATCGGCACGTCGATGGTCAGAAAATCGGCGCGCGCAGCGCGCAAGCTGGCGCGCGTCGGCGGACGCCTCGTCCACCAGCTCTTGGCGAGCGCCAGGCTGCCGTCCTGCCGCGCGTAGCTGGCCGAAGCGCGCACGCCGTCGCAGGTCGCTTCGACCCAGCGCCAGCCCGGCACCGCCACCACCGCGTCGCGCATCGCGTCGATGCAGCTTGCCGCCCAGCGCGTCGCGGATGCTTCGCGATTCCACGGCTCATCGGGCGGCAGCATGATTTCGGGACGGCGCGCAGCGGGCGCGACCTCGCGCGCGGCACGGCGCGCCTGCGCCTCGGCCTCGCGGATGCGTTCGCGGCGATCGAGCAGACCGGCGACGACGACGGCGATCGCCGCGACGCAGGCAGCGACATGAATCCAGGTGCGGCGTTCGAAGCGCGGCAGCAGCGTCGTCGGCATCAGCCGCAGCCGCGGTCCGCGCGCGAGCTGGGACGCGAGATCGAGCGACGAACCTCCGATCTGCCACGCGCGCGGCGCGTACCAGCGCGGCGAGCCGTCGGTGATGCGCTGACGGAACAGGGCCTGGATTTCGGCTTCGCGGCCGACGATGTCGGTGCGCGGATCGATGCCCTCCTGGCGTACCGCGACGAGCCAGAAGAGCGGCGCGCCATCGCGGCGATCGACCTTGCCCGGCAGTTCGAACGCGCCGACCCAATGGCCCGGCATCGAGCGGGCCAGCGACGCGGCGGCGGCGGGCATGCCGGGCCGGTGTCCCTGCCCTCGCGCGCCCAGACCGAAGCACGGCGTCAGCGTCTGCGGCACGCAGAACAGATCGGTGTCGATCGCTTCACGTGCGTCCTGCAGCGCGCGTTTGCGCAGATTCACGCCGGGCGTCGTGACGACCTGCCAGGCCAGGCCCAACGCCCAGCTGCGGCCGTCAAGCGTCAGCACATGGGGACCGTCTTCCCGCTGCCGCGCCATGCCGAAATTCAGTGCAGGTCGCTGGCGCCCGCGTTCATGCCGACTCCCGGCACGACGGTCGGCGTCATCACGATGACCGACAATTCGCGGCGTTGCGCCCCGTTCTGTCCGCCGCCCAGCAGGACGGTCTGCGGCGTGCCGACCCCCTGCTCGGCGAGCGAGGATTGCGACTGGCGGAAACTGGCCAGCACCAGCGTGTCGCCCGAACGCATGCGAACCTGTTGCTGAAAGGCGCGCTGCGCGACTTCGGGTGCTTCGATCGAGACCTGGCTCGAGGTGATGGTGCGCAGCCGGATCAGGTCGGTCTGGGTCAGGCCGTAGCGCAGGATCAACTGGCCGTTGGCGAGAATGCGCGGCAGCAGGGTGATCACGAAGCCGACCGTCACCGTGCCCGGCGTCAACGCGGTCGAGCTGCCGACCTGCGCCACCTGGTTGGTGGTGACCTGTTTCAGATACGAGATCGACTGGGTCGCGTTGACCGGCGTCGGCACATTGTTGAGCGCGGTCACGTCGTTCGACGTGACCAGCGAGACCGCGCCATATTCGCTGAGCGCGTCGAGCACCAGTTTGCTGCCCGCAAGCCGGCCCAGCGTGCCGTTGGTGGCCGTGTTCAACACCGCGCCCGAAAGCGATGCCGCGTTGCCGATATCGCCGCTGATCGGCACGCCATGGATGTTGAAGCTGTAGAGCTTCTTGCCGAGGTCGCTCAGCACCAGCGACGGGTTGAATCCCCACTGGTCGGAATCGTTCACCGAGATCGAATAGACCGCGTAATTGATCACGACCTGACGGCCGTGGCGGCGATTCTCGTTGCGGATCAGGTCATCGACCTGTTCGAGCAGATGCGGCGTCGTACGCACCGTGACCCGCCCGGTCGCCTCCGACAGCGACAGCACGCCGCTGCCGCCGATCAGCGATTCGATCGCCGCCTTGAGATCGGCCCACGGCTTGAGTTCGCCGGCATAGGAGGTCGCGACCGAGACCGCCCCGGCCACCGCGCCCGCATCGCTGCCGCTGCCGCTATTGCTGCCGGTGCCGGTGCTGCCGCTCGAGCTGCCGCCACCCGACGTCACCGTCGCATGCACGTCGCTGCCGCCGGCGAGCGCGTACAAAGTCCAGCTGCGCGTCACCCAGCGTTGAAAGCGCACGGCACCGCCGCGCACTTCCCATTCCGCGTCGCTCGATTTGGCGATCTTGTCGAGCAGCGCGGTGGCGCTGCCGCGATGATTGATGCGCACGCGGCCGCGGCCGAATCCCTCCTCGGCGCGGACCGGGAGGCCCAGCGCCGCCGAGGCGGAGTCGGTCAACTCGCTCATGGTGAGACCACCCTCGCCGGTGTCGAACACCACCGCGCTCGACCTCGTCAGCGCCGCCGGCAGGGCTTCGCCGTGCCGCTCGCGCAGCACCTCGTCGCCCGCGAAGACGTCGTCGACGATCTCGACGGTGTCCATCTTGCGCCCGTCGGCGGGACGCTGGATCGCCCGCGCCAGCCGCTCGGCTTCTTCATTCGACGTGTCGATGGCGCCGCGGCTGCGCCCGATCGCTTCGCAGCCCGCCAGCAGCTGCGACGCGATCAACAGGACCGCAACCGGGAGCCGCGCGCTCATTCGCCCATCTCGTCGCCGGGCGTGACGATGCGCAGCTCGTGATTGCGCAGATAGAAGCGCGCGATCGGCGGCGGATTGAGTTGGCGGAAGCTGCGGATGAGGTCACCGGCGGCCTGGACGAAATCACCATCGAACGAAGCGCGGCCCTTGATCGGATAGGTCCGGTCGCTGGCCCAGCGCACGGTCCAGCCCGAGGGCACGGCCCAGCGCTCGAGCGTTTCGCGCAGCGTCGTCCCCGGCAGCATGTCAAAGCGCGGCACGTTGGTGCGCGCAGCGGCCGGTTCGAGCGCCGGGATCGGCGGCCGTTCGTCGGCGCGATCGGCCCGTTCGGCGTCGGCCACGCGCAGCGACGAATCGGTTTCGATCGGCGCCCGCGCGCACGCGGCCAGCACCGACAATGTCGCGATCGCGACGAGGCGACCTGCGCGGCCTGTCCCTTTCATCCGCCGACCTCTATCGCAGGCCTCGGCCTCAGGCAATATACTTGTTCGTAGTTATCACGCTATAACGCGATCTTCTGGAAAACTGGCAATCCGGCTACTGCCCGTTTGCCGCCGCGCGCCGCGGTAGGCACAGTCGGCGCAATGTTGAGTTTTCTACGTCCGCCGGCGCGACGCTGGTTCGGCGCCGTCGCCGCCTTGCTGCTGCTGTCCGCGTTGGTCATGGCGATCAAGGAACCGCCGCCGCCGGTGCTGCGCTTCCGGCTCGCCGTTCTCGATCTGTATCTGGCGTGGTGGCCGCGGCCGGCCGATCCCGGAAATTCGGTGCGCATCGTCGACATCGACGACGAAAGTCTGCGCCGGTTCGGCCAATGGCCGTGGCCGCGCACGCAGCTCGCCGAACTGGTCGACCGTCTCGCCGCGCTCGGTGCCAAGGCGATCGTGTTCGACGTGCTGTTCGACCAGCCCGATCGCACCTCGCCGCCCCAGCTTGCGCCGGTCCTGGCGCCGCGGCCCGACCAGGCGTCGCTGCGTAACGCCATCGCGGCGCTGCCCGATCACGACAAGATCTTCGCCGGCGCCATCGCCCGCGCACGCAACGTCGTGCTCGGCTTTTCCTTGGTCGACGAACCGACCCGCGAGACCGAGCAGCCGACGCTGAAGACGCGCTTCGAGGTGCCCAGGAACATTCCGCTGCTGGCGATGGTCGGTGCGGCGCGCAATCGCCCCGAATTCGAAGCCGCCGCGGCGGGCAACGGGCATTTCAACCTGCGGCCCGATCCGGACGGGCTGGTGCGGCGCGTGCCGCTGCTGGCCGAGTTGGTGAATAGCCGCGCTCGCATCGCCTATCCGTCGATCGACCTCGAAGCGGTGCGGCTCGCCACCGGCGCCGACCGGATTTCGCCGATCGCGCCAGACGACCGTCTGACCACGCTCAAGATCGGCGGGCTGGGCGTGCCGGTCGAAGCCGACGCGACCAACACGATCGACGGGTTTTTCCGGCTGTGGTTCAGCAACAATGACGACCATGCCCGCTTCCTGCCCGCCTATCGCGTGTTGGAGAACGGCGTCGATACCGCCTTCGTCAAAGGCCGTGTCGTGCTGCTGGGCGCCTCGGCCAAGGGGCTGCTCGATCTGCGCCCGACGCCGCTGAACCAGCTCGCGGCCGGCGTCGAGAATCACGCCGAAGCGATCGAGCAGATGCTGTCGGGCCAGTTCATCACGCGGCCCGAATGGGCGTGGCAGGCGGAATGCGGCGCGCTGCTCGCCGCCGGGCTGCTGGTCATCGCGCTCGCGCAGCGACGCCGCGCGGTGCTCGCCGCGATCGCGGGCGGGCTGTGCATCGCGGGCGGCTGCGCCGCCGCCTATCAGCTGTTCGATCACAAACATCTGATGCTCGATCCGCTGACGCCGTCGGTTGCGCTGACGATGGTCTATGCCCTCGCCGCGGCCGCCGCCTTGGCGCGCAGCGAGGGCGAGAAACGCCATGTGCGAGAAGCGTTCGGACATTATCTCGCGCCGGCGCTGGTGGAACGTTTGGCGGCTCAGCCCGAGCGGCTGCGGCTGAACGGCGAGCTGCGCGACATGACGGTGTTGTTCAGCGAGATTCGCGGCTTCACTGCGATGAGCCAGCGCCTGGATCCGACCGAGCTGACCGCGCTGCTCAATGGCTATCTGACGCCGATGACGGCCACCCTGCTAAGCCGCGGCGGCACGATCGACAAATATATCGGCGACGCGATCATGGCGTTCTGGAACGCGCCGCTCGACGACCCGGCGCATGCCGAGCATGCCTGTCGCGCGGCGCTGGCGATGCTGGCCGAGCTCGACCGGCTCAATGGTTTGCGGCCCGACCGTCCGCAGCTGCGCATCGGTGTCGGCGTGAATACCGGCGCCTGCTGCGTCGGCAATCTCGGGTCGGCGCAGCGCTTCGCCTACTCGGCGATCGGCGACACGGTCGGTGTCGCCGGCCGGCTCGAAGGCCAGACCAAATTCTACGGCGTGCCGATCCTGATCGGCGAAACGACGCGCGCATCGCTGCCGGGCTTCGCCGTGCTCGAGGTCGATCACCTGCGCGTGGCCGGTCGCGACGAGGCCACCCGCCTCTACGCGCTGCTGGGCGACGAGCGGATGGTCGACGCCAGGTTCGCGTCGATGAGCCAGGCGCACGAGGCGATGCTGCAATTCTATCGCGACCGGCGTTGGGAGCAGGCGGCCGAGATTGCGGGCGCCCTGGCGATCGCGCTGCCCGCGATGGCGACCGTGTACGCGACGTACGAAGCTCGCGTACGCGCCTTCGCGGCCGAACCGCCGCCGCCCGGATGGGACGGAACCGTGATCGCCGACGGCACGTAGGAGGTGCCCCAAATGGCAAAGAGCGTGGCACGCAAGAAGAAGGACAAGACGCGGCGGGCGCCGCCGCTCAGCGACCATGCCTACAAGACGAAGCTGCACGACCTGCAGGTCGAGCTGGTCAAGCTGCAGCGTCACGTCATCAAGTCGGGCGAGCGGATCCTGATCCTGTTCGAGGGTCGCGACGGCAGCGGCAAGGACGGCGCCATCAAGCGCATCACCGAACATCTGTCGCCGCGCGAGACGCGGGTGGTGGCGCTGCCGGCCCCGTCCAACCGCGAGCAGACGCAGTGGTACTTCCAGCGCTTCGTTCCGCACCTTCCCGCCGCCGGTGAAATCGTCCTGTTCAACCGCTCCTGGTACAATCGTGCCGGCGTCGAGCGGGTGATGGGCTTCGCCACCGAGAAGGAGGTCGACGCCTTCTTCGCGACGGTGCCGCAATTCGAAGCGATGGTGGCGCAGGACGGTATCCGTCTCTGCAAATACTATCTCGACATCACCAAGGCCGAGCAGAAGCGGCGCATGAAGGCGCGCGCGGAGGATCCGCTGAAACAGTGGAAGATCAGCCCGATCGACGCGGTCGCGCTGAAGCAGTGGGATGCGTACAGCGCCGCCCGGAACGAGATGTTCGCGCGGACCCATTCGCTGGTCTCGCCCTGGACCGTGGTCCGGGCCGACGACAAGAAACAGGCGCGGATCAATCTGATCCGGCACCTGCTGGCGCGCCTGGACTATCCCGGCGCCGACTCGCGGCTCACCCTGCCCAATCCGGAGATCGTCTTCCCCTACGAAGAGCAGTGCCTGGAAGCCGGGATGATCGCGCCGTAGGCGCGCAGCGCCTCCCGGTCAGCGCAAGCGCTGGCCTCTTACCCCGCGCAGCGCCTCTCGCAGACGCGAAGCGTCGGCGCTTCTGGCGTGGAAGAAGTCAGAGCGGCTTTGCCGCCAGGAAAGGACCGACGGACGATATCGCCGTGAGGCGGCACCGCCCGTCGTTCCAAACCGATGACCCGCGCGAGGCAAGGCCCGCGCGGGTCTCGAGAGTAGTGGTCGGCGCATTGATGCGTACGCACCGATCTCGCAGAAGCAAAACGAGCCGCGCCGAAGCGCGACTCAACGAATTACTTCTTCTTACGAACCGAACGCTTGGTCGCCGGCTTCTTGGCCGCGGCCTTGCGGGTCGCCTTGCGAGCGGTCTTCTTGCGACCGCCCTTCTTCGCGGCGGCCTTGCGAGCGGTCTTCTTGCGACCACCCTTCTTCGCGGCGGCCTTACGAGCGGTCTTCTTACGCGCAGTCTTCTTTGCGCCCGTCTTACGGGTCGCCTTGCGCGCGGTCTTCTTACGACCGCCGGTCTTCTTGGCAGCGGCCTTACGCGTGGTCTTACGACCGCGCTTCGTCGCTGCCTTCTTCGCCGCCGCCTTACGCGTGGTCTTGCGACCGCGCTTCACCGGCGTAGCCGGCGTCGCCGGCGTCGTGCTATCAATATCAGCCATTACGGCCCCCCTCAAACGTGTCGTCAGATGAACGCCGCGCTGAAAACAAGCGGGTGATTCGCGACGTTACACCGTTTTCAGCATAGCACATTTGTGAATCTGTCCAGCGCATTCGAGACTCGCGTGCGGATTTTTCGCGCGTCTTGAGTCGTGCGCGCCACAAAAACGGTGCACGACGACGCGCCGCGAACGCCGCCGATGCGCGCGAAATGACTCCCGAAAAAAGATCGTGTCGTGCGTCGCACGATGCAGCACGCGCACAATGTTCATGCGGATTTTTGCGCAACGTGCGCGACGACACGCATCGTCGCCGTGCGCCGGCGCGGGGGCGCGCGCGAGCGGTCGCGACGGCGCCCGCGGGCGTCCGTCGCGAGGGCTAAAAAAAATTGCGATCGAGGGTGCCGAGACCCCGAAAATGATGTCCGCGAGGGGTGTCTTCGGTGCGCAACGGGGTCTCCGCAGCGCGAATCACTCGTCCCGCCGGCGCGTCGAAATCCGCGTCGAAACCGACCGCCGAACGAGTCATTCGGCGGCGAGTTTGAGCTTCTTGTTTTCGCCGCCCTCGGACGGCTTTCCGGTCAGCGCCGCCTTCGCCTTGCCGAACAGATGCAGCATCGTCGACGACGGTGCATCCCAGTATTCGGCTTTTTCGACATCGACGCGGAGCAACGCGAGATCCGGATCGTCGAGTCCTTGCGGGAACCAGACCTTGAGTGACGACGACCACAGCTGGCGCGCCCGCGACCGGTCGCGCACCAGACGCGCGCGACCCGAGACCGAGACGTACGTGTGCTTCTCGGGCGACGCGTACGCCAGATTCACCTCGTCGGTCTCCTGCAGCTCGAGCACTTTGTGCGAGGACGCGCGGGTGAGGAACCATAGCGTGCCGTCGAATGTGTCGGCCTGCCGATTGCCCATCGGACGCGAGCGTAGCGCCCCGTCCTCATCGACGGTCGTCATCATCGTGGTGTCGACGTCCTTGATCATCTCGAACAGCTTCGCGCGCTCGGCGGTGTCCGCCGCGCCTTCTTCCTCGTCGTGCATGTGAATCTCCGCTGCACTGGAATTGCCGTGCGCACAAAGAAAAACCCCGGGCAAAAGCCCGGGGTTCCTTTTATTTGCGGAACGCGCCGGGCTTTCGCCCGGGCTTCCTTGTTGGTTGCGCGGAACGCGCCGGGCTTTCGCCCGAGGTTCCTTGTTGGCGCCAAACGCGTCCGCGTCAGCTCTGCGGGAGCGGCTTCCAGGCGCCCTGCGTCCACGTGTAGACGAGGTAAGCGGGCGTGGTGAGATCGCCCTTCTTGTCGAAGGCGAGCGAGCCCATGACCGTATCGGCGGGCGCCGCGCGAAGCTGATCGGCGACCTTCTTCGGATCCATGCTGTTCGCCTTGGTCACCGCCTGCGCCCAGGCCTGTACCGCAGCGTACGTGTAGAGCGTGTACCCTTCCGGCGGGAACCCGGCGTCGACGAACTTCTTCACGACGGCCGCATTCTTCGGATCAAGCGTCGGGTCGGGACCGAAGGTGAAGAGCGCGCCCTCGCCGGCCGCACCGGTGATGCCCCAGAACTCTTTCGTCGCCAGCGCGTCGCCGCTGATCAGCACCGTGTTCATGCCCTGCTCGCGCATCTGGCGAATGATGAGCCCGGCCTCGGTGTGGTACCCGCCGTAATAGAGCACCTCGACCTGGGCCTGTTTCAACTTGGTCACGAAGGCCGAATAGTCCTTCTCGCCGGGCGTCACCGTGTCAAACAACACTTCCTGCACGCCGGCCGCGTTGAGCGCTCGCTTGGTCTCTTCGGCGAGGCCCTGGCTGTAGGCCTGCTTGTCGTGCGCGATGGCGAGCTTCTTGCCGGCGAAGCGCTGCGCGATGAACGCACCGGCGACCCTGCCCTGCTGATCGTCGCGGCCGCAGACGCGGAACACGGTCGACTTCTTGGGATCTTCCGTCAGCTTCGGATTGGTCGAAGCGGGCGAGATCTGCAGCACGCCGCCTTCGGCATAGACGTCGGACGCCGGGATCGACGAGCCCGAGCAATAATGGCCGATCACCACCGGCACCTTGTCGGACACCATCGAGTTGGCGACCGCGACCGCCTGCTTCGGATCGCAGCTGTCGTCGCCGATCTTGATCTTGAGCTTCTTGCCGAGGACGCCGCCGGAAGCGTTCAGGTCCGCGATCGCCATCTCGGCGCCGCGCTTGAACTGCTCGCCGAAGGCCGCGTACTGGCCGGTGATCGGCGCCGCGGTACCGACCGTGACTTCACCGCCGCCGCCTTTGTCGTCGCATGCCGCGACGCCGATCACGAGCGCAACCGCCGCGATCCAGTTCGAGACCTTCATCGTCCCCTCCTCTGTTCGTTTGTAGACGTCAGTGGTGGCCGGCGCCGCCGAGATAGGCCTCGCGAACTTCGTCGCTGGCCAGAAGCTCGGCACCGGTACCCGTACTCTGAATGCGGCCATTCACCAGCACGTAGGCGCGGTTGGCAAGCTTCAACGCCTGGTGCGCGTTCTGCTCGACCAGCAGCACGGTGGTGCCGTGCTCGCGATTGATCTCGGCGATGGCGGCGAAGATCTGGCGCACGATCAGCGGGGCCAAGCCCAGCGACGGTTCGTCCAGCAGCAACAGCTTGGGCTCGCTCATCAGCGCGCGGGCGATCGCCAGCATCTGCTGCTCGCCGCCCGACAGCGTGCCGGCGCGTTGCCCCTGGCGTTCCTGCAGGCGCGGGAACATGGCGTAGGCGCGTGCGAGGTTGCGGTCGAAATTTGCCGGCGGCGCCAGGATCGCCCCCAGTTTCAGATTCTCGAGCACGGTCAGGCGCGGGAAGACGCGGCGGCCTTCGGGCGCCTGCGCGATGCCGAGCCGGGCGATCTCGTGCGTCTTGAGCCGCGAAATGTCCTGGCCGAGAAAGTTGATGGAACCGTGGCGCACCCGCGGGCTGCCGAAGATGGTCATCAGCAAGGTCGACTTGCCGGCGCCGTTGGCGCCGATCAGCGCCACGATCTCGCCCTGGCGGACCTCGATCGACACGCCTTTCAGCGCCTCGATCGCACCGTAGAAGCTGCGAACGTCGGTAAGCTCCAACATCAGGCAGCCTCCGGCTCGCCGAGATAGGCGCGGATGACGGCGGGATCTTCCTTGATCACGGCGGGCGCCGCGTCGGCGATCTTGCGGCCGTAATCCAGCACCACGATGTGGTCCGAGATTCCCATCACCATGCCCATGTCGTGCTCGATCAGCAGGATCGCGAGCCCGTGCTCGTCGCGCAGCTCGCGCAGGAAGCGCGCCAGTTCGGCGGTCTCGCTGCCGTTGAGACCGGCCGCCGGCTCGTCGAGGCAGAGCAGCACCGGCTCGGTGCAGAGGGCGCGGATGATTTCGAGCTTGCGCTGCTGGCCATAGGGCAGCGACCCGGCCTGCGCGTCGGCCCACGAGGTCAGCCCGACCCGGTCGAGCCAGAAACGCGCGCGTTCGACCGCATCCTTCTCGGCCTTGCGATAGGCAGGCAGGCCGAACAGGCCGGCGAAGGAGAAGAGCGACGCGCGCTGCAGCCGGTTGTGCTGCGCCACGATCAGGTTCTCGAGCACCGTCATGCCGGCGAAGAGACGAATGTTCTGAAAGGTGCGCGCGACCTTGGCGCGGGCCGAGACCTGATGCTTGCGCAGGTTCTGCAGCTCGATCGTGCCGTGCTGGCTCTTGAGCGCGATACGTCCGTGGGTCGGGTGGTAGAAGCCGGTCAGGCAGTTGAAGACCGTCGTCTTGCCGGCGCCGTTGGGACCGATGATGGCGGTGATCGCTGACGCCGAAGCGGCGAACGAAACATCGTTCACCGCTTTCAGCCCGCCGAACTGCATTGTCAGATGCTCGACGCTGAGAAGCTTGTCGCCGCTCATGTCGCATCTCCCAACCGGATGGAAGGCTCGCGCCGGCTGATCAGGCCCGACGGGCGCCACACCATGATGGCGACCATGGCGACGCCGAACGCGAGCATGCGGTACTCGGCGAGCTGACGGACCAGTTCGGGCACGCCGATCATCACGATCGCGGCGAGCACGACGCCGAGCTGCGAGCCGACGCCGCCCAGCACGACGATGGCGAGAATCACTGCGCTTTCGAGAAAGCTGAAGCTTTCGGGGCTGATGAAGCCCTGGCGCACGGCGAAGAAGGCGCCCGCGAAACCACCCCACGCCGCCGCGATCGCATAGGCCGAAAGACGGATGCGCTGCAGATTCAGGCCCAGCGACTGGGCTGCGATTTCATCTTCGCGCAGCGCTTCCCAGGCGCGACCGAGCGGCAGCTTGCGCGAGCGCGCGATGAAGGCGTTCACCGCCAGCGCCAGCGCCAGGATCACGTAGAAGATGAAGATCTGGCGATGCGCCGGGTCGAACGAAATGCCGAACAGTTCGTGGAAGGCGCGACGTCCGGGATCGGGCGTCGCGGTGAAATCGGCAAGGCCGAAGAAGCTGATGCGCGGAATCTGCGCGATGCCCTGGCTGCCGCCGGTGAGCGAGCTCCAATTGATCGCGACCAGCCGCACGATCTCGCCGAAGCCCAACGTGACGATGGCGAAATAGTCGCCGCGCAGCCGCAGGATCGGACCGCCGACGATGAGGCCCGCGGCGGCGGCGCAGAGGCCCGCAATCGGCAACGCGCCCCAGAAGGAGAGGCCCGCCGTCAGCGACAGCAGCGCATAGGCGTAAGCGCCGATGGCGAAGAAGGCGACGTAACCGAGGTCGAGCAGGCCGGCGAGACCGACCGTGATGTTCAGGCCCCAGCCCAGCATCACGTAGGTCAGCACCAGGACCGCGATGTCGAGCAGGCGGCGGTCGATCACCGGCGTCAGCGGCAGCACCACCAGCAACAGCAGCAACACCAGCGGCGCGCGCTTGATCGCGACCGGCGGAACGCGAATGCCGCCGCTGATGCGGCCGGCGACTCCGGGGAAGGCAAGCAGGGCCGAACGCAGCGCCACGAACAGCCCGCCGATGGCGAGCGCGGCGCCGAATTCAGGCGCGGCACTTGCGAACGGGGCCGCGATCGCGACCAGCAGCGCGATCAGCAGGATCGGCCGGGGCTTCCCCGCTTCGGCGACGCCGAGCGCAAAGCGTCCGAGAAACACCGCAACCGCGAAAGCGATCGCTTCGGGAATCCGCGGACGCAGCACGAGACCGTGGGCGGTTTCCGAGGTCGGCAAGCCGACAATCGGGAACGCCAGCACGAGGGCGACGAGACCGGCGAGCACCCCGTCGCGCAGCGGCACGAGAAAAGTCGTGCGCGAAGCTTTCGTCAGCATCAGACTTTCTCGATCGCAGGACGGCCGAGCAGGCCTTGCGGCCGCACCGTCAGCACCAGCACCAGAATGCCGTAAACGGCCACGTCCTTGTATTCGGCGGCCGCGTAGCCCGACCAGAAGGCTTCGATCAGGCCGATCAGAAGCCCGCCCAGCATTGCGCCGGGCAGCGAGCCGATGCCGCCGAGCACGGCGGCGGTGAAAGCTTTGATGCCGGCAAGGAAGCCGATGAAGAAGTCGATCACGCCATAATAGAGCGTGACCAGCATGCCCGCGACCGCGGCCAGCGCGGCGCCGATCACGAAGGTCGTCGAGATCGTCTTGTCGACGTCGATGCCGAGCAGCGACGCCATCTTGAGATCCTGACTGCAGGCGCGCTGCGCGCGACCAAGGGAGGTGCGCGCGATCAGCAAGGTGAAGCCGATCATCAGCACCGTCGTGAACACGACGATGAAGATCTGCAGCCAGCTCACCGTCACCGCGAAGGCGCCGTCGCCGCCGCCATACAGCGTGACGCCGCCGCGCAAGAACGGCTGGATCGCTTTCGAGCGCGCGCCCTGCGTCAGCTGCACGAAGTTCTGCAGGAAGATCGAAACGCCGATCGCCGAGATCAGCGGCGCCAGTCGCGGCGAGTTGCGCAACGGTCGATACGCGACGCGCTCGACCGTCCAGCCCCAGGCCGCGGTGAAGGTCACCGAGACGACGAGAACGATCACGAGGGTGATCGGCACCGACGAAAGTCCGATCGCCGAGAGCGCCACGAAGGCGATCAAGGCAAGGAAGGCGCCGAGCATGTAGATCTCGCCATGGGCGAAATTGATCATGCCGACGATCCCGTAGACCATCGTGTAGCCAATCGCGATCAGCCCGTAGATCGAGCCGAGCACCAGCCCATTGATGAGCTGTTGAAGAAAATACGCCATCGGCGGCGGAACCTGCACGAACCATGTCCCGCGGGCAATACAGGCCCGCGCAGACCGGGACGCCGCGGCTCGACGGGCGTTCACTGCTTCGTTTAGCGCTGGCCCATGAGATTCCGCACCTTCTACCTCGCGCTCCCGACGCTGCTTGGTTTCGGCCTGCCCGAAACCGCGTCGGCCCAGATCGAAGAAATCGTCGTCACCGCGCGCCAGCGTGCTGAAAAACTGCGCGACGTGCCCGCCACGGTGACCGTTCTGGACGAACAGACGATTGCGCGGGCAAGGATCGACTCGCTGGCCGAAGTGGCGGCGCGCGTGCCGGGCTTTGTGATTTCCGATCCATTCGGGCGATTGAACCCGTCGCCGGCGGTTCGCGGCCTGGTGCAGGCCGGCATCGGCGACGAGCCCAATGTCGGGCTGTTTCTCGACGGCACCTATGTCGGCGGCCGCTCGTCGATCAACGGCCTGTTGTTCGATCTGGAAAGGATCGAAGTCGTGAAGGGCCCACAATCGGCTCTTTACGGACGCAATACGTTCGGCGGCGCGATCAACCTGTTGCAGAAGCAGCCGACCGACCAGATCGACGGCTATGTCGAAGGCACGGTCGGCACGCATTCGCGCTACGAGGTGAAGGGCGCCGTCGGCGGACCGATCGTCGACGGCAAGCTGTCCGCGCGAATTGCCGCGGTGTGGCACGATTTCGGCGGCTTCTATCGCAACCAGGCCGGCGGCACGCTGGGCGACCAGATGACTCGCGCCGTAACATTGGCGCTGCGCTTCACGCCGTCCGACGCGCTCGAAATCCTGGCGCGCAGCACCTACTCGCTCGATCGCGACCAGCAGCCCCCGCTCTATCCGCTGCAACCGAACTGCTCGGCGACGCTGCCGAGCGGCCCGTTCAAGCTCTATTGCGGTGAAGTGCCGGCGCGAAGCGGCCCGTTCGCGGTCAACAACTACCCGTACGGCTTGTTGCGCGAAACTGCGCGCCAGACGCTGCAGGCAACCTTGTCGCTCGGCGACGTATCGCTGCGTTCGCTGAGTTCGTTCGCGCAGGACCAGTCGAATTTCGTGCGCGACGACGATTACACGCCGGTGCTGGACTTCACGCGCCAGCAATCGACGACGCGCAAGGATCTGCAGCAGGATGTGCGGCTGCAGAGCATCGATGGCGGCCCGCTGACCTGGCTCGCCGGCGCCAACTACTATCGTTTCCAGAACGATATCCGTCAGCGCGACATCAACAATTTCCTCGGCCTGCCGCCGGCCGGCCCGCGCTCGATCACCACCACGACCGCGGTGGCGGGCTACGGCTCGGCGACGTGGCGCGTGCGTCCCGACGTCTCGCTGACCGGTGAGTTGCGCTTTTCCGACGAGCGCAAAAGCTTCGTCAGCGAAATTCTCGACCGCAACGGGCGACCGCTCGATCTCGAGGCGCGCTGGACGAGTTGGACGCCGAAATTCGCCGCCACCTGGGACGTGAGTCGCGACGCGACGCTGTATGCGTCGGTGGCGCGCGGCTTCAAGACCGGCGGCTTCAACGACATGACCAACCTGTTCGATTCCCAGCGTGCCTATCAGCCGGAAACGAACTGGACCTATGAAGTCGGCGCCAAGACGAGCTGGCTCGATCGCCGCCTCCAGGCCGACCTCTCGCTGTTCTGGATCGACTGGAGCAACCAGCAGGTCAGCGCCTCGAGCGCCGCCGGCCAGAGCCTCAATTTCTACAACACGAATGCGGGCGCAACGACGAGCAAAGGGTTCGAGCTGGCGTTGCGGGCCAAGCCCACCGAGCGCTGGTCGATCGATGTCGGCTATGCCTTCACCGACGCGCGGTTCGATTCCTACAGCGATCCCGATCTCGCCAACGCCGCGGGATTCGCGCCGACCGGCTCGGTCGCGGACCATCTGCTGCCGCGCTATTCGCGCAACCAGGTCTCGGCGAGCACCGAATACCGGACCCCGATCGAAGGGCTGGGCCGCGACCTCGATGGCTATGTCAGGCTCGAAGGCACCTGGCAGTCGAAGCAATATGCCGAGGCCTCGAACACTGCCTATGTCGGTGACGACACCAAGCTGAACGCCCGAATCGGCCTGGTCGGCGGGCCGTGGGAGCTGTCGCTCTGGGTGAAGAACCTGACCGACGACCTCACCCCGCCGGTGGTGATCCGCTTCAACACCCGCCAGCAAGGCACCGCGACCCGCGCATTCCTGGTCGAAGCGGCCGACGGGCGTACCTTTGGCGCCACCTTCCGCTGGCATTTTGCCGGACGTTAGGCCCGCGACTGCGGGCCATCTGGGCCACAGGAGCAAGCCGATTTCGCTTCGCGAAGGCGGCGGGCGATTTTTTAACTTGAATTCAAGGGCGATCGGGGCGATATGGCCCCCGATCGCTAACGCGCACGTGCCGCTGGCCCTCGTCGCTGCCTTTGAGGCCCGACCTGCTGGTTTATGCAACGACGCAACGCGTATCCACCGACCGTCCCTTAAGCAAGGCGGCGTCTTGGAGGGTATGATGTTGAAAGTTGTTGTCGGTGGGCACACGCCCATCCCGATTCCTGTCCGAGCCGAGTTTCTCGCTGACGACGCGTGTCTCACGCGCCGATCAGCCTGATTCGCGCCCGCCTTTCCGCACTTGGAAGACAAGAACCTGGATCGCCCCTCGGGGCGAGTTGGGAGCCGTTGCTATGACCGCTAAAATCGCCCGCTACTTCGCCGAACGACGACCGGTCACACCGTGCCTGGTGGTGGACCTCGACGTCGTCGAGGAGAACTTCAAGAACCTGCGCAAGGCGCTGCCCGATTCGGCGATCTATTACGCCGTGAAGGCCAACCCGGCGCCCGAGATCCTGACCCTGCTCGCGCGCCTGGGCTCGAGCTTCGATACGGCGAGCGTCGCCGAGATCGACATGGTGCTGGCGGCGGGCGCGACGGCCGAGCGGATCAGCTACGGCAACACGATCAAGAAAGAGTGCGACATTGCCGCCGCCTTTGCGCGCGGCGTGCGCCTCTATGCCTTCGACAGCGAAGCCGAGCTGGAAAAGATCGCCCGCGCGGCGCCGGGCAGCGAAGTCTTCTGCCGCATCCTGACCTCGGGCAACGGCGCCGACTGGCCGCTGAGCCGCAAGTTCGGCTGCGACGTCGCGATGGCCAAGTCGCTGCTGCTGAAGGCGCGCGAGATGAACGTCGAGCCGATCGGCGCGTCGTTCCATGTCGGCTCGCAGCAGCGCGATCCGAAACAGTGGGACGAGGCGCTGGCGCAGACCGCCAACCTGTTCCGCGAGCTCGAGGCTGACGGCCTGACCCTTCGCATGGTCAATCTCGGCGGCGGCTTCCCGGCCAAGTACAAGAAGTCGGTTCCGACTGCGAAACAGTACGGCATCGCGATCACCGACGCGCTGCGCCGTCATTTCGGCAACCGTATTCCCGAGACCATCATCGAGCCGGGACGCGGCATGGTCGGCAATGCGGGCGTGATCCAGACCGAGGTCGTGCTGATCAGCAAGAAGTCGGAAAATGACGAGCGGAGTTGGGTGTTCCTCGACATCGGCAAGTTCGGCGGCCTGGCCGAGACGATGGACGAGGCGATCCAGTACCCGCTGGTCGTCAACGGCCGCCAGGGCACGCCCAAGCCCGTGATCATCGCCGGCCCGACCTGCGACAGCGCCGACGTGCTCTATGAAAAGGCCGACTATCGCCTGCCCGAAGACCTGGCGATCGGCGACAAGATCGAAATCTTGGCGACAGGGGCCTACACGACGACGTACTCTGCCGTGGCGTTTAACGGCTTCGAGCCGCTAAAAGCGCATTACATCTAAGGGAAGCTTCGCGTCCGCAAAGAGACGCTTCGCACAAAAGCGCGGAATGGCGGTCACCCCGGTGACCGCCATTTTCGCATGCGCTAGCGATCCGGCTTCGAGTCGCCGGGTTCGATCTTCGGATTCGGCATGCGCTCGGAATCCTTGCCGTTCAGCATCGCGGGCGCTTTCGGATCGTTGGGTCCGAGCGGCGCGGCGCTGCTGCCAGTGCTGCCCTGGTCAAGCGAGCGATCCTTGGCGGCGGGCTTCGCGGTGTGGTCGGTGCTGCGGCTGGTGCCGCTGCTGGGCATCGAGTGATCGATCGGCGGCGGCCCAACATCGGCCGGCTGCTGCGGCTGCTGCGCATAGCCGGCGCTCGACAGGCCGAGCGCGACCAGAAGTGCGAGACGCATGGCGCTGGCTCCATGTTGCGCGGGTCACCAGCAGAACCTTCGGTGCCGAACCCGGTTCCTCGTTTCCCGACCTGCCGCGTTTTCGCCGGCGAAAACGCTCAGCTGGGCCGGGACGCCCGTGCGCGCGCCAGCGCTTCGCGCAGGCTGGCCTCGTCGAGCGGCTTGGGCAGGATGCCGAAATTGGGCAGCGCCTTCATGCGTTCAGCAATCGGACCTTCGTGGAACGCGGTGAGGAAAATCACCTTGGGCGACTGGCGTTCGAAGATCTTTGCCGCCGCTTCGATCCCATCCATCGGGCCGAGCAGCTTCACGTCCGAGAGAATCACTTCGGGCCTGTGCAATTCGGCCATGGTGATCGCCTCCGAACCGGTGACGCAGACGCCCACCACCGCGTAGCCCCAACTCTCGACCAGCATTTCCAGGTGCAAGGCGATGAAAGGATCGTCCTCGACGATCAGCAGCCGCACGCGGGCCACGCCCTCGAGATCGTCGTCGTCGTCGTCCTCGCGCGCGGTGAGCGACAGGAAATCGGGAGGCGGGTCGCCGGGCGCGCAATCGCTGCTCACGCGACCTCGTGCAAGCTGGTTTCGGGCGCGTCGAAGGCGATGACGAGTCGCGTTCCCGGCGCAAGGTCAACGACCTCGACATCGGCGCGTAGCGAGCGTGCGAAGGAACGAATCAGCCTCATCCCCAGTCCTTGGCCTAGTTCGTGGCCTGAATCCGCGCTGTCGTCGGCAGTTGCGGGCGACCCTACGCCGTCATCTTCGATGGTCAAGGTGACGCGCACACCCCGCACCTCGAGCCGGACGAGCACGGCCCCCCGGCGGCGATCGGGGAATGCATGTTTCAACGCGTTCGACAGTGCCTCGTTCGCAATCAAGGCCAAGGGCGTGCCGAGATCGAGCGCGAAGCGCACCAGCGGCGCCTCGATCCGTACGTCGATCCGGTCCTCGGCGCCGGCCAGCGCGATCTGATTCCGCACCAGCCGTTCAAGATAAGCGCCAAAATCGACGCCTTCGATTTCATCCTGCTGGTAGAGCTGCTTGTGCAGCGACGCCATCGTCTCGATCCGCTGCGCCGCGGCGCGGAATTGCCCCTGCAGCGGCCCGCCCACCGCCGCCCCCTGGATCGCGAGCAGACTCATGATGGTCTGCATGTTGTTCTTCACGCGGTGATGGATCTCGCGAACCAACAGTTCCTTCTCGTCCAGCCCGCGCGCGAGTTCGCCGGTGCGCGCATCGACGGCGCGTTCGAGCTGGGCGCGGAATTCGGCCTCGGCAAACGCGCGCCGCCGGATGCTGAGCGCGATCGCAACCAGCGCGGCCGACGACAGCAGCGCCAGCGCCGCGTAGCCGGCACAGGCGCGCAGCCAGGCGCCCTCGACGGCGCGATCGGCGATGCCGACGACGAGAAAAAGCGGCCATGGATCGGCACGACGGAAGGCGTAGGTGCGTGCGATGCCGTCGAGCGACGAGGTGGCATGGTAGATGCCGCGCGCAGCGCCTGCCGCAACGCGCCGCAACGGGCTGACCGACGGCTCGCCCGCGCCGAGCTTGCCGAGCACCGGCGCGCGCGCCAGCACGACGCCGTCGGCGAGAAACAACGTCGCCGAACCGTCGCGCGGCACCAGCGTATTCCAGAAGGCGGTAAAATAAAGCGGCGCCGCGGTAATCACGGTGGTGCATCCGCTGGCTGGGTCGCGGTGCGCCAGGGCATAGACCGGCGGTCCTTCGGCGGTGAGCGCCGGACCCGGCGGCGTCACGACGATCGTGCCGGGCGCGGCAGCGGCCGCCGCGGCGGCGGTGATGCGCGCGAAGTCGGTCGAGGCATGCAGCCCCGGATCGCTGGCGATGCGCACGCGCCCTGCCCCGTCCAGCACCAGGATCGCATCGATCTGCGGCAACCGCTCCGCGGTTTGCGCGAGGAAGTTCTGCACCAGCTCCAGGTCGCTGCGACCCATGTCGAGGTCGGTGATGCGCGCCTCGACCTGTTCGAGCACCAAAGCTTCAGTCTCGAGGACCTTCTGCGCGTGTTCGTGCAGCACGTCGACGAGCCGGTCGGATTCACGCTCTGCCTCGTGCCGCAGACGGACACGTGTTTCGGCGGCGGCGAGCAGAAACAACGCCAGCGGAAGTGCAATACAGGCCGCGAGCAACAGATCGATCGACCGGATCGCGCCTTTGGGGGTTCGCCGGCGAGCCATCGCGCTGGTATAGAGGCGGCGTCAGCACGCCGCCAGGATCAGCGCATTTAGAAGCGCAAGCCGAACCGTCCGCCGATCGCCCAGTCGCGGCCGTCACTCTTGCCGACGGTGGTCGAGCCGCCGACCGAGGCGATCAACGGTCCCACCTGCAGCAATTCGAGCGTCGCGCCGACGCGCGCCCAGGTGTCGTCGTAGCGGCCAAGCATCGTATTGGTCGCGATGGTCGATTGCGACACGATGCGCGTCGTCAACAGCCGCGCGGTATCATCGAAATCGTGTTCCAGAGTCGCGATCACCGTTCCGCGTAGCGCGGCACCGCCGAGCGACATGTCGGCTTGCGCGAAACCGCCCCCGTCGCCGCGCACGGCGGTGAGGTCTTTCTGCGGATCGACGATCTGCGCCAGGAACGGCAAGCCTGACTCGGTGTAGCCGTCGATGCGTCCATGCGAGTAGCGGATGCCGCCGATCGGACCGACGCGAAACGAACCCAGCGGCATCGCATATTGCGCCGACAGGCCGAAGCCGGTCGTTGCGCCGTCGGTTTCACCGCGTGTTTCGAGTCCGGCAGCGCCGACCGGGCGCCGGATGTTGCGATACTCGTCGCGCGCATAGTCGACATAGGCGCTCGCCGCAAAACCACCCGCCGTGTAGGCGGCGTGGAAGGCACCGAGCACCGAACGATAGTCGGCCTTGCCGCCGGCGAGCTCGAAATCTGCCGAGCCGCTCGACACGCCGATCGCAGCACCCACCGTCCAGCCCGGCGCAACCTGCCAATCGAGCGCGACGACGCCCGAGCCGGTGTCGTACTCGAATCCGCGCCGACCCTGCACGCCGTCGCGCGTGCCGTGCCCATAGGTGCCCGAGACGCGCAACACCAGCGGACGGTCGCTTTGACCCAGCTGCGCCGTCGCGACATTGCCGGAAGCCGCGTCGAAACCGGCAACGGACACGATCTGCGCTTCGACCTGGCGGCGCGACACGTCGCCCAGCTCCTGCAACCCCGCGAACACGCCCGGCCCGCTCAAGACATGCGCCATCATGGCGCCGATCGTGGCGTGCACGTTGGCCGTCGGATGCACCGTGTCCCAGAACAGGAACTGGTTCTGCGTCGCGGCCGAACCGGTGACGCAGCTCGGCACGGTGACGCAGGCCTGCGTGACGTTGGTCAGGCCGTAGCGGGCCGGATTGGTGATCAGATCGTTGAACACGGCAGCGACATCGAACGGCACGATGCGCACCTGCGCCGCTTGCTGCGCCAGAATGCCGGCGAGCGCCGCGTTGAAATTCTGCGCGTAGAGCGAGGCCAGACCCTGCGCCGCCGGTCCGCCCGCGATGGCGCTCGGCGTGCGGCCGAGATCCGGCAGGTTGGGAACGACAAACTGTGCCGCGCCGGTCGCGGTCAGACGGCCGATCGAATCGAGCGTGCTGGTGATGGCGCTGGTGATCGAGGCCTGCACCAGGGCCGGCACCTGTGCGGCGGGTGCGGCCTGCGCCTGGGCGAACGTGCGCAGCGCGTCGTTCGCGCCGCCGAACACGATGAACAGGTCGCGCGCATCGGCGCGCGGTCGCGTCGCGACATAGCGTTCGATCTGATCGGTGATGCCGGGCAGGTTCGGAACCGGCACCGGGCTGTTGCCGTTGCCGCGCCCGGCAAAGGCGCCGCCGACGGCATTGTTGCCGACCGTGCTGAAGCCGAGCAGCGCCGGCAGATATTCGGCGTAGACCGGGCCGTTGGAAAAGCGGGACTGAAAATATGGCGCGGGCGGATAGGTGACGCCGCTCAGGCGCGGAATGTTGCCGTTGTCGCTGAGGCTGTCGCCGAACACGTAGAGGCCGCGATATTCGCTGCCGTCCGCGAACGCACTCGATGCAGATGCAAGCGTGGCGAGCGCCGCCAGCGCGGCGGCTTTACCTGTCCGAAGCATGGCATTCCTCCCGCTCGGCACACTGACGGTGCCATTGCTGCGGATTGGAAGACGAGTTCGGTATTGGCGCAAGAGCTGCGATTTGCAGCCCAGTGCAACAGGCTGCTTTCAGAGCAGGCCGAGCTCGCGCAGCTCCTGCAGCATTTCCGTCGGCATGGGCGCTGTGTCGGAGGCGCCGAGATCGGGCGGGGCGTCGTTGCCGTCGAGATAGCGCCACCCTTGGAACGGACGGCGCGCCACCGGCTGCGTCGTTACAATTTTGGGCGCCAGGATGATCTTGCAGAACGGCACGCCGTCCTCGACGCCGGTGTCGAATCCCAACACGGCCTGACGGCAGCGAATAAGCCCGTCCATCACCCAATAGATCGAACCGCCGGCGATGATTTCGGCGTCCCGGCTCGGCTTGTGACGCGTCCGGTGAAAGGTCGCGTTCTTGCGCCCGTATTTGATGACGCGCTTCTTCTGCCAGCCGGCGAGCTGCTTGGGCTCGCTGACGCCGACGCAGAGTTTGATCAGGTGCAGCTGCGTCACCAGGGCAGGCCCTCGCCGTCCCAGGCAACGAAGCGTCCGCTGTTGCCGAGAGTCGTTTCTTCGATCCGAAGGCGCAGGCCGCGCACCGAGCCTTCCGGATCCAACGGCGCGTCCTTGCCGCCCATCTCGGTATGGACCCAGCCCGGATGCAACAGCACGACCGCAACGCCGCGATCGGCGAATTCGTGCGCCAGGCATGTGCCCAGCATGTTCACCGCCGCTTTCGACGTGCGGTAGGCATAGAAGCCGCCGCTGCCGATCTTGGTCATCGAACCCATGCCGCTGGACATGATGGCGATCCTCGAGCCTTCGCGCAGGCACGGAAGCAGCGCGCGCGTCAGGTCAAAGGGACCAAGCAGGTTGACGCGCAACACGCGTTCGAACTCGTCGCGCGTCGTTTCCGTCAGCGACTTGCCCCAGCCTTCGAGCACGCCCGCATTGTGCAGCAGCAGGTCGAGCCTGGTGCCGTCCAGGCGCGCTGCCGCGGCCTTGATCGAGGCCGGATCGGCAACGTCGAGTGCGAAGGGTTCGACCTCGAGATCGTGAAGCGCGCTTGCCGTCTTCGGGTCGCGACAGCCGGCGATCACGCGCCAGCCTTCGGCCGCATATTGACGCGCGAACTCCAGTCCCAGGCCGCGATTTGCACCGGTAACGAGAATGGTTGGCATGGCGCCGTTCTAGCAAACCATGCGCGCCCGAGTCCCGGTGCGCGTGGTCGCGGCGTGCCTGTCCGAGACGTTGCTTGAACGTCTCGGACAAGCAGGTCACGCAAACAAGATGCCTAGACCCCCAAGCGCCCCTCGTCCCGCACCTGGGCGTCGACGCCCGCGATGGCCGAGATGTTCACGATGCCGCGCACCGTGACCGACGGCGTCAGGATATGCACCGGCCGTTGGGCGCCGAGCAGGATCGGCCCGATCGACAGCCCCTCCGACAGCACCTTCAGCAGGTTGAACGAAATATTCGCTGCATCCAGCGTCGGCATCACCAGCAGGTTGGCGCAGCCGCGCAGCTTCGACTGCGGGAAGATGGCCTGGCGGATTTCTTCCGACACGGCGGCGTCGGCATGCATCTCGCCCTCGACTTCGAGGTCGGGATCGCGCGCCAGCACCTCGCCCAGCGCCTCGCGCATCTTGCGCGCGGGCGGGTCGTCATGCGTGCCGAAATTCGAGTGGCTCAGCATTGCGACCTTGGGCTCGAGCCCGAAGCGGCGCACCTGCTCGGCCGCGAGCAAGGTCGCTTCCGCGATCTCGGCCGGGCTGGGGTCGTAGCTGACATAGGTGTCGACGATGAAGAACGTGCCCTTGTCGAGGATCAGCACGCTCATCGCCGCCGGCTTCTTCACGCCGCGCGCCAGGCCGATCACGTCGAGCACGTGTTTCAGATGGCGCTGATACTGGCCGATCGTGCCGCAGACGAGCGCGTCGCACTCGCCTTTGCGCAGCAGCATCGAGCCGATCACCGTCGTGTTGGTGCGCATCAGCTGGCGCGCATGCGCCGGCGACACGCCGCGGCGGGCCATGAATTCGTGATAGCTCTTCCAGTAATCCGGATAGCGCGGATCGGATTCGGGATCGACCAGATCGAAATGATCGCCGCGCCGGATTCGCAGGCCGAGCTTTTCGATGCGGCGGTCGACCACCTCGCTACGACCGACCAGCAGCGGCCGCGCGAGATTCTCGTCGACCACGACCTGCACCGCCCGCAGCACGCGCTCTTCCTCGCCCTCGGCGTAGCAGACGCGTTTCGGCGCCGCCTTGGCGCGCGAGAACATCGGCCGCATGACGAGGCCGGAGCGGAAGACGAACTGCTCGAGCTGCTCGCGATACGCGTCGAAATCGGCGATCGGCCGCGTCGCCACGCCCGAATCCATCGCCGCCTTGGCGACGGCTGGCGCGAGTTGCGTGATCAGGCGCGGGTCGAACGGTTTCGGAATCAGATAGTCGGGACCGAACGACGCGGTCTCGCCGCCATAGGCGGTCGCGACCACGTCGGAGGCTTCGACCAGAGCGAGGTCGGCCAGCGCGTGCACGCAGGCAATCTTCATCGCTTCGTTGATCGCAGTCGCGCCGACATCGAGCGCGCCGCGGAACACGAACGGGAAACAGAGGACGTTGTTGACCTGGTTGGGATAGTCCGAGCGGCCGGTGGCCATGATCGCGTCGGGGCGCACTTCGCGCACCAGCTCCGGCATGATTTCGGGCGTCGGGTTGGCCAGCGCCAGGATCAGCGGCTGCTTGCCCATGTTCTTGATCATCTCGGGCTTGAGCACGCCCGCGGCAGACAACCCCAGGAACATGTCGGCGCCGTCGAGCACCTCGGCGAGCACGCGGGCCGAGGTCTTCTTGGCGTAGCGATCCTTGCGCGGATCCATGTGCTCGTTGCGGCCTTCATAGACCACGCCGGCGATGTCGGTGACGGTGATGTTCTCGACCGGCACGCCCATGTCGACGAGCAGATCCATGCAGGCGATGGCGGCGGCGCCGGCGCCCGACGACACCAGCTTGAACTCGTTCAGCTTGCGGCCGGTGATTCGCAGCCAGTTGGTGACCGCGGCCGCGACGATGATGGCGGTGCCGTGCTGGTCATCGTGGAAGACCGGGATTTTCATCCGGGCGCGAAGCTTCGCTTCGACGATGAAGCATTCGGGCGCCTTGATGTCTTCGAGATTGATGCCGCCGAAGCTCGGCTCCAGCGCCGCGATCACTTCGACCAGCCGGTCGGGATCATTCTCGGCGATCTCGATGTCGATCGCATCGAGGCCGGAGAATTTCTTGAACAGGACGGCTTTGCCTTCCATCACCGGCTTGGCGGCGAGCGGCCCGATATTGCCGAGACCGAGCACCGCAGTGCCATTGGTGATGACGGCGACTAGATTGCCGCGCGCCGTCATTCGGCTGGCTTCGGCCGGGTCGGCCACGATCGCTTCGCACGCGGCGGCGACGCCGGGCGAATAAGCCAGAGCCAAGTCGCGCTGAGTCATCAGCGGCTTGGTTGGAACGATCGCAATTTTCCCGTACGGGAGCTGCGTGTGATAGGCGAGGGCGCTGTCGAATAGGCTTTCGGACATACGCCCGACCTTAGGACGGCCCGGGTTCGCTATGAAAGGGAGCGTCGAGGAAAACGCTCAGGAACAATGATGGTGCGGTCGAGAAGACTCGAACTTCCACGGGGGTTAGCCCACAGCGACCTCAACGCTGCGCGTCTACCAATTCCGCCACGACCGCACGAGGTGGCGGGATATAGCGGATCGATCCCGCAGGCACAACCGGAGAACGGCCAGACCCAATGATGCCGCCCTTGCCGCCCTTACAATGGCGAATCGCGCCCGGCCTGACCGAGTACGAGGCCGCCGTGGCGCAGATGGAGGCACGGGTCGAGGCGATCCGTCGCGGCCAGGACTCCGAGCTGGTCTGGCTGCTCGAACACCCGCCGCTCTACACGGCCGGCACCAGCGCCCGGGTCAGCGACCTGCTGCAGCCACGTTTTCCGGTCCATGCCAGCGGGCGCGGCGGGCAATACACCTATCATGGGCCCGGCCAGCGGGTCGGCTACGTGATGCTCGACCTCAAAGGCCGCGATCGCGCCGATTTGCGCCGCTACGTCCACGACCTCGAAGAATGGGTGATTCGCGCGCTGGCGCGCTTCAACCTGACCGCAGTCCGTCGCGAAGGCCGAGTCGGGCTGTGGGTCGAGCTGGAAAAACACGGCGGCCTGCCCGGCACCGAGGCCAAGATCGGCGCCATCGGCGTGCGCGTGCGCCGTTGGGTCGCCTATCACGGGGTCGCTATCAATCTCGATCCCGAGCTGTCGCATTTCGCCGGCATCGTGCCGTGCGGCATTCGCGACCACGGCGTCACCTCGTTGGTGGCGCTGGGCTATCCGGTGACGATGGCCGATCTGGACGTGGCGCTGCGGCAATCCTGGACGGAAGTCTTCGGCGACGAGATGTTCGGCTAGAGCCAGAAGTATACTGCCGATAACCGCCCGGCCATTTGCAGAAATTTTCGCCTGAAAGCTTGCTGACAATCTCCCAATCTCGCATTGAAGTCGGCAGTATACTTCCGATGTCGGTGTGCGGGAGATGGCGATGGGCGAGTCGGATCCGGTCCTCAGCAAGGCCAAGGCTTGGCGTGAGGCGTATGGCGAGCATATGCGCTGGAGCCGGGAACAGGCGCGGCTCGAGACCGAGCTGGTACGGCGGGTCGGGTTTCCGGGAATCGATATCGAAGTTCCCGGCAAGCCGACGCCCGCTTTCGTGCAGGACCTCCCGACCTTGCACTTGCTGCTGGGCAAAGGACCCGCCGCCAAGGCGGCCGAACACCAACTGCGCATCGCCTTGCGTGCATGGGAGGCGGAAGCGAAGCGATCAGGCTTTGTCGATGCCAAGGAGCGCGAAAAGGAAACCGGCCTCGTCGCCGAGCGTCTTGCGAAGGACGCGCTGACGACCGAGGCGGCCACGCTCGAAGGCGCGATCGCGAAGCTCGACATTCTGCTGCAAGTCGAAGCGCCCGGACCCGAGGTGAGCGAAGATCCGTGGCCGTCGCTGCGCCTGCTCGTCAGTGATCTGCGGCGCCTCGCGGCGGGGAAATGACTGCGCGAAACGCGCCAAATCAAAAAGCTGGAAAGCATCATCCGATGTTCGATCGGATCATGCTTCCGTCTAGAGTGGCAGCTTCATGCCTTGGTGCGACGGCACGAAACCGAGCCGCTCGTAAAAGCGGATTGCGCCTTCGCGTCTTTTGTCGCTGGTCAGTTGCAGCATGACGGCGCCCCGCGCGCGGCCACGCTCGATCGCGTGACGGACCATCTGTTCACCGACCCGCTGGCCGCGCATCGAAGCGGCGACGCGCACCGATTCGAGCAGCGCGCGCGTGGCACCCCGGCGCGACAGATTGTGCAGGATGGTGAGATGGCAGCAGCCGACCACCGCGCCGTCTCTGGTCGCGACGATCAGCTCGTGCATCGGATTCGATTCGATCGCGTCGAACGCGGCGCGATAGGGCGCGAGATCACTCGGATCTTCGCGCGTGGCGCCAAGCTCGTCATCGACCAGCAAGGCGACGATGGCGACGAGGTCGTCACGCGCCGCGGGGCGGAAACCGAGCCCGCTCAATCCGCCGCCGCCGCGAGCAGCTGGTCGCGCGTCCAGGCGGTGATGAGGTGCATCAGCCGGTCGAGATCGGCGGCGAGGCGATCGTAGCCGGCACTGCGTTCGAGCGTGCGCTCGTCCATGTAAAGCCGGCGATTGATTTCGAGCTGCAGCGCATGAAACCCGTCCCGCGGACGGCCCCAGCGGCGGACCAGCTCGACGCCTTTATAGGGATCGTTGACGCGCACGCTGTAGCCCATCTCGGTCAGCGCCAGGCGCAGCAACTCGCGAAAGGACGGATCGCAACTGGTTCCGTCACGATCGCCGAGCACGAAGTCGGGCCGTTCCCAGGTGGCGCCGACGGGACTCGCCGACGGCATCGAATGGCAATCGACGAACCACACCGCGCCGAAGCGGCGCGCGCGATCTTCGATCACACGCTCGAGCGCGGCGTGATAGGGCCGCCAGAAATCGGCGAGGCGGCGCTCGACCTCCGACGCGCCGAGCCGGCGCTTGTACAGCGGCTGGCCCGGCTTCGCGACGCGGCGGATCAGGCCCATCCCGACCCGCGACTTTTCACTGGGCTTCAGTCGGCCTGCAAAGGCCGGTTCAACCAGCAACGGATCGAGGTCGTCCTCGGCCCGGTTGGCGTCGACATACGAGCGCGGGAAAGATGCGGCGAGCAGCGCCGCCCCGTGCGCGGGGGCGGAGCCGAACAGCGCATCGACATGCGCGTCCTCGGCCGAGCGCAGCGTCTCGAGCGGAACGTCGGGGAGAAAATCGGCGGGATAGTCATTGCCGCTATGCGGGCTGTCGAACACGACCGGCGCCGGGTCGTTATCCGAATCGGTCAGCACGAGCACGCCAGGCAGGACGAAACGCATGACTTTGGGGATAGAAGAACCGCCGCCCGTTGACTAGACCGGTGCCGACCAAATCGGCGTCGGTCCGGTCGCTCATATGGTCGCGTTCTCTGGCGGGCACCCTTTCGCCGGAAAACGCGTCCAGCTTGGCCGACGCCGCAGATCCAGAAAGGAAGATGATGTCTGCTTCGCCCGAAGACACCCTGTATCTCGACCTTGAGACCGGCCGCGTCACCATCGCGCTGCGCCCGGACCTCGCCCCCGGCCATGTCGCGCGTATCAAGGAACTTGCCCGCGACGGTTTTTACGACGGTGTCGTGTTCCATCGCGTCATCGAAGGCTTCATGGCGCAGACCGGCGATCCGACCGGCACCGGCACGGGCGGTTCGGGCAAGAAGCTCAAAGCCGAGTTCAACGCCGCCCCGCACAAGCGCGGCACCTGCTCGATGGCGCGTGCCGCCAGCCCCGATTCGGCCGACAGCCAGTTCTTCATCTGCTTCAAGGACTCGCGCTTTCTCGACCGGCAATACACGGTGTGGGGCGAAGTCACCGACGGGATGGAGCTGGTCGACCAGATCAAGCGCGGCGAGCCGGTCGAAAATCCCGACAAGATCGTCCGCATGCGCGTCGCCACTGACGTCGAAGCCTGATCCAGCCGCCTGCAACGCGCCCGACTGCGCCCTGCCCGCCTCGTGCAGGCCGCGGTCGAGGCCGCGCAGCTCTTTTAGTTGCGGCTGCGCCGCGCCAGGGCCACGGCCAGCATCGCACCGCTGCGGCGTGCGGCATCGACGCCGTCGCCGACACACCAGTCGCCGCACAGCGCCAGATTCTGCTGCGGATCGAGCACGTAATCTTCGCCGAGCGGCGTTGCGACACGCGCGAACCGCCAGCGATGCGCCGTCATGTAGCGCGCGCGCGGCAACGCCATGCCGAATCCCATCGTTTCGCCGAAACGCTTCAGCAAGGCCGGCGCGACACGGCCGGCGGGCTGTTCGAATTGCGCGCGGGCCCAGGATGGCGTCGTGTAGATGGTCCAGGCATCGGGCCGCGACACACGCCCCGGCTTCGCGCTTTCGCGCACGGCACGCGCCAGCACCGGATCGTTGAAGGTGATGGTGTCGAATTCGACCGGCAGCTTCTCGCCGAACGCCACCATCAGGGTCCAGCACGGATCCATGCGCACCCCGGCGACGCGCGACGACAGCATCGGCGCCAGCAATTTGACCTGCGGCGCGGGCACGGTGAGCGCCACCCAATCGAACGGGCCAATCACGTCGCCGCCGAGTTCGCCGAGATGCCAGCTTCCCTGCAGGCGGGTCATCGCGGTGACGTGGCAGCCGGAGCGAATCGCGAGATCGCTCGTCAATTCGCGCGCCACCGCGTTCATATCAGGCAGGCCGACGCGCACCGCTCTGGCGGGCGCATCCTTCTCGGCGAGATGCCAGCTTTGGCCCAAGGTCGAATCGGGCGGAAGAAACGGCGCGCCATAGTCGAAGCGAATCGAGTCGACCCGATGGGTCGCGAGCCGGCCGCCCGGACGCTCGTCTTTGTCGAACAGCTCGACCGCAAAGCCGGCCCGGGCCAGCGCTCCGCCGCAGGTCAGTCCCGCAACACCGGCGCCGATGACCGCTATCCGCGTCGGGCCGCCGGTTGCGTTGTTCATGACGACAGAGCCGGCGACACGCGTGTACTCTCAGCCTCCATGCGGACCTTCACCGAACGCCAGATGGCGCAGTACCGGTCCTTTCACCAGGACCGACGCAACCTGGTCACCCATATCATCGGGATCCCGGCCATCGTAGTGGCCATCGATCTCGGCGCCGCCGCAGTGCCTCTGTGGGGCGGCGTTACCCTGGCCGATTTGCTGGTCGGAGCGACGGTTCTTTTGTGGCTCTGGATGGATGTACTGCGGGGCCTCGCCCTGGCGGTGCCGCTGGTGCTGGTGACCTGGGGCGCACACCGGCTGGTCGCGAGCGCGCCGGACCAGGTGCTGCCGCTCTTTCTGGTGCTGTTCGTCGGCGGCTGGGTGCTGCAGTTCTACGGACACAGCGCATTCGAGGGAAAGCGGCCCGCCTTCCTGTCGAATTTGTTTCAAACCCTGGTCGCGCCGCTCTTCCTGATGGACGAAGCGTTTCGCGCCATCGGGCTGCGCCACTAGGGCGCCACGAAACGAAAAGGTCAGTGCAGAAACGGCGTCGCGGCGAGATCTTCGTCGTCGACGAGCATGCTCGCCGCCTGCAGCCAGGCCAGCGCGGCTTCGTCTTCACCCATCTCGTGCGCTTCCATCGCGAACCGCGCCGCAGCGCGGGCAGCGCGTTGACCGAAAATCGCGCGTAACGCCTGGGCGCGCGTCTCGGGCGTGCCGAGCGGGGCCAGGACCGCGCGCGAAACTGCGAGATTGGTGCGTGACGACATGCCCAAAGCCTATGGGGGAAAGGGTTAGCGAAACGTCACCAGACCGTTCGAGATCGTTCGCAGCGCCTTGGGCGTCTTTAACGCGCGTCAACGATCTAGTCAGACCTGACGCCTAGATTTCGCCCCCATGAGCGCCACCAACACCACCAGCACCCGGCTCGCCCGCCCGCGTTACGAGCGATGGACGATCATTCTCGGACTCGTCGGCCTCGCCGCGGTTTGCGCGCCGTCGACGTTGTTCCTGCTCTTTGCGTTGTTGCCGACGCTTGTGACGGCGATGCTGGAGCAGAATCCGCGCCGCAGCGTCACCATCGCCGTTGGCGCCACCAATCTCGCCGGTGCCGTGCCCGGCCTGCTGCATCTTTGGCACCAGGGCGGCACGATGGATCGCGCGATCGAGTTGCTCAACGACCCGGCCCGCTGGGGCTGGGCCTATGCCGGCGCCATGGCAGGCGGCCTCATCGCCGCCGCGCTGCCCAAGCTGGTCGCGCACGTGATGGCGGGCACGCTGGAACGTCGGGTGAACGAGCTCGAACAGCGCCAGAAGCAGCTCACGGCGCAGTGGGGCATCTAGCCCACGTTTGATTCAGGGCCCGTGCGTCCAAGCATCGCGTGCACTTCGAGGCCGGGCATCGCCGTCCATTGCAAGCCGACATTGGCCATGAGGTGATTCTCCACGTCGCAAACGAACAGCAGCAGCACGCCGTTGTTGCTGCCGATGTAGTAATGGTTCAATGGCGTCCACACCGACGGGGGGGCGTTCATGCGGCAGGCGATCGGGCTGTTCCTGGCTGGCACGCTTTGCTTCGCGGTCGCGGCCGCGGCGCAAGAACCGAACAAGGTAACGATGCAGCAGGCGACCGGCACGTTCGACGTCAAAGTTGCGCCGCTGTCGCCCGAGGACTCGCAGGACGGCATCACGCTGGCGCGCTATTCGATCGACAAGCAGTTCAGCGGCGATCTCGTCGGCGCGTCCAAGGGCGAGATGCTGGCGGTCGGCACGCAAGTCAAAGGTTCGGCCGGCTATGGCGCTGCCGAGCGCGTCACCGGCACGCTCAAAGGCCGCAAGGGAAGTTTTGGCCTGGTGCATCGCGGCGTGATGGGCGGCGGCAGGCAGGAGATGCTGGTGCAGATCGTGCCCGATTCGGGCAGCGGCGAACTCACCGGCATCGAAGGCGCGCTGACGATCAAGATCGCCGACGGCAAACACACCTACATTCTCGACTACACGCTGCCATAAGCGCGCCGGGCTCGGGCGGGCGCGTTGCCCCGCCCGAGCCCGCGTCTTTACTTCGGCGTCATGCCGAGCGACCAGCGCACGCCGTACGGGTCGCGGATCTGGCCGTAACGATCACCCCAGAACATGTCCTGCAGCGGCATGATGACCTCGGCGCCCGCATCGACGGCGCGCTTCCACCAGCTTTCAACGTCGTCGACCTGGAGGTGCAGCGTGTAGCCCTGATGCGGCTGCACCGGATGGCCGTGTTCGGGATAGCCGTCGCTGAGCATCAACGAGCTGCCGTTGACGTAGAGGTGGATGTGCATCGTCCGGCCTTTTTCGTCGGGCGGGAAATGATTCACCTCCTGGGCGCCGAAAGCGCGCTGGTAAAATTCAGACGCCTGGCCCGCGTTGCTGACGCACAGATAGGGCGCCACGCCGCCGCGGACCTGCGGATTGTCCTTGGGATTGAAATCGGCGGCCGTCTCGGCTGGGTTGGATTGCGTGCTCATTGTCTGGTCTCCTTGGGGATCGGTATGCGAAGGACGAACGAACCGACTTCGTCCCGACAGGGTCGCAAAACTTTTTCAGCCTTCGGCCGCCGCCTTCATCCCGGCGACGCGATTTTTTGCTCAGTGGGCGACCGCGTCGCCGGCCGGTTTGCTCTCGCGCAGGAGCCGGTCGAGATTCATGCGGATATGCGCAGCTTCGGCGGTGCTGTTGGCGAGCCCGATCGCCCGGTCGAACGCGGCGCGTGCTTCGACATTGCGTCCGAGCTGCAGCAGCAGCGCGCCGGTGACGCCGAAATAATAGAAATAGCCCGACAGGCGTGGCGCCAGCGGCTCGATCATGGCGAGCGCGTCGGCCGGCCCGCGCAGTTTCGCAACCACGACGGCGCGGTTGAGCGTCACGACCGGCGACGGCTGGAGACGTTCGAGCGTCGCGTACAGCAGGTCGATCTGGGTCCAGTCCGTGTCCTGCGGCGTCGGCGCGCGCGCATGGAGCGCCGCGATCGCGGCCTGGACCTGGTAAGGGCCGGGTCGTTGGTGCCGCATCGCCTTGTCGATCAGCGCCAGGCCTTCGGCAATCATGACGGGGTTCCACGCCTTCCGGTCCTGGTCGTCGAGCAGCACGATGTTGCCGTCGCCGTCGAACCGCGCCGCGGCGCGCGCATGCTGCAGCAACAGCAGGGCGGTCAGGCCCATGATCTCGGGTTCGGCCTGGAACAGGCGCAGCAGCAGCCGCGCCAGCCGGATCGCTTCGTCGCACAGCGAGCCGCGCGCCTGCACCTCGGCACCGCTGGCCGAATAGCCTTCGTTGAAGACGAGGTAGATCATCGCCGCCACCGCAGCGAGCCGCTCGGCGCGCTCGGAAGCGCCCGGCGTTTCGAACGTCAGGTCGGCCTCCGCGATGCGGCCTTTGGCGCGCGTGATGCGCTGCTCCATCGCGCTTTCGCTGACCAGGAAGGCGCGCGCGATCTGCTTGACCGTCAGGCCCGAAACGATGCGTAGCGCCAGCGCGATCTGTTGCGTCGCCGGCAGGTCGGGATGGCAGCAGATGAAGAGCAGCCGCAATACGTCGTCGCGATATTGCGCACCGTCGAGCCGGTCGGCGAGATCGGCTTCGGCGTCGTCGAGATCGGAGATCAGCTCTTCGGCCGGCAGCGGCGCCTGTTTGCGCTGGCGCCGCGTCGCGTCGATCGCGGTGTTGCGGCCGACCAGGATCAGCCAGGCGACCGCGTCGCGTGGCGGGCCGTTCTGCGGCCAGGCGCGTAGCGCGCGCAGGCACGCTTCCTGGAACGCTTCCTCGGCCGCATCGAGATTGCGGAAATAGCGGAGCAGCGCCGCGACCGCTTGGGGACGCGCGGCGGTCAGCGCCGCATCGATCCAAGCGAGATCGTTCACGCCGCCAGACTTCCTGGCGAGAACAGCGCCATCGGGCGGAGCTCATAAGCGCCGCCGGGATTGACGCTGCCAAGCTGGCGCGCAATTTCGAGCGCTTCCTCGAGCGAGGCGACGTCGACGACGTAGAAGCCGAGCAGCTGCTCCTTGGTTTCGGCGAACGGCCCGTCGATCACCAGCGGCGGATCTTGATCCTTGCGCAGCGTCGTCGCGGCGGTGGTCGGCAACAGGCGGGCGACGGGGCCGAGCTTGCCCGCTTTGGCGAGCTTCTCCTGCACCGAAGCGAGCTTCACCATCACCGCGTCGTCCTGTTCCTTGGACCAGGCGCCGACGACGTCTTCTTGGTGGTAGCAGAGAATGGCGTTGAGCTTGGGCGGAACGGCTCCTCGTTTTGCTTAGGACGA
>JAQGIE010000049.1 GCA_028291365.1 Rhodospirillales bacterium
CCCGTCGAACGTTTCGCCGAATTCGTCGCCACGCTGGGCCGCGGCCCGGGACGGTCGCGCGCGCTGACGCGCGACGAGGCGCGCGAGGCGTTCGGCCTCGTGCTCGACGAGCGCGCCGAGCCGGTGCAGATCGGCGCCTTTCTGATGCTGCTGCGCTATCGCGGCGAGGATTCCGACGAGATCGCCGGCCTGGTCGAAGCTGCGCGCGAACGGCTGCCGCGTGCCGTGCCGGGTGCGGTCGATCTCGACTGGCCGTCCTATGGCGCCGGACGCACGCGCGACGTCCCCTGGTTTCTGCTCGCCGCGCTCGCGCTGGCGCGTAGCGGCATTCGCGTCGCGATGCACGGCTCGAACCGGTTCAGCAGCGGACCCGGCGTCGCCGACGCGTTGCATGCGCTGGGCCGCGAGGCGGCGCGCGATTACGCGCAGGCGCAGGCGCAGATCGCCGAGAACGGCTTCGCCTATCTGCCGATCGAGCTTTTGTCCGCGAAGCTGGATGAACTGCTCGAGCTGCGCCGCAAGCTGGGGCTGCGTTCGCCGGTCAATACGGTGGCGCGGCTGCTCGACCCGTTCGACGCTGCCGCGTCGGTCGATGGCGTGTTTCACCCGCCCTATATCGACGTGCATCTCGGCGTGGCGCAGCGCCTTCAGCGCAAGCGGCTGCTGGTGGTCAAAGGGGCTGGCGGCGAAGCCGAACGCGCGCCGACCAAAGCCGTGGCCGCCGGCCTGTTCGCCGAGGGCGTGCGCCGCGACGAAAGCTTCGCCGCGCTGCTGCCCCGTGACGAGGCATCGCCCGGCACGCTCGCCGATCTGGCGGCGACCTGGCGCGGCGAAGCCGAGCATTCGCGCGGCCGCGCGGTCGTCATCGGCACCATCGCGCTGGCGCTGCGTGCGCTGGGCCACGCCGCCGATCCCGACTCCGCTGACGAGGAAGCCGCGCGCCTGTGGGCGCGCCGAGGTTGACGGGCCGGCGTCAAGGCGCCACACCGCCCGGATGCCTGCCATTGCCGCCATCATTCTCGCCGCCGGCGCGTCACGCCGGGCCGGCACGACCAAGCTCGTCGCGCCGATCGACGGCGTGCCGATGGTGGCCCGCGTGGTGCAGACCGCGATCGAGTCCAAAGCGGAACCGGTGATCGTGGTGGTCGGGCACGACTCGCTGCGCGTCAGCGAAACCTACGCGCATTTCGAAGTCATCACCGTCCTGAGCAGCCAATGGTCCGAGGGCATGTCGCGGTCGCTCGCAGCAGGGCTCGGCGAAGTGCCGCCCGACCATGACGGCACCTTGGTGCTGCTCGCCGACATGCCGTATGTGCGCGTCTCGACCTTGGACGCGCTGATCGATGCGTTCGATCCGACGCGATATCAGGCGGTACAGCCGGTCTATCGCGGCAAGCCGGGCAATCCGGTGTTGCTGGGCCGCGCGCTGTTCGCGCAGGCCGCGACGCAGGACGGCGACCAGGGCGCGCGCGCGTTGCTTGCCGGACTTGGCGACCGACTGCTGCGCATCGAGGTCGAGGATCCCGGCGTGCTGCGCGACATCGACACGGCAGAGGATCTCGCCAACGCATGAGGCGCGACGGGGTCGAGAAGTTTCCCGCCGCCTGGCTGCTGCTGCCGCTGGCGGCGTTTTGGGTGACGCTGCTGCTGGCCCATCCCGGCCTGCCGCGCAACGACGCGCCGAGCTGGGCGATGTGGTTCGACCAGTCGCACTATCTCGACCAGGCGCTGCAGATGGCGCGCGGCGCGATCGATCCCGATCGCTTCTTCTATCCGCCGCTCTACCCGGCGCTGGGCGCGCTCGCGATCAAGCTCGGCACGCCTGCTGCCTATGCGTTCGAGCCGGTCGATCTCGTCTGCTTCCTGATCTTCGCGCTCGCTTTCGTGCGCACCGCCGAGCGCTTCGTTCCGCCGGTCGTCGCAGTCGCCTTGTTCGCGGCGTCGGTGTGCGCGCGGCCGATTGCCGAACATTGGATCGTGCCGTGGACGACGACGCCGGCCGCGACGCTGCTGGCGCTGCTGGTTTACGCGACGTGCGCCGCGCGCGTGCGGCCGATCGTGATCGGACTCCTCGTCGGCATGCTGGTGGCGACGCGGCCGCTCGAGGCCGTGCCTGCGGCCTGTCTTGTGCTGGTGCGCCTGCCGGCGCTTTTGCGCCAGGCCGAAGCGCCGCGTCTGGCGACGCTCGCCAAGCTTGCGCTCGGCGCCTGCGTGCCGGTGCTGGCGCTCGCGGCGTTCGACCTTGCGATCTGGAACGACGCGCTGGGCGGCTATTACCGCGCCCAGGACGGCGCCGCGCATGTCGCGCTGATGCCGATGACCGCTTTCGCCAAGTTCGTGACGCTGTGGATCGACGGCTCGCGGTTCGGACTGCCGCACGAAACCCTGCTGGCGCACGAGCCGTGGCTGTTCCTCGGTCTCGCCGGTTGCGCGCTCGCAATCGTGTCGGGCTCGAACGCGCTGGCCGCGATCGCGGTCGCGTTGCTGGTGCATGCGCTGGCCTACGCCAGCTATGTCGATCTGACGCCGGCAAACTTGTTCCGCTTCGGCGTCGTTCACTACTTCAAATGGACCTATCCCTATTTCGCGCTGCTCGCGGTCGCGGCACCGTTCGCGGTGTGGCGCCATGCGCGCATCGTGCCGGGCGCGGTCGCGATCCTGCTCGCGGTGCTGCTCGGCTGCGCCGGCTGGCACGCGCGCAGCACGCCGGTCGCCGCGACGGTCGACGAGTCGGTGCTGCGCATCGCGCTGCCGGCCCACGATGTCGATGCGGTCGATCTCGACGGCGTGAGCTTGCGCAGCTTCACCTGGGATGTCGCGGGCGCGGCCAAGGACGGCGTCCTATTGCCGCCGCGCCGCGCGCTGCACGGCGTCGCGTGGCCAGATCATGCGCGGCTGGTGCTGGTGCGTCCGCTGCGCGACGGCGAATTGACCGTGCCGCTCGATCAGGTCGAGCTGCGCGGCACGCCGGCGGCGCGCGCGCAGCGCAACCGGCTCGGGCTGCGCTGGCCGGTCTGGCTGCAACAAGATGACCGGTAACGTCGCCGGCCCGGCTTGCGAAGCAAGCCGCATGAACAACACTGTGAAACGCATTTCGATCGGTTGGATCGCAGGCTTTGTCGCGACCCTGACCGGCCACCAGATCATGATCGCAATCCTCGCCCAGGCGGGACTTGTCGCCACGACAGCTTGGCGCATGGCACCGGTCCCGCCGCTGGGCGTGCCGGCGGTCGTGTCGCTCGCTTTCTGGGGCGGCGTGTGGGGCATCCTGTTTGCGTTTCTCGCGCCGCGTTTTCCGCGCGGGCGCAACTTCTGGCTGGCGGCGCTGATCTTCGGCGCGCTGGGCCCGTCGCTGGTCGCGTGGTTCGTGGCCGCACCGCTGAAGGGCCAGCCGATGGCGGCGGGTTTCCAACCCGCTGGCATGCTGGTCGGCCTGGTGGTGAACGGCGCCTGGGGTCTCGTCACCGGCTGGATCGTGCGAACGGCGAAACTCGACTGATGCGGGAACGGCTGCGACTCGCGGCACGCGTCGCGGCCGCAACCCTTCTCGCCTGGTTGATCTCGGGCAGTGTGAATCTGCCGCAAGCCTGGTGGGCGGTGATCACCGCGCTGCTGGTGGTGCAGGCAAGCCTCGGCGGCAGCATCGCGATCGGCATCGATCGCGTGCTCGGAACCATGCTGGGCGCCGCCTTCGGCGCGGTCGCCGCGTGGCTGCATATCGCCTTCCAGGTTTCGCTGACTCTGCTGCTGCCGATCGTGGTCGCGCCGCTGGCGCTGATCGCGGCCCAGCGCCCGAGCTATCGCGTCGCGCCGGTCACGGCGGTGATCGTGCTGCTGGTGACGCATCCGGACGAATCGCCCTTCATGGCGGGGGTCGAGCGCATTGCCGAGATCCTGCTCGGCACCGTCGTCGGCGTGCTGGTGAGCCTGACCTTCCTGCCGACGCGGGCATCGCGGCAGTTGCTCGCGCTTGCTGCCGACACGGTGGCGCTGCTCGGCGATCTCGCCGCGGCGCACCTGACGACGCCGCGCGACGGCGCCTTGATCGAGCAGCTGCAGACCCGCGTTCGCAGCTTGCTTGCCGCGCTCGACACGGCCGTCAACGAGGCCAGGCGCGAGCGTATCGGGCTGGGTACGGCGGCGCCGGATCCGACGCCGATCGTGCGTACGGTGCGACGGCTGCGCAGCGATGTCGCCATCCTCGACCGCGTGGCGCACCGGATCGACCAACTGCCTGCTTCGCTGGTGACGCAAGTCGCCGCCGCTGCGCGTGACGCGCTGCATGCCAAGGCGGCGCGGCTGCGCACGGGCGAGAGCGGCGGCTTCTATGATGCGCTCGACGCGGCGATCGAGGCGCTGAACCGCGCACCCGATGCCAACGGCGCGCTGCTGGCCCTGTCGTTTGCAGCGGAGACGCTGAAACGGGACCTCACCGACCTGGCGGAACGGGCCGGCGAACAGAAGGACGTCGAGGCGAGCTGAGCGCCAAGCCGCCGGGCGGACGTTGGACGACGAACAAAGTCGAGGAACAAACGACTGCCTGGTTTGTTGAACCTCGACGCGTCGAGCGCTTTTACAAATGCGCCAGCGCCAGGCCAGTCTGATGCGGAAAATTGTAGGGATCTGGCGGAATCCGGCCAGTGGTCTTCTTGTTGCGATGGACTCTCCAAACCTCGTTTGCTGGAGAGCCAAATGAACCTCAAACTACCTCTACTCGGCGTCATTGCCGCCTTCGGACTAGCCGGCACTGCCGTCGCGGCCCCGCTTACGATCCAGAATCCCGCCGGCACGGCGTATCAGCAGCAACTGAACAGCCCCTGCGTGATCGGCAACCCGTCGTGCAACAACCCGACGATCCCCTTCACCTTGATTCCGACCGGCAACGGGAATCCGGGCGCCAACAACTATGATCTGCTGTCACCGACTTACACGGTCGGCACGATCCGCGGCATCGTCGGCGACCAGTTTCTCATCGGCATCGACGTGAATTCGGCCGGACAGACCCCGACCGAAACGCTCAACCTGTTCACGGCCAACATCAACACAACGGCCGGTGTCGACTTTACTTACACCGGCCCGACCGTGCTGCAGTTGGGCGGCAATCCCGGGAACGGCTTTTCCGACGTGCTCCTCCTTGGTTTCGACCTGACCGGAATCCCGGATAGCTCAACCATCGTCTTCCGCGCGTCGATGACTGGCGGCGGCGGCGGCAGGGAACAGTACTTCCTCATCGCCGGTCAAACCGACGGGGGCGGCGGTCCGGACGTGCCGGAGCCTGCGTCTTTGGCGCTGTTGGGTGCGGGCCTGGTCGCCCTGGGCATCGCGCGCCGCAAGCTTTCCTGAACGCGCTCTCCTGACCTCGAAGCGAGTGCGCGCGGCAACGCGTGCACTCGTTTTCTTGTTTACGGTCCTTCGGGCAGCGGGATGAATTCGGTCTCGCCCGGCACCTGGCCGAAAGCGCCGCCTTTCCAGTCCGCCTTGGCGGCGTCGATCCGGTCCTGCGACGACGAGACGAAGTTCCACCAGATGTGCCGCGGCCCGTCCATCGTGGCGCCGCCCAGCAACAGGAGCCGCGCGGCGCTGGCGTCGGCGGCGTCGACGATGATCTCGTCGCCCGCGCGCAGCAGCAGCATCTGCTGCGATTCGAAACGGATGCCGCCGATCGAGATGGCGCCGTCGGCGACATAGATGGCGCGATCCTCGGCCGCGTCGCGCGGCACGCGGAAGCGGGCGGCGGCGTCGAGCTGCACGTCGACATAGAGCGTCTCGTGCAAGGTGGCGACCGGCGAGGTGGCGCCCGCGAAAGACCCGATCAGCACCCGCATGCGCGCATCGTCTTCTTCGACGATCGGCAGCGTCGCGTCGGGATGATGCGCAAAGCCGGGATCGGTCTCTTCATGCGCCTTGGGCAGCGCCACCCAGGTCTGGATGCCCCACATCGGGCCGCCTGCTTCGCGCCAGGTCAGGTCGCTGCGTTCGGAATGCGCGATGCCGCGGCCCGCCGTCATCCAGTTGATCGCACCGGGCCGGATTTTCTGCACCGAGCCCAACGTGTCGCGATGCAGGATCTCGCCGTCGAACAGATAGGTGACGGTGGCCAGCCCGATATGCGGATGCGGCCGCACGTCGATGCCACGGCCCGGCAACAAGCGCGTCGGGCCCATCTGGTCGAAGAAGATGAACGGCCCGACCATCTGCCGCTTCGCGTGCGGCAGCGCGCGTCGCACTTCGAAGCCGCCAAGGTCGCGGGCACGCGGCACGATGACCGTTTCAACGGAAGGCGGGAGCAGTTCGGACATGGTGCAGGCTCCTGATGAAGCCTGGATATAGCAAGGAGGCCGGCCCGTTGCGAGACCGGCCCTCCTCTTCGATCACGACGCCAGGAAAGTCTTCAGCTCGCTTCGGAAACGCTGCGGCGCGTCCTGCATGATGAAATGGTAGCTGTCGGGCACGCGGATCAGCTTGGCCTGTGGCACCGGCTGGAAGGACAGTTTGTAAAATCCGTCGAGCTGCTCGTCGGTGAGCGGCACATTGGCGGGTTTCACATACAGCACGGTCACGGGTACTTTGATCTTTGCCAGTTCCGGGCGCAGATCGGTGGTGATCAGCTCGTGCATGGCGCGTGCGCCGACGGCGGGATCGCTGTCGATGCCGTCGCGGATGGCGAAGCCCCGCTCGCTCTCGGTCTTCATCATGCCGGCGATGGTGTGTTCGATGCGCGCCTTGCGCGCGTCACCGGTCGACGCCTCCAGGCCCGCCTTCACCTGGTCGGCCACCGGTTTGACGCTTTCGGCGGTGCTGCCGGGCGGACCGAACATGGCGCCGAGAAACGGCATCATGTCGACCACCATGACTTTGGATGCTTCGCCTGGATGGCGTGCGGCGATCATCATCGCCATCGTGCCGCCCATCGAATGGCCGACGATGGCCGGCGATTTGAGCTTCTGTGCGCGAATGTAGCGGGCGATCTCTTCGGCCGACTGCGCCGCCACCATGCCTTGCGCGTTGCCTTCGGCGGCGAGACCGGCGAAGCCGCGCAGCTGCACCAGGTGATAGCGATAACCGGGCATCGCCTGCACCGTCGACATCCACGCGCGCGGCGACGAGGTCAGGCCGGGGATCAACACGACGTCGGGACCGTTTCCCTCCACCGTCACGACGATGCGGTCGGACTTGAATTCGGCGGCCCCGGCGGGCAGCGCCAACAGACTCGCCGTGGCGAGCAATGCGCCCAGAACCTGTCGAGCAATCATCGGCATCCCCTCCCCGTTTCGCGGGCTTTGTGTTTGGGCCTTCTCGCCGATCTGGCGCCGAAGGTCCAGGCAAGTTGCGGACCTGGTCCCTCGCACCTTGGCGCGGCACGCGAAATCAGCCGCGCGCCGCCGCCGGAAAACACGCCAGGGCGACGGCGGGCGGCCGGTTCAGTAAGGCGGCTGGTCTTTGGCGCGCTTGTCCTTGAGCGCGGTCGCGTACCATTCGAACTCGGCGAGAAAGCGGTCCGCGGCCTCGTCGATCCAGGGCTCCGTGGCATGGCCGTCGTCGGACAGCGCGTGACCGATCGAGGGAATAGCGAGGCTCGAAGGCAGGCTCGGCATGCCGAGTTCGCACAGCACGCTGCGCAGCGCGACGGCAGCGCGCACGCCGCCGAAACGTCCGGCCGAATAAGACAGGATCGTCGAGGGACGCCAGAAATATTCTTCGAGAAAGTGATCGAGCAGATTCTTCAGCGCCGGCGGAATCCCGTGGTTGTACTCGGCGGTCACCAGCACGAATGCGTCGGCACGGCCATAGAGATCGGCCAGCTCCTGCAGCAGCTTCGGCGCCTGGCCGCCAGGATATTCCTTGTACATGCGGTCGAGCAGCGGCAGCGGCGTTTCGAGCGGATCGACCAGCACCGGCTCGTGTCCGCGTTCGGCGAGCAGCCGCACGATATAGCGCGCCGCCTTGATGCCCTGCCGCTCGCTACGCACCGAACCGAGCAGCACGGGAACGGTGAGCTTCACGACGGTCACTCGGCGGCGATCTGCTGCCGGGTGCCGGAGGGCAGACGGAAGGTGAAGACGGTGGCGTTCGCGTCCGAGCGGGCGAGCAACTCGCCGCCATGCGCTTCGGCGATCTTCGAAGCGATATAGAGGCCGAGACCGAGACCACCGCGATGCCGGTCGGTGGACGGGCGCGCATAGGGGTGAAACAGGCGCGGCATGAGATGGGGCGCAATCGGTACGCCGCGACTGGTGACCGACAGGGTCAGCGCGCCGTTCGCGCTGTGCGCCAGCACGTCGACCGGCTGATCGGGCGCGCCATGCGTCATCGCGTTGGCGAGCAGGTTGGAGAAGAGCTGCCCGACGCGCGCCGGATCGCACGTGACGGCGCCTCGCAGATCGAAATCGACACGCACGAGACGGTCGGGATGCACGATCTGCAGCTCGGCCATGACCTGGCGCAGATCGGCGTCGAGATCGTTGGTCGTGCGCTTCGCCAGCGGAATGCCGCCGCCCTGGCGGCCGCGCGCGAAGTCGAGAATGTCCTGCACCAGCACGCTCATGCGGCGGCAACTGTTCTTCATCAGGTCCAGCACGGTGCGTGAGCCCGCGTCGAGCGGCGCCTTGCTCAGCAGGTCGGCGCCCGATTCGATCGAGAAGAGCGGATTGCGCAGATCGTGGCCGAGCACGGCGATGAACGTCTCGCGCAATTCGCCGGTCCTCAGTTCGTCGGACAACGCGTCGCGGCTCTCGCCGAGCTGCTCTTCGACTTCGAGCTGGGCCGCGATGAGTTGCGCGAACAACTCGATCATGGCTTCGGTCTTGCCGCCGCGCAACTTGGCGGGCGCCGGATCGAGACCGCAGATGGTGCCGAAATAGCTGCCGTCGGTACGGAAGATCGGCACCGAGAAATAACTCTGGAAGCCGTACAGGACCGGAGTCGCGTGGTCGCGATAGACGAGATCGGTGGCGACGTTCTCGATGATGATCGCCTGTTCGGCGTCGCGCACGTCGGCGCACAATGTGGTGGCGACGTCGAGCGTCCCGCCGGGCTTGAGCCCGAAATCGAGCCGGTCGAGCACGGCGCAGACGGTCCATGAATTCTGCGTCACGCGCGCGACCGCGGTGAAACGCATGCCGGTCGTGGCGGCGACGACTTCGAGTATCTTCGGCACCGCGCTGATGCGGCCGATCGCGGCGACGTCGGCTTCGATCTGTTCGGGGCTGGGCTCGGTCGGGGACACGGACGCATCAAGCCATGGTTCGATGGTTGTTGCCCACCTGTTCAGCCGACCCACCGGTGCACAGCGGAGCTCTGTACAAGATCCGCACTTCGGCTTGACCGCCGTCAAGGCCGCGCCGCGCGCGATGGCGGAGACTGGGTCGACCGCGCGCCATGAGGATCGATCATGCCGATACACAAGCCGTTCTTCACCGCCGTCGTCATCCTATGGGCGGCGGCCGCTTTCGCCTCCGCGAGCGCGCTGTCGCGCACGCCCGCGCCGATCCTGATCGCAGCCGCTCCCGACGACGCCGCGAATCCCTATGCCGGCATCACGCGCACATCGCTGTCCGATGCGGTGGCCAAGATCGAGGAGGGAACCGGCGGGCGGATCGTCGAGATCCGTTGGCTGCACGGACCCGGCCAGGGCTATGAGGCGGTGGTCTCGCCCAAGCAGGATGCGCCGGTCATCTACATGCGGCTGAACCCGTTGACCGCCCAGCTCGTCACGCTGCGCCTCGAAGCGCTGCCGCAATGGATGGTGCCGTGGAAAGTGCGTCAGGACGTCAAGACGGTGTGGCAAGCGAAGGTAAAGCTCGCCGACGCGATCGAGACGGCCCAGCAATATCACAACGGGGCCGCAATCCACGCGGCGATTGCGAAGCCGAAGATGCCCAATATCGACCTGATCGCTTACCAGATGGTGTTGGCGAACAACGGCACGCTGAAACGCACCGCGGTCGATGCCGTCACCGGCAGGGTGATCATCGATCGCGACGTGGAGCTCGTCTTCGATCCCTGGACGCCGGAAAAGCTGCTCGAGAAGCAGGTGCTGCGCGACTAGCAGCTGAGGCGCCGCGATGCGCCGCGCCCGACACTGCACACGATGCGTTGCGATATGAGGTCGATCATGAACAAGCTTCTTCTCACCGCCGCCATGCTGCTCGGCGCGGGCACGGCGGTCGCATCGAACCACATGCCGAACCAGACCGTTGCGCGACCTTTGTCGATCGTCGCCGATACGGCGGATCCCTATGCCGGACTGACCCGGACGTCGCTGTCCGATGCGGTCGCCAAGGTCGAGGAAGCGACCGGCGGTCGCGTTCTCGAAATTCGCTGGCTGCATGCGCCCGGCCATGGATTTGAGACCGTCATCGCGAAGCCCGATGGGGTCGAATACATCCGGGTCAACCCGCTTACCGACAAGCTCGTCGTGTTGCGCGCGGAAGAGATTCCGGAGTGGATGCTGCCGTGGAAGCTGCGGCAGGACGTGCGCAGCCTTGCGCAGGCGAAGGTGCCGCTGACGGCGGCGATTCAGACCGCCGAGAACGCCACGAGAGCCATCGCCGTCGATGCCGGATTGGCGAAGCCGCTGACCGGCGGCAACAGCGTGCTGGCCTACCAGATCGAAGTGTTGCGGGGCGGAAAGCCCGATCGCGTCGCGGTCGACGCGGTCACCGGCGAGATGATCGCCAATCCGGACGCGGTCCTCGATCCCTGGACGCCGGAGAAGGTGCTGGAGAAAACCGTGCAGCAGCGCGACGACTGACGCGGACCAGGCGACGGCCGTGCCCACGGCCGTCGCGTTCACCAGATCAGGCAAGCAGCGAAAACGCGCGTAGCGCAACGAGACGTTGCGCCGTCCGTACGCGGGCTCGTGACAGGTCACGCTGGCGATCCCCCCACGCATGATGGTGATGCGGCAGACGTTGGGCGTGCTGCATCATCTCGTCGGACTTCTCAATCGCGGCGATGAATGTCGCAATAGCGCGCATCACTGACGCTGGCGAGTGTGCAGGCACGCAGCACTCGAAGTAAGTCAGATGAATTACTCCATCGCGATGAGTCGCGTCGGTTGCTGCGCAAATCCCTTCTACGCATGATCGAAATCAGGCGAGCCGTCGTCCCAACGTGATCCTGATCGATCCGGGGAATGTCGGCTTCCGCCGACCAAGGCTTTTCACACTCAATCCGTCACGGACCGGATGGCGACTCGCGCGCCAGACCGCAGCTCGATGACGCGCGCCTGCCACCGCTGAAGGAGTCGTGCCATGACTGTCGCAAAAGCGTTTCTTATCAACCTGGGCGACCTCAATTATCTCCAACAGCAGGTGACGTTCCCGACGATCAAATCGATCAGGTACGACGCCAACGGCCACGTCATCTACGGCTATGTCGATGCGGACGGAACGACGCACGAACTCGGCGAGATGGGGACGTTCAACCCGCTGGAGATCATCAACCCCGATACGGGGCTGCCGATCTATGCAAGCGCGCGCGTTTCGGACGGGCTGCGGGATACGTCGGGCGCCTACAATGCGCTGACGCAGAGCTGGGAAGCTTACGGATCGAGCCAGCATCCCTTCATGCGTCAGATGACGCATCCGGATTACAACAACTACACCGTCCAGTACGCGAGCAACCCGGCCTTCACGGCGGCGCCGAGCCAGACCGTCGACGCAAGCGACAGCAATGTCATTCACAACAACGGCGCTTACGCCAACCCGCTGACCAGCGTGGTCGATTACACGCCGCGCATGATCAGCCAGACGGTGACCAATTCGGCGAACGCGACGCAGAGCGGTCCAGTCGATCCGGCAACCGGCCAGCCGAGCTGGGTCGCGGACAACCAAGCCTTCGCCGAGGTGCTCAACAGCGACCCGGCGATTGCCGCCGATGGCTTCGTGCGCAACATCAACACGATTTCGGGAGATCCCGCTTACAGTGGCTGGTTCGTGCTGTTTGGTCAGTTCTTCGACCACGGCCTGGATTTCATCGGCAAGCCGAGCGCCAACGCGACCATCACGATTCCGCTCGCGCCGACCGATCCGCTCTACGGCATGATCGGTCCAAGCGGCCAACCGACCTACGCATTGAAGATCAGCCGCGCGACGGTTGAAAACGTGCAGGGCGCCGGTCCCGACGGCAAGTTCTATACCGCCGACGACATCAATCCCGGGCCCGATCACCTGTACGGCACCCCGGACGACACGATCGGCCCGCTGGCGCCGGAATATCTCAATCATACCTCGCCGATGATCGATCAGAGCCAGACCTATGGTTCGAACGAGCAAGTCACGGCACTGCTGCGCCAGTGGGTCGCCGATCCGAACCATCCCGGCCAGTATGTCCCCGGCGCCGCGCTGTTCGACGGGTACACGCTCTCCGATGATGCAGCCTGGCACCTGCCCGACGGAACGCTGACGCATCAGACGCTGCCGACGCTGACCGAGCTGCGCCAGCACGTGCTTGCGACCGGCCGGGATGACCTGACCTGGGACGACATCAACGATTACCGGGCGCGCGATGCGCAGGGCCATCTTCTCGATGCCGACGGCAACGCCGGCAACGGCGTGCAGGTGGTCCGTACCGGTCACGCGCTGCTGCTCGACATGAATCCGCATTTCGATGCGACGCACATCACCGGACTGACCAAGCTCAAAGCCCTGGACGGCGCGGTCGATCACCTGAATTTCAGCGCAGCCGCACCGTTCGGCTTCGCGGTCGTCTATGCCGACCACAGCACCAAGACGATCATGGACTTTGTCGACCTCGCGACGTTCACCATCCGAAGCGATATCTCGGCAACCGACAAAGCGATCGCGAACGAACTGCTGCTGGAGTCGGTCGGCGACCACTACATCGCCGGCGACGGCCGCGCCAACGAGAATTTCGGGCTGACCGCGATCCACCATGTGTTCCACGAGGACCACAACGTCCAGCTTCTGAATCTGGAGGGCCAGATCCTCAAGCAGAACCTGGCCGACCCGACGCACAATTATGCGCATACCTGGCAGATTGCGGTGACGGCAAGCGGTCCCGCGAGCGGCGCCGGCGTCACCATCGACGCCAACAACCACTATGTCGACGCGAACAACAACTACGTCACGTCGGCCGGCGCGATCTCCTGGAACAACGACCGGCTCTTCCAGGGCACCAAGCTCATTGTCGAGATGGAGTACCAGCACGTCGCGATCGATCAGTACGCGCGACTGATCACGCCCGACCTGCCCGAGTTCGTCACCTACGACTCGGCCATCAACGCCGACATCTCGCTCGAATATGGCCAGGCCGCCTTCCGATTCGGCCACTCGCAACTGCGCGATACGATCGACGCGATCGAGAAGGATGCCAGCGGAGAATATGATCTGACCGGCGCGATCACCCATTACGGGCTGGCGCAGTCGTTTCTCTCGCCGCAGCGTTTCGCCGATGTCGGCCCCACCGCCGTCGCGCTGGGCATGACCCGTCAGGTCGGCAGCGAGACCGACGAATTCGTTACGCCCGCCGTGCAGCAGAGCCTGCTCGGGCAGCCGCTCGATCTGCCGGCGATCAATATCGCGCGGGCTCGCGATCTCGGCCTGCCGACGCTGAACCAGACGCGCCAGCAGATCCATGACGCGCTCATCGCGGAGCGCGCGGCCAACCCGGATACGCCGCACCACACCAACATCGTGGTTGATGCGCTGACGCCGTATACGAGCTGGAGCGACTTCGCCAACAACATGATCCATCCGGAGTCGCTGGCCAACTTCATCGCCGCCTACGCGTTCGACGGCGACGTCAGCAAGGCCAACGCGCTGCTCGGTCTGGACCGAGGCACGGTCGCCGAGGGCAGCGCCGAGGCGATGGGCTTCACCCAGGCCGACGCGACCAACTTCCTCAACGGCGCAAAAGATCCGGTCACGCACGCATTTCTCGTGGATGGCGCGAGCGCCTTCAACAACATCGATCTATGGCTCGGCGGATTGGCCGAGAAGCACGTCTATGGCGGCATCCTCGGTCCGACCTTCAACGCCATCTTCGAAGACCAGATGGAGCGGCTGATGGACGGCGACCGCTTCTATTATCTCTACCGCCTGGACCTGGCCTTGCCGATCACGACCGATCTCAACCAGGAGATCACGACCGAGCAGTTCAAGGACATCATCGAGCGGACCACCGACGCGCGTCACCTCAATGGCGACGTGATGACCTTCGCCGACAGCTATGTCGAGCTCAGCTACAACGCGTCGTCACCGTCGGGCAACGCGTTCAAGACCGAACATAAATACGGCTACCTGATCGACAGCTACGCGACCAGCCATGCCGGCGAGCATCTCGGCGTGTACTCGACCGGCGGGGCGGGTGGGACGAACGGAAACGGCACGATCATCCACCTGACCAACGCCGATACCGGCGATACGCAAGGATATTTCCTCGATTATCGGCCGGACATCGGCACCAACCCCGACGGCACGACAGCCACCGGTTACAACTCGCACGAGGTGGTCTCGGGCACCGCCTACAATGATTGGATCGACGCCGGCGACGGCGACGACACGATCTATGGCGGCGCCGGCAACGACGTTCTCGACGGCAAGTCCGGTGCCGATCACATCTATGGCGAAGCGGGCGACGACGTCATTTACGGCGGCGACATCGAGGACTTCCTCGATGGCGGCGACGGCAACCAAATCATCTATGCCGGCACGTCGGCCGGTGCCATCGATGTCGTGATCGGCGGTCGCGGCAACGACCATCTCTACGGTGAGGCCGGCATCGACGAACTGCATGGCGGCGATGGCGACGACTATATCGACGCGGGCGGCGACACCGATGTCGCCTTCGGCGACGCCGGCAACGACGAAATGTATGGCGGTGACGGACCCGACGAACTGCGCGGCGGCACCGGTGACGACATTCTCTCCGGCGGCTCCGGGCCCGACATGCTGAAAGGCGAAGGGGGCGACGACATCATCATGGGCGGCATCGGCGGCGGCGCGGCGCAGGGCGACGGCGATGAGGCGCTCGGCGGCGACGGGTTCGATTTCGCCTCGTTCGCCGATTCGACCCTCGTCCTCGATGTTGCAGCGGATCTGAATAATCAGAATCTGGTGGCTGCACCCGGGACGAACCCGCCGTTCGAACCCTTCGGCATGCTGGTGAGCGAAATTGAAGGGCTGATCGGCTCCAAGTTCGCGGACAAGCTGCTCGGCGATGGCGGCGACAACTGGCTGGTCGGCGGCAGTGCCAACGACACGCTGCGCGGCGCTGCCGGCAACGACGTGATCATTGGCGATTCGATCCGGTTGGACGTTCTCGACGGTCATTGGCACAAGAGCTACGACGTCGCCGGCAATCCGATCCTGACGCAGGACAGCCAAGGGCTGCTCGGCACGCAGGGCATGGCGACGCATCTGTCCGATCTGCTGACCTCGCGGCCGAACTACGTTCTCGGCGAGACGAATGCGGCCGGATCGGGCGACACGGCCGTCTATAGCGGCAATCTCGACGACTACACCGTCACCAAGCTGTTTTACGACACCGCGACCGGAACGCTCACCACGAGCACCGGGCCCGGGGTCATCACGGCCTACAAGATTGCCGATCACCGGCCCGGTTCGCCGGACGGCACCGACCTCGTGATCGGCGTCGAGAAGTTCCAGTTCGCCGATGGCGTTTTCAGCGAAGCGTTGGTCGGCGATCACCGGCCGACTGGCCCCGACCCTGTCGTCCTGGCGGCGCTGAATGAAAACGCTGCGCGGACGATCACGACTGCGCAGCTGCTCCAAGGCTGGAGCGATCTCGATCTCGACCCGATGTCGGTGCAGAACCTGACCGCGTCCTCGGGCAATCTGATCGACAACAACAACGGCACCTGGAGTTTCACGCCGGTCCTGAACGACGACACCGGGGTGGCCTTCACCTATAAAGTGTCGGACGGGCTGCGGATCGTCGATGCGCACGCGACGCTGGATCTGATCCCGCAACAATCGCCCTCGACCGGCGGCGTCCACATCGCGCCGACCTATGGGCAGACCACAAACACCGCCACTTTGACGGCGACGAACGACTTGGCCGACCCCGACGTGGCGACGCTTACAGTCACCTATCAGTGGCAATCCTCGTCTGACGGCACGACCTGGGCGAATGTCGCCGGGGCCACCAAGGCTGCGTTCACGCCCGCTTCCGGTCAGGTGGGAAAGCTGCTGCACGTCGTCGGCACCTACACCGATCCGTTCGGCACCTACAGCTTCACCTCGCCGGAAACCGCGGTCGTCGGTGACAGCAACGGCAATTCGGCGCTGAGCGGTACGTCGGGCGTCGACCTGGTCCTCGGCCTGGGCGGCAACGACACGCTCAACGGGTTGGGCGGCAACGACACGCTGGATGGCGCGGCCGGCAACGACACGCTCGACGGCGGCACCGGTAACGACAAGATGCTCGGCGGCGCCGGCAACGACACCTATTTCGTCGACAGCGCGCTTGACGTCGTGACCGAGACCGCCGGCGGCGGCACCGATACGGTCAACAGCTCGATCACCTACACGCTCGGCGCCAATCTCGAGAACCTCACCTTGCTCGGTTCGGCTGCGATCGACGGTACTGGGAATACGCTCGACAACACGCTGACCGGGAACAGCGGCATCAACAAGTTGACCGGCGGCGCCGGCAACGACACCTATTTCGTCCAGAACACCGGCGACATGGTGATCGAGACGGCGGGACAAGGCACCGATCTCGTCAATAGTTCGGTGAGCTTCACGCTCGGCGTCAATGTCGAGAACCTCACCTTGACCGGTTCGGCCGCGATCGACGGCACCGGCAATACGCTCGACAACACGATCACTGGGAACAGCGGCATCAACAAGCTGACCGGCGGCGCCGGGAACGACACCTATTTCGTCCAGAACACCGGCGATACGGTGGTCGAGAATGCGGCGTAGGCACCGATCTCGTCAACAGTTCGGTGACGTTCACGCTCGGCGCCAATGTCGAGAACCTCACCTTGACCGGCTCGGCCGCGATCAACGGCACCGGCAACGCACTCAACAACATGCTGACCGGGAACAGCGGCAACAACACGCTGACCGGCGGCGCCGGCAACGATACCTATTTCGTCCAGAACACCGGCGACACGGTGGTCGAGACTGCGGGACAAGGCACCGATCTCGTCAACAGCTCGGTGAGCTTCACGCTCAGCGCCAATGTCGAGAACCTGACGCTGACGGGCAACGGCAACATCAACGGCACCGGCAACACGCTCGACAACACGCTGACCGGGAACAGCGGCAACAACAAGCTGACCGGGGGCGCCGGGAACGACACCTATTTCGTCCAGAACACCGGCGATACGGCGGTCGAAAATGCGGGCGAAGGCACCGATACGGTCAACAGCTCGGTGACGTTCACGCTCGGCGCCAATGTCGAGAACCTGACTTTGACCGGTTCGGCCGGGATCAACGGCACCGGCAACGGGCTCGACAACACGATCAAAGGCAATACCGGCAACAACAACCTGAATGGCGGGGCCGGTGCCGACAGGCTATCCGGCGGCGGCGGCAACGACACATTTGACTACAACGACGTCAGCGACTCGGGCCTGACGGTCGCGACGCGGGACGTGATCCTGGACTTCTCGGCCGGCGACCGGATCGACCTCAGTTCCATCGATGCCAATGCCGGGCAGGGCGGAAACCAGACGTTCCAATTCACCGCTGCCGGAGGCACGGGCGCGTTCACCGCGGCCGCTCAGGTGCGCTGGTTCCATGACGGTCTCGGCAACACCATCGTCGAAGGCAATGTGGGTGGCGCAAACGGCAACGCCGCCGATTTCCAGATCATGCTGGTCGGCAATCTCACGCTGACCAATTCGGCCTTCGTGTTCTGAGGGCTGATGACACACGCGAACTGAACGACGGAACTGATCGGCGTCGCGCCGGTCAGTTCCCGGCGACGATGACCGGAAATTTCTCTTTGCGGTCCGGTCGAACGCGTCAG